>NZ_JAFNMG010000001.1:229509-456308 GCF_026537405.1 Apibacter sp. B3919 | reverse complement strand
AAAGTATAAAAAATTTGGAGTACTTAAATTATTTAAGTTTATCCTCATATTATATAGAAAAAGATTTTCAGGGAACGGATTGGAGTGTTTTATCGGGATTAAAGAATTTAGAAAGCTTATACTTATATGGAAGCAAAATAGGGGGACCAATCCCTGAAAGTTGGGGAGAATTACAGAAATTAAAATATCTTAATATAGGTTATTCAAGTGTATATCAAATGAATTCTACTATAGGAAATATGGAAAATTTAATAAGATTAGAATTAGATGGGAATCAAATACAAGAATTACCCCCATCAATTTCTAAATGTAAGTTGGAATATTTAGATCTTTCATATAATAATTTCAAAAAAGTACCCAAAGAACTGGAAGAGATCAAAAGCTTAAAGACAGTAAAATTTTATAGTAATCAAATTTCATCCATAGAGGGATTTTTACCTTATAGCATAACGGATTACAATTTAAGAAAGCAAACCATTACTTTACCTTTATTCACATATAAAGGGGAAGATGTAGAAATAAATTTACCCCAACTATTTTTATATAATAGATTAAAAAACGACTTCAGTCAAAAACCATTACTTCGTATTTATTTAAGAGGTAGTCAAATAGTAGAATACCTGCCGGTGTCAGAAAAAGGAATAGTAACTATACCCAAAGAATTATTATCAACAATTAAAAAAGGAGATGATCTATATTTATATCAAGAAACGTATACACAAAATAATACCTACATGGGAGACAATTATCTACGATTTTCCCAAGTAAATATAGAATTACCGAAAGTACCTGAAAAAGAATACCAAGCCTTGGTAGATATTTACAACCAATTGAACGGCTCGAATTGGAGTGGCTCATATCAATGGAAAAAATGGGATATATCGGAGAATAATTTACATGAGATACCATGGAGTGGAGTAACAGTAGAGAATGGACATGTCACCGGACTTAGTTTATATTATTTTTATAATGTAAAAGGCAAACTGCCGGAAAGTATTATAAACCTTGAATACATAAAAATTTTAAATTTTAATTCCTATTACTTGGATGCTATAGATATAAGCAATTCAAATTTGGAAGTACTATCGAAATTAAAGAATTTAGAATATTTAAATTTATCAAGATGTAAAATACAAGGAGTTTTACCTGAAAGTTGGGGAGAAATGGGGAAATTAAAAACATTGATTATAAGTAAGAATAATATAAGTCAATTATTTTCCACCATAGGAAATATGATCAGTTTAACAACCTTAGAAGTTGATGGAAATCAAATACAAGATATACCAAAATCATTAATTCAAGATCATTGGGCAATTTCAAATTTAAATTTTAAAAATCAAGCTATTAAAATTTCAGAATTAGAAACGGGCACTAATGAATTGATTATCGAACTTCCGCAAATTTGTGTTTTCTCCATAAGTAATGGATCTTCAAACCTTAATGGAAAATATATTTTTAATATATATATTAATAATGTAAGAAAGGGATCAACTTATTCTAATAACGGAATGTTATATTTTAAGGATATAGCTTCGTGGGGAGTAAAATATGGAGATAAGGTAAGAATTGAACAAACGGAAGGATATGCACAAGGCACAAACATATATTATGATAAATTAACTTTCGGTAGACAGGTGGAAGCTACTGAATTTGAAATTTTAAAAAAGTTTCATTCTTCTACATTAGGATTTCTATGGAAAAATAAATGGGATGTGTCGAAAAATAACCTACATATAGAAAATTGGTATGGTGTAGGAATTAAAGATGGACATATAATATCCATTTCTTTACCAAATAATTTGTTGATGGGAACTATTCCTGAGGAAATTTCAGGATTGAAATATCTTGAAGTTCTAAATTTAAACTCAAATGAAATCGAAGGGGAATTACCCATATCATTAGGTAATTTAAAAAAATTAAAGATTTTAAATGTTTTAAGTAATAAAATATCCGGAAACATTCCTGCCTCATTGTCGGAATCAAAAGAACTAAAAAAATTGATTTTATCTAATAATAATTTTTCCGGGAATATTCCTTCAATAGTGTTAAATGAATTAAAAGAAATAAATGAGCTTGATTTATCGAATAATTCTTTTACCGATATTGATCATCCATTAACTTTTAACAATGCAGATATACGAAATCAAGAGAGCAGCAAAGATGAATATTTAGAATTAAAAGATGATAAAATTATCGTTAAGCTAAATAAAATTAATTTATACGATACTAAAAATTCTGATTTCAAAGCTAAAAATACATTTTACTTACAGGCTAATAATTTAAATATTTCCAAAAGTACAGCTAAAGACAGTTTGATCATTTTCTCAGATATAAATATATCAGAAATACCCGATAATGCTTCCATAGCAATTTGGCAATCAGACGGTTCTGCGTCAGGTTCACATAACAGATATAAAGGCATTGTACGACAATCTACCACTCCGGTCTTTGACGAAGAATATCGAGCTTTGGTGAAGCTATACCAAAAAACAAACGGTGATCAATGGAAAGAAAAATGGGATATTTCATCAAATAATCTACATATACAATCTTGGAAAGGGATAATTCATAATGAAGGACATATCATTGAAATAAATCTTTCCGACAATAATTTAAACGGAATAATTCCGAAAGAAATAGCAGATTTACCTAAACTTAAATCGATAAATCTTTCTTCTAACCGTATAAATGGTATTGAAAAAATAATTCCATCAAATGTTACAGTCATTTTGGATCGTCAAACTATTGATTTAGGAAAATTACCATTATCTGATCAAACTGTGATAAAAGATACAAGCATAAATCGATACGATCATAAATCACAAAAATTTATTAATCAAAGTTATTCGATCACTATTGGTGATTTCAGTAAGAATATAACTATACCAGAGAAAGGTATAAAATTAGTAGACTTAATTCAACGATGGAATATTCCAACCAATCAAGAGTTAATCTTAAAACAGATATCAGGCACAACAAAATATAGTAATATAAGCTATATTTTGACATATAAAGACGGAGATTCAAATATGGATGGTGTAGTTAATGTTCTTGACATACAAACAATTTTAAATTATTTGCAATCTATTTATCCTAAATATTTTAATTATTCCGCTTCTGATATAAATAAGGATTCTGATATAAATTTACTGGATGTATTACTATTAGTAAATCAGATTCAGAGTAATACTTTAGAAAAAAATCCTCAAGTTAAAAATGAAGTTACTTCTCGAAACTTGACTAATAATTTAAGTATTGAAAACAATATTTTATATTTAGAAAATTTTGATCAAACGGTTTCAGCTTTTGATATTCGATTAAAAGGTGGATTAAATGAAAATATAATATCCTTACTAAATCCAAAAGATTTTACTTTACATGTTTCTAAGAATCATGAACTAATTAGTATACTATGCTTTAGCACTAAAGATGGACTTAAAGTTGGAAAACATCCCATAGCTCAAATTCCTTCAGGAAGTAATATAGTATCTGGACTATTGTCCAATGAAAAGGCCGAAGAAATTGTGTTCCAAATTAATGGTAAATTATTAAATATTGAGGATACTAATGAAGCTAATGATTTATCGAATAAAGTAACTAATACACCTAATCCTTTTTCAGAGAAAACTTTTATAAAGTATTATCTTCCGGATAATGCATTAGATGTTCAATTAACTTTATATGATCTTCAAGGAAGGGTAGTAAAGGTTGTAAAAAATTTGCCGGTAAACCAAGGAAATTGTGAGTATACTTTATTCAAAGGCAACCTCACGCCAGGTGTATATATCTATTTTTTAGAACAAAAATTTAGAAATTATAAGAAAACATATAAAAGAAAAATCTTAGTAACCGATTAATAAAAATAATGATTATGAAAATAAAAACGCTATTTAAAATCATTTTTACATTATGGATAACTATGTTATCTGCTCAGAATAGTTTACAAATTCCGAGTGTATCAGCAAGTATAGGTGAAAAAACGAAAATAAATATAGATTTAACTAATAGTGATCCTATTATTGGTGTAGAATTTACATTAGTTGTTCCGAAAGGTTTAATTGTATATGATAAAGAAAGTATTTTGAAGCAAGATCGTAAAGGAGAAGATCATGTACTATTTACTAATTTGGATAAAGATGGGAATTATCATTTCATGGTATTTTCCTATACTAATAAAGTCTTTAAAGGAAATAGAGGTACTCTTATTGAAATTCCTATTGAAATACCAATTACTTATAAAGACGGGCAATCTTTTGATATTTTATTAAAAAATGTTATAGTAAGTTCAACTAAAATTCAGGATGTAGGTTCTAACCATCAAGGAGGAAAATTGCTAATTAAAAAAGATTTTTCTCCCGATTTAGAAGTTTCTGAAGTTACAACTTTAGGGTCAGAAGCTGTACCCGATAAAACACTAACAGCTTCGTGGAAAGTTAAAAATTTAGGAAAAAAAATTGCCGTAGGAGGTTGGACAGAACAAGTGTATCTTGTTTCAGAGATAACCGATCAAAAATATTTATTAGGTTCAATTTTTTATAAAAATGATTTAAATCAAAATGATAATATTATAAGGCAAGGAGAATTTAAATTACCTAAAATTATCGGTTTTGATGGAAATTGTAAATTAGAAGTAAATATTATAGCTGAATCATCTGTAAAAGAACCTGATTCAGATAAAGAAAACAATAAAGCACTTTCTGCTAATTCAATATTTTTAAATAAAGTATTATTTATTGAAACTGATAAAAATAAAATTCTTGAAAATTCTGAAGATAAAATTAAAATATTGTTAAACCGAAGCGGAGATATATCAAAAGATCAAACTTTTACTATTCAAAGCTCTATAGAAAATCAGTTTGCACTTCCGGAATCCGTTACCATTAAAAATGGAGCATCTACAGCAGTTATCTATGCGAAACCCATAGATAATACGAATATTGACGGCGATAGAACAGTAAGGATTACATTTTCAGGGAATGATTATAAAGAGACTTTTTTTGATATAACAATTATAGATGATGAAATACCATCATTTAATATAACTGCTTCTTCTAATAATTTAAATCCGGGAGATAAAAGTAAAATTACCTTGCATTTTATGCAAGTTCCTTCTACTGATATTAAAGTTAATTTAGAAACAGATTACAATAAACGATTAAAAATCCCCGATGAACTGTTG
Source organism: Apibacter sp. B3919 (assembly GCF_026537405.1). NCBI lineage: Bacteria > Pseudomonadati > Bacteroidota > Flavobacteriia > Flavobacteriales > Weeksellaceae > Apibacter > Apibacter sp. B3919. The sequence goes on along the minus strand of NZ_JAFNMG010000001.1, from coordinate 451,129 downwards.
GTAAAAGCAGGAATGAAAGAAGTTTCATTTGATGTTGAAGCAATTGAAACCAAAGTTCCAGAAGCCGAACTTTCAGCGAAAATCACAGCCCGTGCAGTTGGTTATAAACAAGAGAGTATTGATATAAAATTAAATAAAGCTAACATTCCAACTTTTGAATTTATCATATCTCCTACAACAATATCTGAAGGAGATGGGACTTACGCAACTACAGCAATTATTAGAAGGTTAGATAATACGGAAAGTAATGCTACCCTTTTAATAAATACAGATATAGCGGATGCTTTACTTATTCCTTCAAAACTAGTTTTTACACCCGGACAAACTCAAAAGAAATTTTCAATAGGAGTAGTAGATAATTCTATAGTTGACAGTACCAGAGTAGTTACCGTTACTGCATCCCTATATATTCCAGGTTGTGGATGTAGTGGTGCATCTAGTGGAATATCGGGGACAGAATATAAAAGTAAAGTAACAATTTTAGATAATGATGGCTTATCCTTAACAGTTAAAGCCAATCCATCTACAGTAAAAGCAGGAATTAAAAAAGCAGCAAAAATTATTATATCTCGAAATACGGTAAGAAATGAAGATCTTACTAAATCACTTTTAGTAAAACTTTCATCTGATTCGCCAACAATTTTGGAAATTCCACAAACGGTTGAGATACCTTCAGGAAAACAATCTGTTGAAGTAACAATTAATACATTAATTGACCCAACGATTAAAGGAGATCAAACGATTAGGATACAGGCAGAAGCGCAGGATTATAATTCCGGGTTCGGTTGGATATTAGTTACCGATCAAAATAAGCCTGATGCAATTATAAATTCAATTATTGCCCCGGAAACAGTAGAGGGAGGGCAAGTTACAGAGATATCAATCGAAATTAAAAATCAAGGATTTTCTGTGCTTCCTAAAGGAATGAAAATAGAATACTATTTATCAACAAATACATCGATAAAAGATTTAAAACCTTTTGATGAGGCGGTAATTGAAAATGAAATCAATCCCGGTAAAAGTATAGATTTTAAACATATAATTCAATTACCGGATCGGGCAGGTTCTTTTAACTTAGTGGCAGTTCTAAACTCAGATAAGAATATAGAAGAATTAACATATACTAATAATGAATCCTATAAAGAAATAGAGTTAAAACCTTCTTATACAGCGGATATACAGGTTGATAGAAAAGTTTATAAACCGGGGGAAATCATAACCATGAAAGGTTCGGCAAAATATATTAATGGAAGTTTAGCCGCTAATAAGCCTATTGAAATAAGCATAAATAACGGAGGTTTTGTAAGATCGTTTGCTATAAAAACCAATGCCACAGGAAATTTTGCCTATGATTTTGCTCCTCTCAAAGGAGAAAACGGATTTTATGAAATAGCCGCAGGCTATCCGGGAATGAAAGTTAAGGCACAAGATGATTTCAATTTGTTAGGAGTAGAGTGGGTTAATAAACCGTCGGACTATTTGAAATGGGAGGTCACCGAAGGACAAAGATTGGAAGGAGAGTTTAAATTGAAAAATAATACTCGAACAACACTCACTAATATACAAGTGAAATTACCAACTGCTGCTGATTTTAAACTGGAAACTAAATCACTAAATCTAAATGCCGGTGAGGAAGGCGTTTTAAAATACACCCTTATTCCTAATGCAGCATCGTCAGTAAGAAAATATTATGAAATAAGAGCAGAATTTATTTCAGATGAAGGGGCTAAAACTCCTTTTACCTCTTGGTATTATTGTCATACGGAAAAAGCTAAGCTCATAGTAGATCCTGTAACTATAAACACGAGTATGGTCAAAGGAAAATCGAGATTATATGAAGTAAAAGTTGTAAATATAGGTTCAACCGAAGCTAAAAATATAAAAATAGATGTTCCTAAATTGGAATGGTTAAAATTGAAATCTCCTGAGAAAATTGATAAATTAGGAGCCTCAGATACATTAAACATAGTATTAGAATTAAAACCAACGGATAAGCAACAAATAAATGTACCTTTAAAAGGAAGTATAGCTCTTAATTTATCTAATGGTAATGGGATTAGTATTCCTTTTACTATTGAAACTGTATCAGAAAATAAAGGAACTTTACAAATTGATGTTGTTGATGAGTATACCTACAATACAGAAAAAGCGCCTCATGTGCAAGGAGCTAAAGTGATTGTTCGTCATCCATATACAGGTGTCATAGTTGCACAAGGAATTACCGATAGTACCGGAATATTTTCTGCTGAAAATATTCCGGAAGGTTGGTATTCGGTCTTAGTATCCGCTAATAAGCATGATTCTTATCAAAATAATATTCAGATTGAATCTGGAAGAACTAAAAAGATATCAGCTTTTATAACTTATAAAGCAATATCATATTCATGGAATGTAAGTCCTATAGAATTAGGTGATAAATATCAAATAGATGTTGATGTTCAATTTGAAACTAATGTTCCGAAACCAGTAGTAATAATGAATTTACAAGATAAAATAGTTAATTTAGAAGAAGGACAATGTTTTGCAACTAATATTATTTTAACAAATCATGGATTAATACAGGCTGAAAATATTAAAATTAATGTTCCTGTAAAAAAAGGATATACATTTCAGATTCTTACAAGTTCAATAGATATTCTTAAAGCAAAATCAACAGTAACCATTCCTTTAATTGTTTGTAAAAAGAAACAAAATAATTCCGGTGGTAATGGCGGTAATGGTGGCAATGGTGGCAATGGCGGCAATGGCGGCAATGGCGGTAATGGCGGCAATGGTGGTAATGGCGGTAATGGTGGTAATGGTGGTAATGGCGGTAATGGCGGTAATGGCGGTAATGGTGGTAATAATGGCAATGGTGGAAACGGAAGTACGGAAAATGATGATTGTGTTATAACACTAATCGGAGGAGAATATGAATATAATTGTGATAAATATACAGGAATTAAAGAAGCTATAAATTCAATAAATGTTTTTGAGAAAACTTACCCATGTCCGGATCCTAAAAAAGAAGAATCATTAAATATAGGTGGTCCGAGTGGTAATGATTCTAGTCATTATCCTGGTGGAGGAAATGGAGGAAATTTATTAGAAGGTTTATATCATTATAATCCTTGTACGAATTGTATAAAGGAAATGAAAGAATTCGTAATCACTAGTTCGAAAATATATATTGATATTGTTAAACATATACTACATGTTCCTGATTTAGATGATGAGGATGAATCAATTAATCCACCTGTTTCACCAAATCCACCTGTTTCGCCAAATCCACCTATACCAAATCCAAATCCACTAAAGAATAAAATTAACTCAGAGAGCTTAACATCAATTTTTAAATGTTTAGTTAATTTTGATAAAAAGGAATTATCAATAAAGTTAAATGTTTGTAATTTAGATGCTTATGAGTGTTTGGTGAAAGAGATCAAACAAACTAAAGGTATAGTTAAATATCTAGAAGTTATAAAAAAAATCCACAAGATTTATGAGAAATTTAGTATTTATAAAGATTGTATGGATTCTAGAATAGTCAAAGATATTACTGAAACTAGCGAAACTTTGAGAGAAATAACTCAAACTGATACTACAGTAATTCAAAAAATATATAAACAATTTGAATTAAAGTTAAAAAATGGTTATGATTTAGCTCAGAATAAAATAACTGAAAAATGTAAAGAACTTAATTTAATTAGAAAATATGCTAATAAATCCGAAGGAGACCCAGGTAATATTGAGTTTGCTGATTTATGGATTAGAAGTATTGAGGCATATTATGAAAATAAATATGTTGATGAAGAACTTATTGATTTTAAAAAGTTGGAAAATACATTGATATCAATAAAAAAACTTTATGAATATGCATATGAAAAAGGTTATGGTGAAAGAGTAGATTTAGACAATCCTAATAATCCCGTAACTCAAATAATTGAAAGTACCTTAAATGAAATATTGAAAGAAAGGGACAAATTAGAAGAACAAAAAAATTCAGTATGCGCAACAATCAGTGTTCGTTTTTCGCAAAAAATGACCATGACCCGAGAAGCATTTGAAGGAACTTTAGAAATAAATAACAGTTCTTCTAAAGAAATAAAAGATATTAATTTAAATTTGGTAATCACTGATGAAAATAACAAAGATGTAACTCATTTATTCCAAATTAATAAGGACGAATTTTTAAACGGATCTGGAATAGTAGGAGCTAATTCAAATGGTATAGGAACAGTTATCTATATTCCGACCAAAGAAGCAGCGCCTACCGTATCAAAATCATATTCGTTTGGTGGAACCTTATCTTATTTGGATCCGGAGACCGGAGAAAAAGTATCAGCAAAATTATTTCCGGTAACCTTAGAAGTAAATCCAAGTCCCGATTTAGTATTGCATTATTTTATGCAACGAGATATTATCGGTGACGATCCATTAACGGAAAAAGTAGAGCCAATGGTGCCGGCAGAAATGTCTTTATTAATTAAAAATGAAGGCTATGGAACCGCAAAAAATGTTCAAGTACAATCCATGCAACCGGAAATAATCGAAAATAGAAAAGGCTTATTGATAGATTTTGAAATGATCGGCAGTAGAATGAACAATCAACCGAAGCAATTAGGATTGTTAAATATCGATTTCGGTTCAATTGCGCCGCAAAAAGCTATGGTTGGTCAATGGTGGTTTACCAGCACTTTATTAGGACATTTTGTAAAATACGATATTAAGGTAAAACATTTAAATAGTTATGGAAATAAAGATTTAAGTTTGATCAAGGAATACCATATACATGAATTAATTAAAAGTGTAAAAGCATACGGCAAATGTCAAGATGATATTTCTGATTTCTTGGTAAATGATATTCCAGATTTAAATGATACGCCGGATATGATTTATTATTCTAACGGTGAAAGTGAGGAAGTTTCTCAAGTTTCTGCCGCTAAAGTAACTAACGAAATATCACCATCGCAAGTTACTACACAGTTAAGCATTACACCTTCTTTCATTGGTTGGAATTATGGAAATATTACCGATCCGGGTAAAGATTTGTATAAGTTAATTAAAGTTATTCGTAATTCAGATAATTTAGAATTACCTATTGAAAATTTCTGGCAAACTTTTGTAACCTTAAGAGACGGAAAAGATCCTAAATATGAAAATAAACTTCATTTCGTAGATAAAGTAGAGAGAACCACTACCTATACACTATATTATACGCCCATAGACATGAATGTTCCGAAAGTAGTGTCATTTGCGAATATTCCTGAGCAAACCACTACACAACCCGTTGAGTATGTGGAAGTACATTTTAACAAACCCATACAGAAACAAACATTTAGTTATAAGAATCTACGTCTAATACATCAAGGAGCAGAAATTAAATTATCACAAGATAATGTTAAAATAGGTATAACTAATGATTCTGTATTTGTTGTGGATTTAAAAGCATTAACTCGTACTTCAGGATATTATGAATTAACGGTTCAATGTGCGGGAATTAAAGATCTTAAAGGAAATGAAGGAACAGAAGGAAAATCAGTTTCTTGGACTCAGGTCATCGGAGAATTGGGAATTATGCAGTTTACCTCAGATCAACTTAATTCACAACCCTTAAACAGTATAGAAATCATTTTCAATAAAAAAATAGCTTCGAAGCAATTTAATAAAGAAAAAATTTCTTTAAATGGAAAACCTTTGGAAAACATTACAATAACTAATCTAGCCGGAGGCATAAAATATACAATAAGTGGTTTGAATGAATATAATGTCGAAAACGGTAATTATGAATTAGAGGTAAATTTACCGGAAATGGTAGCAGAAGATGGATCAAAAGGTTTGATAGTACAAAAATTCTCATGGAAAGTAGATAAAAATCTTCCGGAAGTTGATCAATTTGAGCTTCAATATCAAGGTGCTGTACATGCGCAAAATGTAACGGATGTTCTTATAACCATTAACAAACCGATCACTTCTGAATTTTTGCCTGAATGGGTTCAGTTAATTAAAGGATCTGAAAATCAAAAAGCTTTAATTACGGTAACTAAACAAGATGAAATACATTATTTAATTTCAGGATTAGGTAACTATACTCAGTCAGAAGGATCTTATAAGCTACTAGTAAATCAAGAAGGATTTATAGATGAATTTGGAAATTATGGTACCGGTTCTGTAAATAAAAATTGGACGGTTCGTTTCGAAAAACCTCTGTCAGTAATTAATATGCACTTAACACCCGATAGAGGTATATCATTAACAGATAATATCACTTCCGGAGATGATGTTATGTTGCAGATGGAAACCGTTGAAGATCATAGAAAAGTTATTATATATATGGGTACTATATCCGATGAAACAATAATTCAAGAAATAGTTCAAGATAATAAAGGATTGATAGAGATACCCATAGGTAACATTAAAGGCAAAAATAAATTCATAGCGATAGTTTACGACTCATATGGAAATGCTAGTAGTCCTGTAGTATTAGATACTTACATTGACGGAAACGAACTTTCAGCTAATTTCTTGCAAATTACAAAAAGAACTGTTTCATGTTCAGAGATAGAACATATCAAATTAAATTTTACTGAAGATATAGTAAAATCGGATTTAAATGTTGATGCATTAGTGATCGAATCAGCAGGGATAAAAATATCAGGTAAAGATTTAATAATAAATTCAATATCTGACAGAGAGTTTGAAATTTCGAATTTGGAAAGTCTAAAAAATAACGGTGATATAAGTTTAGGCGTTAATTTGAATTATCTCCATAAAAAAATTAGCGGATTGCAAGGAAACGGTATAGCATCTATACAATTAGGTGAAATCCAATACTTTGAATCAGAAATTTCCGGTTCTGAAACCTCAACAGTCAATGCGGTTGAAAACTATGTAGCCGCTTCAGACATGAATTCATATAAATGGACAGTTACCGGAGGTGAGATTGTTAATGAAAATAAAAACGTACTATCAGTAAAATGGAAGGAAAAAGGAGATCAAACTATTACGTTGGAATATCAAACACCAACATTCTGCAACAAGTCAACATCAATAAAAGTAAAAGTAGATAATTCTTTATCCATTGATGAAATTGAAATAACTGATACTAAAACGTTAAAATTAGTACCGGTTCCTAATAAAGGGATTTTTACCTTGTTGATGAAAGGTAAAGAAGGAAATTTCAATTTGTCAATTTATGATTTAAGCGGACGAAAAATTTATAGTGAAGAAAAAATAAAAGTAACTGATAACTTTAAGAAACTAATTAATATAAGTCCAATTCAGAGTGGAGTATATTATCTGATTTTACATAATAGTAAAGAAGCATATAAACTTAAATTTACAGTAGAATAATTGATTTAATCTCACAAAAAAGCCCTTTTAAAAAAGGGCTTTTTTTATAGATTATAAATTATAAAAAATTAAACAGAGATAAAATTATGTGAAATATAAAAATGTAAACTTATTGTGATGTTTAACATATTTTTTATAAATGTATTTCCAGTACAAATTTTGTATAGTTAAAACTATAACTTTACCGAATACAATGTATATATAGAGAGGTTTGTAAAATTATTTTGTGATTTACATAAAAAATGACAGAAAGAAAAGTTTCAAAATATTTACCATGGATAGCTGCAATGGCTATATTTATGCAATTTCTGGATTCAACCATATTAAATACAGCCCTTCCTTCCATAGCAAAAGACTTACATAAATCTCCCCTCGAAATGCAATCGGTATTGATAGCTTATGTATTAACGTTAGCATTACTAATTCCTTTAAGCGGTTGGCTTTCAGATAAATTCGGATCTAAAAATATATTTATTATTGCTATTGCTGTTTTTACCATAGGATCTTTCTTATGTGTAGTTTCTGTATCTCTGAAAATGTTGGTTTGTATGAGAATTGTGCAAGCCATAGGAGGATCTATGATGGTTCCCGTTTCAAGATTAACGTTGATCTATTCCTATCCTAAACACCAACTTTTGAAAGTTATAAATTTTATTACTATTCCCGGATTAATAGGACCGGTTATTGGTCCAACTTTAGGAGGTTGGTTGGTTGAAATTGCTAGTTGGCATTGGATATTTTTAATTAATATCCCTATAGGTATCATAGGAATTTTGGTTGCCTGGAAAGCCTTTCCAAACTATAAAAAAAATACAGGCAAATTTGATTTTTTCGGATTTATTTTATTCAGTTTAGGTTTAGTATTGCTTTCGTTAAGTTTAGAATTTGCCGGAGAAGGAATGACCGATATAATTAATGTTTTGATTTTATTACTCATCGGTATTAGCTTATTAAGTGTATATGTGATGTATTCAAAAAAAATAGTTCGGCCTATTATCGATTTAAACTTATTTAAAATAAGGACGTTAAAAATTGGAATCATAGGAAATTTGATCACTCGATTAGGTATTGGAGGCGTTCCGTTGATGCTTCCACTTATGTTGCAAGTCGGGTTCGGTAAATCTCCTACTGTATCAGGAATGATGCTTATATTTTCTGCTATTTCAACCATTTTTGCTAAATCTTGGGTAATCCCGTTGGTAAAGAAATTTGGTTATAGAAATTTATTAATCTCGAATACGATAATTTTAGGTTTATCGATTTCATTATTTTCATTTCCGGATAAAAATACTTCATTGTTTTGGTTGATTCCTATTTTAGTTTTATATGGCTTTTTTAATTCAATTCAAATGACCTCAATGAATAGCATATCTCTGGCTGATTTAACTCCTGCTAATGCAAGTGGAGGTAATACGATACTTTCAGTTACACAACAGTTATCCGTGAGTTTTGGAATATCCTTAAGTTCCCTAATTTTAAGGGGATTCAATCAATCGGAAATATTTACCGAAGTAAGTTCAAGCTTTAAAGCAACTCTATTCATTTTGGGTATTATAACCATACTTTCATCCTTCACATTTAAATATCTAAATCCCGAAGATGGAGCAGAGATGTCAGGTATAAAAAAATTTAAGTAATTGAACAGTAAAAATTAAAAAAAAACTTATTCATTTTATTTTTGATAGCATTATTTAATATTGTAATAAATTAATTAAATTTTATATTATTATTAATATAGGTTAAATAAATATAATTCATGATAGGATTAATATTTAAATTTTTTTGATATTTATGGATGCAAATGTTTTATATACCCAACTTTTAGCTTAATTTGTTTTTTTAAAAAAACCATGATTATATAAAAATAGGCATAAATATATAAGGTAAATTTGAGGTTATACATATTTGTGTATTTTTGCATTAATAAACATTTTTATATGAAAAAAGTATTTTTAGATGTAATGGTATGTATACCTATTTTTTTTATGGCACAAAAAAAAACAATTTATTCGCAAAGTGGAATGAGAGTTGATCCTTCTTTAGTCGATGAGAAAGTGGGAGATAGTGTTACTAAAATAAATACCGTTTTTCATTTCAAGAATGATACAAAAAATTACTTCATTAAAATTTTAAATCTAGACGGTAAAACATATGCACAGGGAATAAGTGAGTTTATTAAACTAGATTTTAACAGCAGAAAAGGGGGCGATTTACACCGTAAAGTACAAAAATTAACCAACATCAAGATTGAAGACGGTAATTTTATTTCAGATCAGGTCAAAGCATCTTTTATATTTTTAAAAGAAAAGGATAAATCTCACAACGAAGGTAATTCGAAAATTAAATTAATGGTTTGTACCAAAGATAAAATCGGAAACAGGAATTGTCGTATTAATGATGATGAAGTTATCTTAACTCCTCAAGAATTTCCCGGAAAATATCCACAAACTGCTTTTACTCGTTTAGGTATTGAAGATTTAAAAGATAAAAAACCGAAAGAGTTGGAATTGATGAAAAATGAAATTTTTGCTAGATACGGATATCGTTTTTCAAATCCGGATGATGTAAAATATTTTTACAAACAAGATTGGTATGAACCGATTGTTGATAATAAAAATATTGAATTAAATGATTTGGAATCCGATAATGTAGCTATGATTGATTTATTCAAAAAATTGATTACTTATAAAGATATTAATAAGAAAGCGTACAGTCATATTATTCCCTTAGAAACTACCAGTAACACTTTATATGATCAAAAGGCTCTAAAAAGTATTCAATATATTGTTAAAGATAGTCTTTACGGTAAAAAATGTAAATTAACAGAATTCAATAAACAGGGTATTGCTTTGTTTCAGCACGATTGTGTGGATAAGAAAGATGTGTATGTAAATTATTTTTATAACGATTTTCTTATACAGCACATAGATGATTTAAATGATACCTTTTATTATTATAATGAAAATGGTTTACCTTATAAATCTGTGAAACTCGACTATGCTAATCAAACTACCGAAGAAGCCTATTTTGATTATGATGCAAATGAAAATATAACTAAAAAAAATATTTATCAAAATAATGATTTTAACAGCTCCGTTTTATATGAATACGATGAGGAAGGAAATCTAAAAAAAGAATATTATAAAGATGATGATGGATCGGAACACATGGTTACAGAATATATTTATGATGACGAAAATTTAATGACGGGATATATTAAGGATAAAGACCTTCATTGTGATTATACCTATAACAAATTTAATGATGTAATTGTGGAAACCAAATGTTATAAAATAGTTGATGATATAGAAAACATCAAACAACGAACGGATGTTAAGGTATTAGTGACTAACAGGGGCAAAGACAATCGATTGCTTTCGGTAATATTTAATGAAAAAGACAGCAGAAATTCATCATTAAATATGATTGAAGTTAAATATAACAACTAGCCGTTTACTGCTATTTAATTATAAGGTATAATTATACTATTAATTATATCTTATAATTGGCTTTATAAAAATAAAAAGTATCTGATTATTAAACAGCTACTTCTGCTTTAATATGAGGATGAGGATCATAGCCATCAATGGAAAAATCTTCGTATTGAAAGCTGAAAATATCCTTCCTATCGGGATTGAGTTTCAATGTTGGAAGCGGTCGAGGCTCACGCGTTAATTGAAGATTTACCTGATCAATATGGTTATTATAAATGTGAACGTCTCCGAAGGTATGTATAAATTCTCCCACCTTTAAATTACATACTTGAGCAACCATATGTAACAGCAAACAATATGAGGCAATATTAAAAGGCACGCCAAGAAAAACATCTGCACTTCTTTGATACAACTGTAAAGATAACTTTCCGTCAGCCACATAAAATTGAAAAAGTGCATGACAAGGTGCAAGGGCCATTTGAGGAATATCTGCTACATTCCAAGCGGAGACAATAATTCTACGAGAATCCGGATTATTTTTAATTTGATCGATGATTTCCGAGATCTGGTCGATATGTTTTCCATTCGGAGCCCCCCAGCTTCTCCATTGATGCCCGTAAACAGGACCTAAATCTCCATTTTCATCTGCCCACTCATTCCATATACGAACTTTATGATCGTTTAAATATTTAATATTGGTATCTCCTTTTAAAAACCAAAGTAATTCGTAAATGATGGATCGTAAATGGAGCTTTTTAGTCGTAACAAGAGGAAATCCTTTTTGTAAATCAAATCGCATTTGATATCCGAAAGTACTGATTGTACCCGTTCCGGTTCGATCTTGTTTACGAGTTCCTTTATCTAATATATGTTGTAAAAGTTCTAAATAGACCTGCATGGAAAATGAATTTAAATTATATTTTTTTTCTTAATCTTGCTACAGGAATATTGAGTTGATCTCTATATTTTGCAATGGTTCTTCTTGCTATATTATATCCTTTATCATTAAGTATTTTCATCAAGTTATCATCGGTTAGAGGTTTTTTAGTGTCCTCATTTTCAATGACTTCTTGTAAGATGGTTTTAATTTCGCGTGTGGAAACTTCATCGCCCTCAGAATTGGTAAGACTTTCAGAAAATAAATCTTTTATAAGCAAAGTTCCATACGGAGTATTCACATATTTACTGTTGGCAACCCTTGAGATAGTGGATATATCTAAACCGGTGATCTCGGCAATATCTTTCAAAATCATTGGTTTAATTTGCTCTTCATCTCCCGTCAAAAAATATTCTTTCTGATAATCCATAATTGATTTCATGGTAACATACAAGGTTTGTTGACGTTGTTTAACCGCATCGATGAACCATTTAGCAGAATCTAACTTTTGTTTAACAAACATTACCGCATCTTTTTGCTCTCTCGATTTATGTTCGGTATTTTTATATGTATCCAACATTTCAGAATATTCTCTGGAAATTTTTAATTCAGGAGCATTCCTACCATTGAGCGTTAATTCCAAATCTCCGTTTACAATTCTGATTGTAAAATCAGGAATAATTTGTTCCGTATTTTTTGAATTATTAGTAAAAGCCTTTCCCGGTTTAGGGTTCAAGCGTTCAATTTCATTCACTGCGCATTTAAGCTTTTCTTCAGAAATGGAAAATTTTTGCTGTATTTTGCTGTAATGCTTTTTTGTAAAAGCATCAAACATTTCATTAATAATCTTGTAAGCCAGTTCCGTGGATTCTGAAGGATTTTTTGCTCTGAGTTGCAATAACAGACATTCTCTGAGGTCTCTGGCTCCAATACCGGTAGGATCTAATCTTTGAATATAATTAGTTAACAGTTTTTCAATAGTCGGAACATCAGTATAAATTCCTTGGGTAAAAGCCAAATCATCCACGATGGATGATAAATCTCTTCGTAAATAGCCATCATCGTCTAGATTTCCGACGATAAAATCGGCTATTTCTTCTTCATTTTCCGTTAATCTAAATGTGTGTAATTGAGAGCATATATGTTCTTGAAATGATTCATATTGAGCATAGGGTAACTCTTTATCATCATCGTCATCGCTGTAATTATTGGATTGTACCCGATAGCTGGGTACTTCATCATCACTTAGATAATCATCGATATTTATATCCGGAGCTTCAATAATCTCATTGTCTGCGGAATCATCATATTCTTTTTCGGAATCAAAGGAATCAGCAGAATCATAATAATCTTCATTAGAATTATCTTCCAAGGCAGGATTTTCTTCGATTTCTTGTTTTACTACTTCCTCAAATGCAAGGGTGGGAAGCTGAACTAGTTTCATTAGCTGAATTTGCTGAGGAGATAGTTTTAAAAGTTGTTTTAGTCTTAAATCCTGTTTTAACATAAAATAGTTTCTTTATAAAAGTAGATTAAGTAAGGTTTATAAATTCAAATTTACATTATTAATATGTAAGATACAAATAAAGGCATAATTTTTGTAATGAATTTTTTTTTGCTAAAGCCTTAAATTTTTCAATTTATATTAAATTAAAACTTCACAATATTTTTTTTGGTGGTTTTATTTTTTTTAAAGCAATTTTTACTAGTTATTATATAGTAAACATATAATAAAAATATCGTTATCTAAGAGATGATTTAATTAAATTTTTTAGAAATTGCTTTTCATTTAATGGATTTTAGACTAGTAATGAATATATTTTATTCATCAACTCTTTAAGTAAATAGTAGAAGAGTTAATAAAATATAAATTTTAAGATGGTAATAAATAATAATAAAAAAGATGCTTACATATATAAGCATCTTTAAAATAATTATTAATCAATTTTAAAATTCAGCGTTTTTAGGGGTTCTAGGAAAAGGTATAACGTCTCTAATATTACTCATACCTGTAACAAATAAAACGAGGCGTTCTAATCCTAGTCCAAATCCTGAATGAGGCACTGTACCGAATTTACGTGTATCTAAATACCACCATAATTCCTTTTCGTCAACATTCATATCTTTCATTTTTTGTTTTAAAATATCAATTCTTTCTTCTCTTTGTGATCCTCCAATAATTTCACCAATACCCGGAAAGAGAACGTCCATAGCACGTACGGTTTTATGATCGTCATTTAAACGCATGTAGAAAGCTTTTATTTTTGCCGGATAATCATATAACACTACCGGACTTTTAAAATGTTTTTCAACTAAATATCTTTCATGTTCAGATTGTAAATCTGCTCCCCATTCATCAATAAGATATTTAAATTTTTTCTTTTGATTCGGTTTCGAATGTTTAAGAATATCAATAGCTTCCGTATAGCTAAGCCTGATAAATTTATTATTTAATACGAAATCTAATTTTTCAAGTAAAGTTTGATCCGATTTTTCTTCTTTCGGCTTTTGCTTTTGCTCTTCTTCAAATCGTTTGTTTAGAAAATCCAAATCTTCTTTACAATTATCAACAGCATATTGGATGCAATATTTTAGAAAATCTTCTGCAAGATCCATATCTTGATCCAAATCATAAAAAGCTACTTCCGGTTCAACCATCCAAAATTCTGCTAAATGTCGAGTAGTATTTGAATTTTCAGCCCGAAAAGTAGGACCGAATGTATAAACTTTTCCTAGACCCATAGCAGCAGTTTCTGCTTCCAATTGTCCTGAAACGGTCAGATTTGTCTTTTTTCCAAAGAAATCTTGAGAAAAATCTGTGTTTCCCTCGTCATTTTTAGGAAGATTATCTAAATTGAAATTGGTAACGGTAAACATTTCTCCCGCGCCTTCAGCATCTGATCCGGTAATTATAGGAGTATTGATATAGCAAAATCCATTTTTATTAAAATATTGGTGAATGGCAAAACTTAAAGCATTTCTAACCCTCATTACCGCAGCAAAGGTATTGGTGCGAAAACGAAGATGTGCTTGCTCTCTCAATTTTTCCAATGAATGTCTTTTAGGCTGTAAGATAGTTTCCTGAACATCTTCAGGATTAGCATATCCGTAAATTTTTATTGTATTGGCTACGACTTCAATTTCTTGTCCCGCTCCTTTGCTTTCAGTAATTTTTCCTTCAACATAAAGAGAAGATGCTGTTGTAATTTGTTTTAAAGTTTCAGTATCAAAATCGTTGTAATTGATTATAATTTGAATATTATTTTGCCCCGAACCATCATTAAGAGCAATAAATTGATTGGAACGAAAAGATCGCACCCATCCTCTAATTACTACTTCTTCCTGTAAAGCTTTTTTTCCTTTAGCTAACAATTCTTTAATACTGTAATCGTTCATTTAATATATTTTAATCGGTAAGCAAATATAAATAAATTTCAACGTATTTTATGGTATTACTCCATCCAAATATACTTAAGGTTGACTACTATACTGTTTATTAATAAGTAAATTTAATCGTACTTATATTTATTCATATTTGGTAAAGGGTAGTCGCCGAATAGAGGTGCTAATCGAATAGCCGAATAGATCATATTTGAATATTTATTTCCAATGGCTATAATAGTGACTTTCTCATCCACAAGATGAATAAATATGGCATTGCTTCCATGCCACCATCCGGTATGATAGATTAATTTTTTGCCGTTTTTAAATACCATTAATCGCATACCCAATCCGTAGTTTTTAATGTTCGGTATTTCATTACTGTACGGAGTGTACATTTGATCTAATAAATCTTTACGTAAAAAGTTTGAGGCAAACATGGCCTGACTTAATCGGAACAGATCTTCAGGAGTAGTATAAACGTTTTTATCTCCGTAAACTAAATCCAGGTGATTGAATTTATAGGGTCTGCCGTCAGGATAGTAGGATAGATTAGCTTTTTTTAAATCCTTTTCTTGAAGTATATACGAATGTTTCATTCCCAAAGGGGTAAATATCATTGTATTTATGACTTCCGGAAAAGACATGTTGGTTGTTTTCTCAACGATTAAGGCTAACAGAGCAAAATTAGAATTTGAGTATGAAAAATGAGTATTCGGTTTATATTGTAGTAATGGAGTATGAGTTGAAAATAAATCTAAAACATCTTCATTGGACATTTTCTTTCTTTTATCCCAAGTGTTAATCAAATCAACCAAATGAGTATATTCCGGAAGACCGCTTCGATGTGTCAATAAATCATGTATGGTTATATCCGAATAGGGAAAATCGGTAAGTATGGTATTTACTTTCTGATCTAAATTTATCTTGTGAGCTTCAACTAATTTCAATACAGCTAAAGAAGTTAAAATTTTGCTTACCGAAGCCACGTGCAGAGAGGTTTGGGCTGAAATTAATGTTTTATCTTCCCAATTGGAATATCCATTATATTTTTCTAACAGTATGGTGTTGCCTCTAGCGACTAAAATACCACCGCTTAAATTTTTTGATTTCCAGACATGAGTGAAATATTTATTCAACTGATATACAATGGTATCGTCTTCCGGAGAATAATTATCCTTTTTAGTAAATATAGAATCAAAATTTATATTGTAATATCCGGGAATTGAAGGTTTTTTATTCTGAACACTTTTATTTACTTCGTAATTTGATTTTTTGCAATTGGTAAAGGTTGTATTAAAAAGGCTTATTAATGATATAATATATATAATTTTTTTATACATTTTTTAATGAATGTTTGAATAATTAGTTCTTCTAAAATGATTTTGCAAGTTAAATTTAATAATCTTAATTATTTCTTAAATAAAATATAAAATGTTATAAAATTAAGTTATATTAAATTGGCAATCTAGATACTTTCTGCCAGCATGCAAATATTTCCTTGTAAAGAACGTGTAAAAATTAAATACTTAGTTCCGCCATCAACAAGCTTATATTTTTTCTTAATTTCTTCAGGTTTTAACGGATAATTTCTACTGATTATATTAAATTGTTTTTGACTAGTTTTTTTAGGATTAAAATTTTTGTCAATAAGTATGAAAGTACGGCCCGGAAAATTTTCAATTTTGCTTTCTGAAGTGTATATATGGGAATTAGAATGTAACTTATCTATAGAAAATTTAATACCTAATTGTTTAAAGGCTCCAGATTTTAATAGGGATGAATTGGGTATATATAGGTACGATTTCGGAATGGAATAGGAGGGAACAGGAGATATTTTTTCCTCTTGCCAAAAATAACAAAAATCAGGCTGTCCTGATTCCAGATTGATACAATGTACATAAGGATTGGATAGGTTTATTTTATCCTCAGGATTCAATTGCACTATTAATTCTTTGGTTTCATTTTTAATTGATACAATATAAATTTTTGAAATCGGTAATTGATCAATTGCTCTTTGAAGATCAAGAAGAGGAGAAAGCTTACTAAAAATGGATTTTGAAAATTTGAATAATGTATCTTTTAGGTTTAATATATTGGGGAATAGGTCTTTTAAATTGATTTTTTTATTTTTATTTTCATCACGTCTGGATGGATCTAAATAAATAAAATCGAAATGTGTAGAATTAGAAGAAATAAATTCCTCGGCGGTTTTGTTTATAAAGTTCACATTTTTTTTACCAAGTACTGTAAAATTATGTTTTACTATTTCCAGGAGATCAAGATTCGGCTCGACATAATAAAATTCATTGGTTTGCTCCGAGAGAAAAAAACTATCAATACCCGTACCGCCTGTTAAATCAATACCGGTTTTACCGTTTATAATTGATTGTTTAAATAATGCCGTACTTTGAGATGAAGCTTGTTCAAGGTTAATATGCGGAGGGTATATGATCTCATTATTCTCATAAAGAAATGGAAATTTTTTTTGAGAAATTTTCTTTCCTTGAATCTGTTGAATTAATTCAAGAGAAGAAATCCCCGTAAAAGGAGATTTTTTAAACCTTAATTCCGATATATTAAAATTTAGGTGGTTGGTTATATATTCTTGAACTTCTTTATGTAGTAAATGAGTATTTATCACAATTCTTGAATGGCTATATATTAGTTACAAAATTACATGATTGTAAATAAGTTAAATATTGATTTATAAAAAGTACATTATTTAATTTTAAAATAGATTTTTTACCAAAAGACATTAATAGAATCTTTGCAAGATTGAAAGTTTTTTAACTACAAATTTTTTGTAATGGCTTGTACAATTTTAAAACGGTTGAAGAAGCTTTTCATAACGACTCTTAATACCGTATAACCGGGAATTGCGAAAGTAACACCGATAGCACCAAATAAAATACCGAAGATTAGCATAACTAAAAAAATTTCCAATGGATGAGATTTGACACTTTTAGCATAAATTAAAGGTTGAAATATCGCATTATCAATTAATTGGGCAATTAAATATAAAATACTGATCCAAAATATGGTAGGTATAATTTGAGTATTAAAGTCCATACCTAAGGAAAACATACTGCTCATGCTGAGCAAATTGATAATAAAAAAACCAAGCAAAGGTCCTAAATAAGGTATAAGGTTACAAAACGCACAAAACATAGCTATAATTACCATATCTTTAATGTTAAAACCGCCCAAAATAGCTAAATAAAGTAAAAACATCGAACATATTTGTAAACACAATCCAAGAAAATACCTGGTTAATAAATCTTTAATATTAGAGAGCACCTGAATGACTTTTTTTATGTCATTGGTTGGAGCAGCACCAATGATCATTCTGTTAAATAAGTCTTTTTCTCTTAAAAAGAAAAAAGTAATAAATGTTACAGAAAATATGGAAATACCTAATTCAGCTAAAATCGAAAATCCACTTTGCAGCGTATCCATATGTATTTTAAAATTAAACTTTGAAGTAAATAATTGTGCATAATTATCTTCAAATAAATAGATATGCTTGCTTCGTAAGGCTTCATCAATTAATTTTACTTGTTCTGTTATTGAATTTTGTAATTTATCTGTATCCAACAAAGATAAATTTCCAGCTTGTTCGATGGCTAAAGGAATTACAAAGCTTAAAAAAGTAAGAAGAGTACCCACCATAATTAATAGAGTGATACAAGCAGAAATAGTGTTAGATATTCGAACTTTTTCACTTAGAAAATTCATTAAAGGTCTTCCCATTAAAGAAAAGGCAAATGCAACAAATATATATCCTAAGACAAATCGAATTTTCCATAATAAAAAAAATAAAAGAACTGTGAATGCAATAACGGATACAGCGCTAATTATACCTTTACTAATATCTTTGTAATTCATACATTATAAATATCTTTTATCTTATTAATCTTATTCTTACTATTTATCCCATAAACTGGTATTTTTATTTAATATATAGTATACCTTATATGATGCAGTTACTATAAAATTGTTGAAAGTAATAGAATCATATCTTTTTATATTATACTAATTTTTTTTAAAATTATAAAAATATACGTTGTTTTAAGACTTACTAATTAATTTAATAAAGTAATAACGAAATAAATGTTAAAATATGCATTTTAAATGTATTTATTTTAAAAAGCTAAAAAAATATGTAACTTTTTAATTAATCTAAGATTTAAGGGTTAGATTTTGGCGTTATAGAATCATCTTTCGTTACCATGATGAAAATATCTTCATTATTTTTTTTAAAAAAATAATTTTCTCGAGCATATTTTTCTCGAGCTTCTTTATTATTTTTTAAATTTTTATACTGAATATTTTCAGAATCTAGTTTACTTTTATAATATTCTTTTTCATGTTTTAATTTGGAAATTTCATTATTTAATTCTTTATGAGTTAAATAAGAATTTGTATCAAAAAAAAGCATCCAAATAATAAATATAATGGAGAGTATTAAATAAATACTGGAATACCAGTGTTTACCGAAGATAGATTTTTTATCTGACGATTTATTGCTTTTTTTTTCCATTCTTTAGTTAGAACGATTTTTTAAAGTATTTTGGATCACTGTACTTAATACATCAATTGCAACAGTATTTTTTTTCATTGTCGGAATTATAATGTCAGCATAAGCCATAGAGGGTTGTATAAATTCTTCATGCATCGGTTTTAAAGTAGATTGATACCTACTCAATACTTCTTCTAAATCTCTGCCTCTTTCCTGAATATCTCTTCTGATTCTTCTAATTAATCTTTCGTCAGAATCAACATTGACATATACTTTAACATCAAATTCTTTTCTTAATTCAGGATTTGTCAATACTAATATTCCTTCAACAATAAGGATTTCTTTAGGTTGAATAATCGTAACATCTTCCGTTCTGGAATGGGTTATAAAAGAATAAAGAGGCTCTTCAATAGCTTGCCCTGCTTTTAACTTTTTTACATGGTCGATTAATAAATCAAAATCAATAGCTCTCGGATGATCGTAATTTAACAGTTCACGCTCATCAAATGACAACTCAGGATTGTAATGATAATAATTGTCTTGAGTGAGTACATTTACACTGTTGGAATCCAATTGATTAAGGATGTTATTTACAACGGTTGTTTTTCCGGAACCAGTTCCTCCGGCAATACCAATGGTTAACATTTATTTTATTATATTTTTGAGTTTATTTTTTTAAGCAGAAAATAGTGTACCAAAATTTAGCTAAAGTAAATATTAAAGTTCTTTAAGCATACCTTTAAAATCGGATAATGTAGCGTAATTTTTGGTTTTCATAATTTCTTTTAATTCAGAAGATAATTTAGAAAAAATTTTAGTATCGTCTTTCATTAACTGTGTACCAACCTGAACCATGGAAGCCCCGCATAAGATGTGTTCAAAAACATCTCTACCGGTTTCAACCCCTCCACATCCGATAATATAAATATCTTTTCTTAATAATTTATAAAACATTCTAACATTAGCTAAAGCAGTAGGTTTTACATAAGCTCCTCCAATTCCTCCAAATCCTCCTTTAGGTTTTATAACAACGGATTCATCTTCAATATACAAGGCATTTCCGATACTATTGATACAAGTTACGAATTGAATCGGGTATTTATTTAAAATATCGGCAACCATTTCAAAATGTACCATATCAAAGTATGGAGGAAGCTTAACCCCTAAAGGTTTTGTATAAAATGAAAATACCTTATTCAAAACTTCTTCAGTTCTTTCAAAATCATAACCCGTTTGTGGTTTTCCCGGTATATTTGGGCAAGATAAATTTAATTCAACCAAACCTTGAAAATCAGACTTTTCAATTTGGTTCAACATTTCTATATTATCTTCTAACGTTAAACCGGCAACTGAAAAAAATAAGTTATCATTTCCTTCTTTGTGTTCATTAAGAACATAATCAAGATAAAATTCAAAACCTAAATTTGGTAATCCCATCGAATTAATACTTCCTAATTTTAAATCAACATATCTAGGAGACGGGTTACCTTCTCTAGGAGATAGGGTACAACTTTTAGTTATCCAAGTTCCTGATCCTGAATTTTTCATGTTCGATAGCTCTTCTAACGTCATACATTTTACACCCGATGCATTCATCAAACAGTTACTGAATTTTTTATTGGAAATGGTTGTTTCTAAAGATATCATTACTATATTTTTTGCAAATATCAGAATATTTATGGTGAATAGAAAGTTATTTACTATTCACTCTTTAAAAAAGTTATTACTTGCTTTATAATAGATGCTTAGAATATTTTATTTATAACTAAAATAATCTTTAGGATCATGGTTTAATTAATATAATTTATTTAAATTAACATTTTAAGATTATAAATTTATGATAAAAGGTATAATTTTTGTAATTATTGAGATTAATAAAAAATAATTTTTATTTTAATCATTTTTTTACTAAATATTGATTTATAAATTAAGAATATATTTCATAAATTAATAAATATTTAAAATTATTGGTTCAATAGAAAATTATATATGATAAAAAATTTTATTTATGGAAGATCAACATTCAAATTTGCAATATGAAAATTCAGCTGCTTCGACAGTTCCAACTGACGAAAAAAATGATAGATTACCCAATAATCATATGGTATTAGCGATTATTTCTACCATACTTAATATTTTTTCTTTTAGTTTAATAGGAATTATATTTGGAGTTTTATCTATAATATTTGCTAATGAGGTAAAAACTATTTACAATTCCGGAGATCATTTCGGAGCAATGCTAAAATCAAAAGACACTCGAATTTTATCAATAATTTCTTTAATTATCTTTTTTTTCAATATATTAATATACATTTTACTTATTCTCTTTATTATATTTTTTGGAAATATGTTTTATTACCAAGGATGGTTTAAGAATGGTTAATTTTTTGTTAAGCCACTTATAATATTAAAAATAAATTGATAACTATTTCTGTAATTTATGTTAATCAAAATTCTTAGAAATAGAGGTTTAGTGTGGTTTAGCTTACTAACTCTTATTACTTTCTTATGTATCTATTATTATGTTATAAATCCCAATAAAACAAATTTAGCATTACCATGTCTTTTTAAATTATTAACCGGACTAAATTGTACGGGTTGTGGCGGACAAAGGGCGTTTCATTTTTTATTACATGGAGAATTTTTACAAGCGTCACGTTATAATATTTTAATATATTTTCTACCTTTTCTTTTATATGTAGTATTTGCATCAATTCAGATGTATATTTTTAATAGTAAAAAGTATGTTATCAAATTTATATTTTCAAATGAAATTGGAATACTGATTTTAGTGTTTCTAATTATTTTTACTGTTTTAAGAAATATCCCTTATGAACCATTTATATATTTAGCTCCTCCTAAATAAAGACAATTTAATATAATAGGATAAAAACATAAAAATAAGATAATCCTTTTTTAGTATTTTGTTACTTTGTACCTTTGTTAAAGATTGCATACTGCATTTTTTAAACAAAAAACATAATATTAAATGAGTAGATATACTATAACTACAGCACTTCCCTATGCAAATGGCCCTTTACATATAGGTCATTTAGCAGGAGTATATATACCTGCGGACGTATATGCCCGATTTTTAAGAAGAAATGATCATGATGTTATATTAATAGGGGGGTCAGATGAACACGGAATTCCAATTACGATAAGAGCGAAAAAAGAAGGTGTTACTCCTCAAGATGTGGTAGATAGGTATCATGAATTAATGAAGCAAACATTTACGGAATTGGGAATTTCGTATGATAACTATTCGCGTACTACGGCTCCTATACACATTAAAACAGCTCAAGAATTTTTTTTAAAACTATACGAGGATGGAAAATTCATTGAAGAAGAAACAGAACAATATTTTGATGAAAAAGCAAATGAATTTTTAGCAGATCGATATATTGTTGGAACCTGTCCTAAATGTGGTAATACAAACGCATATGGAGATCAATGCGAAAAATGTGGTTCCACATTAAGTCCGGATGAACTAATCAATCCTCATTCCATGTTAAGTGGTGAGAAACCTATTTTAAAAAAGACGAAGCATTGGTATTTGCCTCTTAATGAATATCAAGAATTTATTTCCGATTGGATATTAAAAGGTCATAAAAAAGATTGGAAACCCAATGTTTACGGTCAAGTGAAATCATGGTTGGAAGAGGGACTTAAACCTCGTGCCATGACTCGAGATTTAGACTGGGGAGTGCCCGTGCCTTTAGAAGGAGAAAAAGGTAAAGTTCTATATGTTTGGTTTGATGCCCCGATAGGGTATATTTCCTCCACCAAAGAGTGGGCGGAAAGAACAGGAAAAGATTGGAAACCTTATTGGCAAGATAAAGAAACCAAGCTGGTTCATTTTATTGCAAAAGATAATATTGTTTTTCATTGCATAATTTTTCCGGCTATGTTGAAAGCTCATGGGGATTATATATTACCGGACAATGTACCGGCTAATGAGTTTTTAAATTTAGAAAATGATAAAATATCAACCTCAAGAAATTGGGCGGTTTGGGCGCATGAATATCTTGCCGATTTTCCGGGGAAACAAGATTCTTTACGATATACCTTAATAGCCAATGCACCTGAAACAAAAGATAATAATTTTACTTGGAAAGATTTTCAAACTAAAAATAATTCAGAATTAGTAGGAATTTTTGGTAATTTTATAAATAGGGTATCCGTTCTAATTAATAAATATTATGATGGAGAAATACCCGAAGTTGGAAATAACTTTCATTCCGAAGAATTAGAATATCTTTCTAAAATATCCAAAGAAATATCAACTTATTTATATAACTACGAATTTAGGAACGGTTTAAGTTCTTTAATGAATTTAGCTCGTTTAGGTAATAAATTTTTACAAGAGCAAGAGCCGTGGAAAAAAATTAAAGATGAACCGGAAAAAGTAAAAGAAACTTTATACGTATCAGCTCAAATTGCTGCTTATTTAGGGGAATTATCTGAGCCTTTTATACCTTTTTCTTCTCAAAAAATAATGAATGGATTAAATTTAACTTATCATTCATGGAAAGATCTTGAATCAGGTAAAATCTTGTTACCTTCCGGAAGTAAAATAAATCTTATACCCCTTCTTTTCGATAAAATTGAGGATAAACAAATTGATTATCAAATTGAAAAATTAGAAAATTCAAAAAAACAGAATGCTTCTGTAAATAATAACCGGGTCGAACCTCAAAAAGATAATATCACATTTGATGAATTTGATAAGATTGATTTAAGAATAGGTACCATATTGGAAGCTAAAAAGGTTGAAAAAGCTGATAAATTACTGCAATTTAAAGTAGATACAGGAATAGATGTACGAACCATTGTATCGGGAATTGCAGAAAGCTTTACTCCTGAAGAATTAGTTGGTAAGCAGGTTACCGTACTTGTTAATTTAGCTCCCAGAAAAATACGCGGCATTGAAAGTCAAGGGATGTTACTTTTATCAAAGAATATAGATGGAAAATTTTCATTTATAACCCCTGATGATGTCACTGAAAATGGTGTATCTGTAAAATAATTTCTGAATATTTAAATAATATAAAAACCCCTTTATTTTTGGGGTTTTTGTTTTATAATTAGTTAAATTATATGTAAATAAAATAATGATATTTATTTATATATTATAATAAACTATTAATTGGTATAGTTTTTGTATTCTTTATTTTAAATTTTAACACTAAAAATTATGGAATACTTATTTAATTCAATTTCTGAATTTATTACCCCTGAAGTAATAACCAATATTTCCAAAATTTCAAAGGAAAAAGAATCAAATATTATTCAAGCCCTTCATACTACAACAGCTAGTTTACTTGAATTAATTTTAGAGAAAGGAGAGCAAAAAAAGCTAGAATCCATGTGTAAAAGTATTGGAAAGATGAATATATTATTTAGTGTTTCAAATTTATTTTTGGATCCAACGAATTTAAAAAAGCAATGTGCAAGTTCTAAATTTTTGATTTTTTTACTTAAAGATCGATTAGAAGAATATTATTCCTTGATTGCCTCTTCTTCTCAAATATCTTTATTAAATTCTAAAATTATAGTAAACAAACTGGGCTTATTAATATCTGCTTTTCTGGGTGAAAAAATAATTTCTAATATTAGTTTTGTTACTATATTAAATCAACTGCAAGATGAAAGAAATGATTTTCAGATATATATACCTTTTGAAATGTCTAAAATTATAGAGGAATATAATTTTAAAGCCTATTTGCAACAAAAATTTTGGATGTCGTTTTTTTGATGATGTAATCTATAAATTAATTTATTGACTTTTCTAAATTATGATATAATTCTATAATTTAAAAAAGTTTTACATTATCTTATCCAATATCTATAGTGCAAATGCTCTTATTAAGCTTTGTTTAACTGTAAGAATTTAGTTTATGAATTATATAGTTTTATTGAACTAAATTACAGCTAAAAGCTTTTTATATACTAGATAAATTTATAAATATAATTCAGAGAATAATAGTATTAATAATAAATAAGACCATAGCTTTAAAACTTTCAATTGGTTAAGTAAGTTATACAATAAATGAAAAATTAGTTACTATTGCTTACGGTTGGGAATAAATATTGCATTATATAATAAATTAATACATTTGATATATAAAAAATATTTATGCATCATACCATTGCATTTTACAATGTTGAAAATTTATATGAATCCGGAAATAATAAAAATATTGGCGATTTACCTTTTCAAGGTAGTCGTTCCTGGAACCTTTCAAGATATAAAAATAAATTAGCTAAAATAGCCAAAACTATTAGTCGTATAGGAGAAGAAGAAACTCAAAAGTTACCAACGTTTTTTGGTTTATGTGAAATTGAAAATAAAAAGGTGATAGATGAACTTCTTGAAGAATTTCCTTTTAAAGCTAATTATGGGTATGTTCATAAAGACTCATTGGATGAAAGAGGTATAGATACTGCTTTTTTTTACAATAAAGAATTCTTTACTATTGAAGATTCAGAATTTATAAGAATTCCTATATTTAATAGTGATGGTAGTAGAGATTATACAAGAGATATTACGTATGCAAAGGGAAAGCTAGAAAATATTACCATTCATTTTTTTGTATTGCATTTACCCTCTAAACGAGAAAATAATATTAATGTATCTAAACGTATTCATATTCTTCACGAATTAAGAAAAAAAATTAATGAAATTTTTGATAAAGATATCTTAGCAAATATTATTATAATGGGTGATTTTAATGAAGATCCTACCACCACCTATTTATATCAACAACTTTGGAATAAAAAAACGATACAAGAATTAAAAGAACGCGAATTATATAATCCCTTTGAGAATTTATATAAAAGAGATTTATACAGTACTTTTCATGAAGGAAAAGGGATGCTTTTTGATCAAATTATTTTTTCTAAATCTTTTTTCGATGAAAACAGCAAACTCAGATATTCAAATTCCAATGTATTTAATCCTCCATTTCTTCAAAGTCCGGATAGGGAAAAATTAGGAACCCCTTGGCGGACCTATACAGGAAGTAGATATTTAGGGGGGTATAGTGACCACTTTCCTGTATATGCTATTATTGAAAATATAAAGTAAAAATAAGATTTTATATCTTAAACTTTAAAATATTTCTTTTTCAACATATAGATTATATCTTTTTGAGTAATGAATATTTCATCAATAAGGGTATCTGACTCATTCATTACCGGTTTGTCTTTAGGAATATCATTCGAATCTAATAACATAGATCCATTACCTGTAAGCAGCCAAGTAGGATTTAATTCCGGAAACGTATGTAAAATTTTTTCAATAGTATCTGTATGTAAACCCGACTTGTTCCTTCTAGCCCTTCCGATAAGTCCAACAGATAAATTTGCTAACTTAGTTAGTTTGTTATCATTTAGGTTTTTATAAACCATAAAATCTAGTAATCTGTCAATAGTAGTTTTATGTTTATTTTCCATAATTTAACGAATAAAATAATGAATATATAAAAAATAAGGTATGTTTATTAATAGTACAAAATTAAAAAAAAAGTTTTATATTGATAATTTTCAAGATTAAATATTTATATTTACAATTAAAATAGTTGTGTAACTGCTTCAATATATGATACAAAAAGATTTTTTAGAGAACATTATCGAAATTTTTAAACAGAATGATAAATTTGAATATGTTGACTTTAAAGTTGATATAAATCAAAATACTATTAAAATTATATATCTAATAGAACCCAAATATTATATTTTATTTAAAGATGAAAATTATTTCATTGAAAAAAAAGATAACGAAAAATACACTATTTCAGGAGAAGCAGTTCCCGGAAGATTTTCAATTCATGAAGATTTCATTATAGATTCAATTGCTAACGTATATATAAAAATAGAAAAATGGTTGGAAGTTATTTGGAATGAAATTTCATTAGCTTCACCATTAGGTCTTTTGGCTGAAGAACAAGAACAAATAGATAAAATTTGTGAAAAATTTGATGAATATGATGATTATTTCAATACGGAAGAAATTATAAGAATTAAACAAAAACTTAAACTTCTTAGAAAAAAGCTTGAAGAAGAAATAACATCTATTGTTGATGATGAAGAGATAAGCAGATTGGAAATTCAAAAAATGAATAAGAATTTTGATACATTGGAACAAATACTACCTTCACTAAAAAAGAAAGGGTGGGTGAGAAGCTTGACCGGTAGAGTATTCCATAATATGAAAAGGTTATTGGATCTTAGACAAAAATTAATATTGGATTCCTACAATAAGCATAAAGAAGAATAGAAAGTTAATTTATCTATTAGTAATTTTTATAATGCTATTATAAATTTCTATATGGAAAAAAATCTATTAAATAAAGATTCAAGGATAAAATATATAGTTAAAATTTTCTAAAATTTTATACATATAATTTTATAATAATTTTAACATTGCTCATTTTTTGTCTCTTTTTGTTGTATAATTGCTTAATAATCAAATAAATATTTTTTTTTCAGTATTGAAAATATATAGTTTTTTGTCAATAATTGATTAAATGAATTTAAGCGGTTTTGGATATTAGAAAAAAATCTATAACTTTGTAATCAAATAAATGAGGCTAAGGAAAATAAAGATTAACGTAAATAAATTAAAAACTAAATATAATATAACATAATATAAAGATAATAAACACTAAAAACTAAAAATTATTAATTTAACACTAAAGCTTAACACACTTTAACACTAATAACTTTATTAGAATTAATTAATTAACGCTTTTAACACTAAAATTATTAATTAACACTAAGACTTAACACACACACTTTAACACTAAAAGCTTAGAAGAATTATTAATTAATTAACACTAAAACTCAATTTTGAAATTGAAAGATCATAATTGATTGAGTATTTATTAGAAAAGTCATCTTTTTAACACAAAAAGGTGACTTTTTGCTTTGCAATATACATATAATAAATTAAATGATATTTATTTTTTTATAAAATTTATAAAAAAACAGACTATTAAAATAGCCTGTTTAAATATATTATTAAGAATGAGATTAATACATTATATATACTACAATGTTTTAACTTATTTTTTAGCTCCCTTTTCTTCTGATTCTTTTTTCAGTATTTCATCAAACTTTTCTAAAGTAACAGTTTTTTCTTTTTTCTGAATTTTTGAATCAAAAATTTTGAATAATTCTTGTTGAATTAAGTTACCGGACGATTGACGAACATGTTCTTCATTTTTCATTGCATTCGCAACATATTTGTCTAACTCTGAATCAGGAATATCTACATATCCATACATTGCAAATTGTTGTTTCATTTGATTTTTAGTGAATTCAACCAAATCATTATATTGTACGCTTACCTGATTATCTGAAAGAATTTGACCTTCAATTAATTGATAACGTAAAGCTTTTGCAGATTTTTCATATTCTACATCCGCTTCTTCGTCGGTCATTGGTTCTTTGGACTTGCTTTTAATGAATTTTTTCAAAAATTCTGTCGGTAAATCGAATTGTATAGTATCTAATAACCATTCAACAGAATCATTCATGAATTTAGTATCAGATTCCTTTTTATAGTAATTTTCGATTTCTTCTTTAATTTTAGCTCTTAATTCTTCTTCGCTCTTAATTTTATCTTTACCGTAAACTTTATCAAAAAGATCTTGATTTAACTCCGCTTTTGTTCTAATAGAAGTTTTTTCAACAGTAATTTTTAAATTGGCATTAAAGTGATGAGCATCTTCATGGGAAAGCCCAAAGAAATGTTGAAGTTGATGTACATCATTAAATAAATCTTGAGCATTGATAGTAATTACATCACCTTTTTTCTTACCTAAAAAAGAATCTTTATTCTTTAAATCGTCTACCATAAAAGTTATAGTAGTATTTACACCACCTTCTACAGGGTTTCCTTCAGCATCAATTTCTTCTACTTCTCCTACAAAATTTCCACCTTCTTCAATAGCGTCGGCATCTACAACTTCTCCAAATTGAGTTTGCATTCTAGCAACAGTGTCATCAATTTCTTTTTCAGTAGCCTCAATTTTATAATAAGAGATTTTAGCTTTAGAAAGATCAACTTTGAATTCAGGAGCTAATCCTAATTCAAATTCAAAGGTCATATCTTGAGCATTGGTATCCAATTCATTATTTTCTTTAGGTAAAGGTTGCCCTAAAATGGATAATTTATTTTCAGAAATGAAGTTACTTAAAGCATCATTTAAAACTTTGTTGATTTCTTCAAAAGTTACCGCACCTTCATATTGTTTTTTAACAATACTCATCGGAGCTTTTCCTTTTCTGAAGCCAGGCATATTCAGCTTTTTACGATAATCATTAAGTGATTTCTCAACGTTGGGTTTATAATCTTCCGGCTTAATGGTGATTTTAACAATAGTATTTAAATCATCTATTTTGTTTTGTGTAACGTTCATTTATATTCTAATTTATAAGCGGGCAAATTTACAAAAACTATTTAAAAAAAGGAAATATTTTAATACTAAGGATAAAATTGAAATCATATTTAATTCTCAATAAATCTGTCATTTATCAAAATTATACTTCCTAGATTTTATGTATTTCTTTAAGTAATTAATAAAAAATGTTTAATATGTTATTGTTTACTATTGTATAAATAAATGGTTCATAAAGACAAACATGAATATTAAATTATACAGTTTTATAAATGGTTTAATCAAATTTATTTAGATTAATAAAAAAAATCTGATCAATCACTTAATTTTAAAAAAGAAAATATAGTTTTACTATCAAAATATACAATTAGTTAATTAAATACCGGTCCATAGACTAATTTCATAAAGTTTATAATGTATATAAAAATTGTGTATGATGTTGATATGATTTATATTTGCTATTCATAATAATAATCAAGCTTTGAAAAAAAGTAAACGATTACATACCTCTAATCCATCATTATCTACTACAGTAAATTTTTTATTTGAAGATAAAAAAACTTCTTATATCATAAATAATGAAAAAAAAATTATACATTATGAAAATTTAGTGAACCAAGTAGATAAAGAAACCTTAACACATAAACTCTTAAAAAATAATTTTTTTAATACCAAGTGTAATTTTTTAGACATTACACTATTAAATGACAAATTTACCCTTATTCCCAATGAATTTTTTGAAGAAAGAACTGCAGAAAAGTTTTTAAATCTTAATGTTCCGCATTTAGAAAATTTAGGAATACGATTTAATTTAATCCCCAATTTTGATTTAGTTTTAGTTTTTTATTATCCCGAAATAATTGAAACTCTCTTTACCTCTTATTCCGAAAAAATAAGAATTTCTCATACGGGATTTAAATTTTTATCAAAAATTAACAAAAACCTTTACAGTAATGGTTTTTTTATACACATTTATGATCATTATTTTGAGATATCCTTCATAGAAAATCAAAAATTAATTTTATATAATATATATCCATACAAAAAAGTTGAGGATATAGAATATTTTTTGAAATTTATTGCAAACACTTTATCCCAAAATCTTTCAACCCATATATTATATTATTACCATATACCGCACCATCTGAATGCAATAAAAAAATTTGAAAAGCTTTTTCAAAAGGTAGTACCCGGTGATGAAGACACTTTTAAAAGAGAAAATTATACACTATTAGATATATGATACGAATTATATCAGGAAAATTAAAGGGAAAGAAGATCTCTGCCCCCAAACATTTTGATGTTAGACCCACAACTGATTTTGCGAAAGAAGCATTATTTAGCATTATTTCCAACAGATATATGATATCGGATATTTCAGTGCTCGATTTATTTTCCGGGATTGGTTCAATAGATTATGAATTTGCTTCGCGTGGTTGTAAAGATATAACCTCGGTAGAATTGAACGGAAAGCATGTTAAATTTATTCAAGATACCATTAAACTCTTAGGAATAAATGAAGTAAATGTGATAAAACAAAATGTTTTTAGTTTTTTAAAAAAACAAAGCTATAAAAAATATGATCTCATATTTGCAGATCCCCCTTTTGATTTAGAAGATAAACAATACGAAAATTTAATAAAATCTATATTTAAGAATCATTTTTTATCCGAACAAGGGGAATTTATTTTAGAACATAATACAAGAAAAGATTTTTCCGAATTTCCAAATTTTACCGAATCTAGAAAATACGGTAATGTTCGATTTTCTTTTTTTAGTTTATCTCAAGAATAACAAATAATACATGTTTATACGAATTATCTTAATTATAGAAGATATAAGTTTTATAATTAATAATAATTTTAAAAATTCATAAAGGATAAATTTGTTTCAATTTCTTTTCTAATCTTTTAAAATTTTAAAATGATCTCGTTCATCTAAAAAATTATACTGAGATCTCCATTTCTTTATTTCATCTAGTGATATAGTGTGATTATAAATTGCATTACGGTTATTTGTTAAATTTAACTTTTTACCAACGGGTGTGTAAATAGACGAATGACCAATATAATTGAGCCCGGTTGGTTCAGAACCGATTCTGTTTATTCCGCAAACATAACATAAATTTTCAATGGCACGAGCTTTCAATAATGTATCCCAAGTATCTATACGTGAATCCGGCCAATTAGCAACATTTATCAATAAATCATAATACTCCGTATTTCTGAACCAAACCGGAAAACGCAGATCAAAGCAAATCATTGGACAAATTTTCCATCCTCTATAGGAAAAAACAACGCGCTTATTTCCCGATGTATACGATTGATTTTCTCCTCCGTATGAAAATAAATGTCGCTTATCATAATACGTTACTATTTTTCCTTCAGCAACAAAGATAAATCGGTTATAAAAATTGCCATTATCTTCAATTACTAAACTTCCACAAATAGCAGTGTGTTTTTTTAAAGAAATTTCAATCATCCACTTTATTGTTCTACCGTCCATTTTTTCAGCGATTTTAGTAGGATTAAGACTGAAACCGGAATTAAACATTTCAGGTAAAATAATAAGATCCGATGAAGTTAAATCTTCTAAAAGTAATGATAAAAAAGAAAGATTTTCAGAACAATTTTCCCACTGAGGAGAATATTCGATTAAATTGACAAATAAATCATTCGTAATCATACTATAAATTTTACAAAAACGTATCTTTTTTAATACTAATAAATACTTTAACCCAATTTATAAAATATATTTAACATTAATATTTAAGAATCAAATTAGTAATATTAAAAAATAGTCTAAGCATAACCTAAAAAATTTATTGATCCTATATTCAATTACCGCGAAAATTTAATATCTAACTGCATGGATAATTAGATTTTATTCTTTTATAATACAAATCTACGAATTTATTAATTTTTAAAGATAAATTTAAGTTGTAAGTTGTGAATTAAATTAATAACTTTGAATAAATTTTATTAGTATGAGCACAAAAATTGATTATATCCCTTATAAAGTAAAGGATATCTCATTGGCCGATTGGGGAAGAATGGAAATTGAATTAGCGGAAGCAGAAATGCCCGGATTAATAGCCTTACGTAAAGAATATAAAGACGAACAGCCCTTGAAAGGCGCAAGGATAGCCGGTTGTCTTCATATGACTATACAAACCGCTGTTTTAATTGAAACCTTACAAGCATTAGGAGCTGAAGTTTCTTGGAGCTCATGTAATATTTTTTCTACTCAAGATCACGCAGCAGCCGCTATAGCAGCTAAAGGAACATCTGTATATGCTTGGAAGGGAATGAATGAAGACGAATTTAACTGGTGTATTGAACAAACACTTTTCTTTGGTGAAGATAAAAAACCGTTAAACATGATTTTAGATGATGGAGGAGATTTAACAAATATGGTTTTAGATAAATATCCCGAGTTAGTACCGGGAATTAAAGGTTTATCAGAAGAAACTACTACAGGGGTACATCGTTTGCACGAAAGAGTAAAAAACGGTACGTTGTTATTACCGGCCTTCAATATAAATGATTCCGTAACCAAGTCTAAATTTGATAATAAATACGGATGTAAAGAATCTGCTGTTGATGCAGTACGCAGGGCAACAGATTTAATGATTGCGGGAAAAGTAGTTGTAGTTGCAGGATATGGTGATGTAGGAAAAGGTTCAGCTGCTTCATTTAGAGGAGCAGGAGCCAGAGTTATAGTTACTGAAATCGACCCGATTTGTGCCTTACAAGCCGCAATGGATGGATATGAAGTTAAAAAGATGGATTATGCCATTACCAAAGCTGATATTGTAATTACTTGTACTGGAAATTGCGATATTATTCAAAGTAAGCATTTCGAGAAAATGAAAGATAAAACCGTAGTTTGTAATATAGGACATTTCGATAATGAAATTGATATGGCCTGGTTAAATGCCAACTATGGATCTACAAAGGTTACTATTAAGCCGCAAGTAGATAAATATACGATCAATGGTAAAGATATTATTGTTCTTGCCGAAGGTCGATTAGTAAATTTAGGTTGTGCAACCGGTCATCCAAGTTTTGTGATGAGTAATTCTTTCTGCAATCAAACGCTGGCTCAAATAGAATTATGGCACAATTCAAATAACTATGAAAATAAAGTTTATACCTTGCCTAAACATTTAGACGAAAAAGTTGCCATGCTTCACCTGGCTAAAATAGGGGTTGAATTGGATACTCTTTCAGAAAAACAGGCAAAATATATTGGAGTTCCTGTTAAAGGACCATTTAAATCGGATGAATATAGATATTAATAAATTCATTACTACACTAATTATGATCCGGAATTTTTCCGGATTTTTTTTGCTTTTACTAATTATGTTTAGGGTTTATGTAAAGCATTATTTTAATTTGATCAAGTGCTTATCAATCCTTAAAATTTGAAAAAATATTAAATTCTTTAATAAGAATACAAATTGTATTATTTAATTGGATATTTATCATTTTTAATTAAACTTTTTAAATGAATTATCTTTTAAACATACTAATTAGAAATACTAACTTTTATGAAGTAAAAAGATTAAAGTAAGATAAATAATAAAATTATTAATCTACAAGATTCATTTAATTTTTTGCATAAAAATTTAAAAGCTATACTTTTGCATTAAAAATTATAAGGATGTTAATATTAGTTATTAATGCGGGAAGTTCTTCTATTAAATATCAATTGCTTAACATGGATTCAAACTCCGTTATTGCTAAAGGATTGGTAGAAAGAATAGGTACGACTGGCGGAATTATTACACACAAATATCTGAAAAACGGTATTTCAGATAAAAAACAAATTCATCAAGAATTTCCTACACATGTTGAAGGAATGAAACTTATTGTTGAATTGTTAACAGCAAAAGATGTTGGAGTTATTAATGATCCATCAGAAATAAAAGGAGTAGGACACCGAATTGTACAAGGCGGGGGGAAATTTAACGTTCCGGTTTTAATTACTGATGAAGTAAAAAACGAAATTGATGAAATGAGTGCATTAGCACCCTTACATAATCCTGCTAACTTGTTAGGTATTGAAGTTGCGCAAAAATTTTTCCCAAATACCCCTCAAGTAGCTGTATTTGATACAGCATTCCATCTTACTATGCCACCTAAAGCATACAGATATGCAATTCCGAACCATTTTTACACTGATTACAAGATAAGATCTTACGGAGCGCATGGAACAAGTCATAAATACGTAAGACGGCAGGCCGTAAATTACTTAAATAATCAAGAAGCTAAAATCATAACTATTCATTTAGGAAATGGATCAAGCATTACCGCTATTAATGAAAAAGGGGAGAGTATTGATACCTCAATGGGCTTTACCCCGCTTAATGGTTTAGTTATGGGTACTAGAAGTGGAGATATAGATCCATCCGTTCTTTTTTACATGGTTAGAGAATGCGGAGTAAAATTCGAGGAATTGGATGATCTGCTAAATAAAAAGTCTGGAATGTTAGGTCTTACCGGAAAAAGCGATGCAAGAGATGTTGACGAGATGTATTTAAACGGTGATCCTAACGCTATTTTGTGTTTAGACTTGTATTCTTATAGAGTTAAAAAATATATTGGAGCATATATAGCCGCTTTAAATGGTGTGGATGCGATTGCTTTTACTGCCGGAATCGGTGAAAATGATGCGCAATTACGTTCATTAATTTGTAAAGACTTAGATTATTTAGGTATTAAATTGGATGAAAACAAGAATGTTGAATTGAGTGGGCCGGAAAAGGTAGAAGAAGTTCAGGCTTCCGATTCAAAAGTTAAAATAATGATAATACCTACTAATGAAGAATTAGAAATAGCTAATGAAACTTTGAACATTTTAAAGAAAATGTAAAAAGTAAAGATATAAGATAATAAAAAAACAAAAGCTGCAAATTATTGCAGCTTTTGTTTTTAATTGAGTATAATTTACCTATTTTGTATAAACAACTTCCACATTTTGTTGTTGAGGAAGAGTTTTAGATTTCACCTCATCAGGAGCTATATGAGCATTTATTTTACCTTTATTTTCTGCAATACCAAAAGTTAACC
Organism: Apibacter sp. B3919; assembly: GCF_026537405.1. Classification (NCBI taxonomy): domain Bacteria; kingdom Pseudomonadati; phylum Bacteroidota; class Flavobacteriia; order Flavobacteriales; family Weeksellaceae; genus Apibacter; species Apibacter sp. B3919. The sequence goes on along the minus strand of NZ_JAFNMG010000001.1, from coordinate 415,103 downwards.
AATATGGAAGGATACATACTAAAAAAGTAAGACACCAAAAACCTATAAAGGCAATTAATAAAAATAAAATAAATCCTATAAATTTCACAAATGGCCAAGCGCCTATATAAAGCAATGTTACCATAATACAATTATTATATATTGTTTTGCTCAAATGTAATAATTAATTTTAATCAAAACAAAAAATAATTCAGGTTATTATAGCTCAACTTATCAAAAAATTATTTTGAAAGATGAATTGCTCTGTTAGTATCAAGTATGGCCTTATTATTTTTATAATTAATCCATTTTTGCCCCTGTCTTTTTCTCATAAAATTATCGTAATTCCTTTTAATGAAAATATTCAATACAGCATTAGCAAAATTTGCAGGTCTTTTAGCCAAAGATCGTAAACTCATTGAAAAACTCGGAGTTAAATATTGCATATAGTGCCACCAACCCTCAGGCATGTATAGCATTTCACCATGAGATAAATGAGCCTTATATGGAGTAACGTATTTTAATCCAGGCCATTTATCAAAATCCGGATTATCAAAATCTATGTCTTCTCTGCAAATAGTAGCATACGGTATTTTATACATATACTTCGTATCTTGAGGCTTCATCAATATGCATTGTTTTTCACCTGCAAAATGAAAATGTAAAATATTGGCTAAATCTATATCAAAATGCATAAAAACATTGGAACCCGCACCTCCGAAAAACAACATAGGTAAATTTTTAAATAAATTTAGACCTAAGTCCGGAAACTTAAAATCGTCTTGCATGGCCGGTACTTGTTTCAGTATATTAAATAAGAATATTCTTAAATCAGTCGGGCCTTTTTGAAGTAAATCAATATAGTCGGACATTTTCATTCTGGCGTCCGGTTCATTTACTTTTTTGTCAGCACTAACCGGATCATTATTATACAGAGGGACAATTTTATCACCTGCAACTTTTTTAATATAGTCAAAATTCCATTTTTTATAAGCAGGCCAATCTTCAGTCAGTTTTTCAATTACTACCGGTTTTTGTGGTTTATAATATTGATTATAAAAGTCTTCTTTGGATATTTTTTCAACTCGGTCAATAGGTTTATAAGTAAACATAGGTTTAAGGTTTATAGTTTTTTATGGTATCATGAATTCATAAGATCTTCTAATTCTTCAATTTCGATAGGTATATTTCTCATTAAATTGTGCGGATTTCCATTCGATTGAATCACTACATTATCTTCTATTCTAATCCCGAATCCTTCCTCCGGAATATAAATACCCGGTTCAACGGTAAACACCATATTAGGTACAAATGATTCCGTCAGTATACCATAATCGTGTGTATCAAGGCCCAAATGATGTGAGTTTCCATGCATAAAATATTTCTTATAAGCGGGCCATTTCGGGTCTTGATTTCTAACTTCTTCTGTTGTTAAGAGATTTAACTTTAACAATTCTTCCGTCATTATATTGCCCACTTCTTCATGGTAACTGTACCAATTATTACCCGTAATTAAAAGTTTAGTAGATTCATTTTTAACATTTAGTACCGATTGGTATACTTCTTTTTGTCGGGGTGTAAATTTTCCGTTCACGGGAAGAGTACGTGTCATATCAGAAGAATAATTGGCATATTCGGCCCCCACGTCCAACAAAACAACATCTCCGTCTTTACATTCTTTATTATTTAATATATAATGCAAAACATTGCTGTTTTTCCCGGAAGCTATAATTGGTGTATAAGCCCAGCCTTTAGAACGGTTTTTAATAAATTCATAAATTAACTCCGCTTCAATTTCATATTCCCAAACACCCGGTTTAATAAAAGGAAGAATCCTTCTAAACCCTTTTTCCGTTATATCACAGGCTTGTTGAATAGCGTTTATCTCTTCAGGTTCTTTAATTGAGCGTAGGTGTTGTAAGATGGGATTGCTTCGTAAATAACAATGACCTCTGTATTTATTTTGTAATTTTTTTATGAATCTGTCTTCTCGGGTTTCAACAACTTTTTCGGCTCTATAATGTTCATTTATATTTATATATATATTATCCATTTGAACAATAACCATTTCAAGAATTTTATCAAAATCTTGTAACCAATACACATTTTTAATTCCTGAAACCTCAGTTGCTTGCTCTTTAGAATATTTTTCTCCTTCCCAAATGGCAATATGTTCATTAGTTTCCCGTAAAAAAAGCATTTCTCTATGTTCCTCTAAATAAGCATAGGGACATAATACTAAAATTGATTCTTCTTGATCTATTCCCGAAAGATAAAATAAATCTCGTTGCTGTTGAAAAGGGAGAGTACTGTCTGCACTGATAGGATAAATATCATTACTGTTGAATATTGCAACTGATTTTGGGGCCATTCTTTGGACAAATTTTTTTCTATTTTTAATAAATAAATCTTTGTCTAAAGCATTATATCTGGTATTCATTTAACTAATTTTTATTTATCAAAAATAACAATAATACTTCAACTCTTTATAATTTTAGAAAAGTTAAAAGAGCTTTTTTAGATTATTTACTTTATTGTTATATAGATAAATTTATTATTTCAAAAGAGCATATAAATGCATTATTAATAAAATGAAAGGCTATTTTTCTAAATATTATCAATAATCATTAAATAGCCTAATTGTTAATTATTAAAAGTTAAATTAGGTTTTTCTTTTTTTCATGTATTTAAAGGCAAAAATTGCAGGTTTTTTTTATAAAAAAAAGCGAAATTTGTTCAATAAAAATTCCTCTTAATAAGATAAGATATGAATAACAACACTATTAAGAAATTGAAACCCGAGTCTATATGGAATCATTTTGCAGATTTGAACTCCGTACCAAGACCTTCTAAAAAAGAAGAAAAAGTTATCAAATTTATTAAAGACTTTGGAGCATCTTTACATTTAGAAACTATTGAAGATATCTGTGGAAATGTGGTAATAAAAAAACCGGCAACTCCGGGATATGAAAATAGAAAAAAGGTGGTTTTACAATCCCATTTGGACATGGTCTGCCAAAAAAATAATGATGTTGATTTTGATTTTGAAACCCAAGGAATACAAATGACTTATGAAGGAGATTGGGTTCATGCATTAGGTACAACCTTAGGGGCAGACAACGGAATAGGAGTCGCTGCCATAATGAGTGTTTTATCTTCAAAAGATATTGAACATCCGGCTATAGAAGCTTTATTTACTATTGACGAAGAAACCGGTTTAACCGGAGCATTTGAATTAAGTAAAGATATATTATCAGGAGATATTTTGCTTAATTTGGATACAGAAGAAGATGATGAAATTGACATAGGTTGTGCGGGAGGAATTGATGTTACAGCGAAAGCAAATTATGAAGAAAAAGAAATCAATAAAAATTCTAAAACTTACCGAATTAATTTGTCCGGTTTACATGGAGGTCATTCCGGAATGGAAATTCATAAAGGTTTAGGTAATTCTAATAAGTTATTAAACCGATTTTTATATGATTTTTTAAAATTTAATATTCAATTGATTTCTTTTGATGGAGGAGGGTTGAGAAATGCTATACCCAGAGAAGCTTCTGCAATATTTTCAATATCCTCTGAATTTGAAAGCAAATTACAAGAACAATTTAATCATCTATATTCAGAGATCAAATCAGAATTTAGTAGTATAGATAGTAATCTGACTATTCAGCTTTCTCAGATAGATCATGTAGAAAAAGGATTAAGCGTTGAAGACAGTAAAAAATTTATCTCAAGTTTACAAGCTGCTCCTAACGGAGTATTTCGAATGAGCCCGGATATTGAAGGATTAGTAGAAGCCTCAAATAATATTGCAAGAGTAAAATTGGAAAAAGGAAAGGCTGAAATACAATGTTTAACGCGATCATCAGTTGAAAGTTCTAAAATGTGGGTGGCAACGTCACTTGAAGCTGCATTAGAGTTAGGAGGAATGAAAGTTGAATTAACCGGTTCATATCCCGGATGGAAGCCAAATCCCTCTTCAGAAATATTAAAACTGGCGGAAAGTATTTATGAAAAAAAATACGGAGAGAAACCTTCTGTTCAGGCTTGTCATGCAGGGTTGGAATGTGGAATTATTGGTGAAAAATATCCATCAATGGATATGATTTCATTCGGGCCAACTATTAAAGGAGCCCACTCTCCTAAAGAAAGAGTTAGTATATCATCGGTTCAAAAATTTTGGGATTTCTTACTGGAAATTCTTAAAAACATTCCGGTAAAATAAAATTTTTTTTATGAGCTTGTTAAGAGAGGAGTAATTTTTTGCAGATATACCACAATTTAATAAATAATGATCTGTAAGATTCTTAAATAAATTAATTTTAATAAGCTCATATTTTAATATATGGTAATAAAATGTCAATTACTTTTTAAGTAAAATAGCAGCTATTAATAATAATCAATTAATTTTGCAAAAAGAGTTGCTATTTTTAAGTAATTTCTATAAAATAATAAAACTATTATAAATTAAACTATATATGTCAACATATGTTGTTGTCGGCTTACAATGGGGCGACGAAGGAAAAGGAAAAATTACAGACGTTTTAGCGGAAAAATCAGATTATGTAGTACGCTATCAAGGAGGAAATAATGCAGGACATACAGTATACGTAGGAGAAGATAAATTTGTATTACATCTTTTGCCTTCAGGAGTTCTTCAATGTAAAGGAAAATGTATCATAGGAAATGGGGTGGTAGTAAATCCTGAAGCTTTTTTCAATGAAATTGAACAAATTGAAAAAAGAGGTTTAAATACCGATCATGTTTTTATCAGCAGCAGGGCTCATATCATTATGCCGTATCATATTTTACTTGATACCTATAGAGAAGAATTTGCCGGAAGTTCTCAAATTGGAACAACCAAAAGAGGGATAGGACCTTGTTATGAAGATAAAATTTCAAGAACAGGGATCAGAGCTATTGATTTATTAAATCCTGAAGTTTTAAAAACTAAAATAAAGGAAAATCTTAATGTTAAAAATGTTTTATTTGAAAAGCTGTTTAACAAAGAACCATTAAAATTTGATGATATTTACACAAAATATCTTGAATTTGGAAAAAAACTTAAAAATCGTATTATAGATTCAGAATACGAAATTAATCATGCGATAAAAGAAGATAAAAACGTTCTGTTTGAAGGTGCTCAGGCACTTATGCTAGATATAGATTTCGGAACCTATCCTTATGTAACCTCGTCGTCTCCAACTACCGGTGGCACTACCGTAGGAGCAGGGGTTCCACCAACCAGTTTAAAAAATTTAATAGGAGTATCAAAAGCTTATTGTACACGGGTTGGTAACGGTGCTTTTCCAACAGAATTGGAAAACGAAACTGGAGAACTTATACGTAAAATAGGTAACGAGTATGGGGCATCAACCGGTCGTCCACGTCGTTGCGGTTGGTTAGACTTAGTAGCTTTACGCTATTCATGCATGATTAATGGGATTACACATTTAGTAATAACCAAATTGGATGTATTAAGTGATTTTGATAAAATTAAAGTGGGAACCGCCTATAAAACGCCTGAAGGTACTATAACAGATATTTTCCCGTCTACTATTGAAGAATTAGCAAACTATGAAGTTATTTATCAAGATTTAGACGGTTGGAAAGAAGATATTTCAAAAGTTACCTCTTATGAAGAATTACCTATTTTAGCTAAAAAATATTTAGAATTTATTGAAAATTTTCTTGGAGTTCAAATATATTTAGTTTCTGTAGGTCCTGAAAGATCGCAAAATATAATTAAAACTAATTTAAAATAATTTTTATTTTTCAAATACTCCGTTCAAGCCATTATATATAAAATTTAAATAATATATTGAACATTGTATTTTATTGAAGAATTAATAATTGAATCATAAATATATTCACTTAACATACTAAAAAGGAGAATGAAATCAAATATTATTGATATCATTCTCCTTTTTATGTTATTTACTTATTTTATTTGATATAGTTATATATTCTATATCAAATATTTAGTTTTTAAAATTTAAAAAAGAATTGTAGCAGTAAAAATCATTTTTATATATTATAAAATTTTGTAAATGATTTTTTTTATATAAAAAATATAAATTGAATATTTATATATTATTAATTTTTCATTTCAAAATGCTAATTATATGACAAATATTATTCTATTTTATGAAAATAAATTGCTATTTATGATAAATTATTGTTTATATTGCAAAGTATTTGAGAGAATAAATCAGTATCCATAAGATTTACTCTAAAACATTACTATTAAAAGCGAGTTTTTATATAAAATGTTTCGAGCGGTTTATATTGCTTTTTAATGTAATATTGATTACTATTATGAAATAAACTAATATTATATGCGCTTATGAGAGAAAAATTTTTACTTATTATTCTATTGATTTTTAATATTTATATTGCTCAAGAAACTGAAAATAACATTTCGATTGATTCAACTAATATAAAAAGTATAAATCAAGAAGAACGTTTAAAAAATTCAATACCATCTTATAATTTATCAAAAATTGAAAAGTTGATTTCAAAATTATCATCTATCAATGGTACTGAATCAAATGAATATAATGATAGGTACTTATCGGAAAAAGATTTTGATAAATTGACAATCAAAGAAAAATTTACCTATACTATGGTTTATCCCGAAATTAAATCTTCAAGCGAAGATATGGATTCCCTAGCGATCTATGAGGAAAATAAAATTTTCGGAAAGCTGCCTACTTCGGTTAATGATCCCAGATGGAGTGCAAGACAAAAAAAGTTTTTAAAACAATATCGAAAAAATATTCAAGAATTTATACGTGAAACCTCTTTAAAAAATCAATATATGGGTCTCAACTTTAAAAAAGCTTTATTGGAAATTAATGCTATTGAGTCCATACCATTTCTTGTTGATTTTTATAATTCAACAGATAAAAATGATAAAGATTTATTAACGGTGTTAATGCTATTAGTTAAAAAAGGAAAATATTATCCATTTGTTCGATCCAATGTGTATCGCCAATTATATAATGACGATGTAAATTCTCAAGTCAGCTGCATAGACTATTCGGATATAAATGAGGAATATATATTAAAAACGGCACATAATTTTTATTTACAAGCGCCAAAAATTAAATAGATTTAATTTTTATATAAAATAATAAAACAGGAAGTATATTCCTGTATTTTTATTTTAAAAGTTAAAAATTTATTCTACGATAAGTTTACCTCTCATTGTCGCACTATGCGCGGGAAATGTACATAAATATTCATAAGTTCCTTTTTCATTAATTGTAAAGGTTATCGTATCTTGTTCACCTCCTCCTAACAATTTGGTATGGGCAACAATTGACGGATCATTTTTAGGAATATAATCATCAGCCACATCCTTAGCTGCTCGATTTGCAAAATCATTAAAATTGGTACCCGGTTTTATAATTACTATATTATGTCCCATATCTTTAACACTTGCTTTGCCCACATGTTTAAGTGTAAGGGTTATAGGTTTTCCTGCTTTTGCTTTTAATTCGTGTATATTAAATTGCATTGCATCATCTCCCTCTACTATAAAAGTATTTTCAGGAAGATTAGCAATCTCTTCCTCTTTGGATTTTTGAATATCTTCTTTTGTCATAGAAGCGGCTGCAGATAAAGGATCAATTTTATGTGATGAATCCTTTTTATTACAAGAAGTATAAAGATTTAATGAGGTTATTAAAAATAGTGCTAATAGAATAATCTTTTTTTTCATGAATTCTTAAAATTTTAGGGTTGACTAAAAGTGTTCAGATTTTAAGGAAAAGTAAATGTAAAAGAGTATAAAATTAGTTTCTTCAAAATTAGTAATTTTTTATTAGAATAAAATTTAAAATTAGCTATTTATAATTAAAATATCGATATAAATCAATATTTACATATAAATTGATATAACAATTAAAATTAGTTAAGAATTAATTGTTGCATGTATCCAATTATTTTAAAGTTTTATTTGTTTTTTTATATTGATATATTAGTATGTTAAAATATTATAAAATAGTAATACAATTTTGTATATTTTTTGATATTATTAATAAACATTATTTTAAATTATAAAAAATCAAACATGAATCTACAAAATATACTGAAACGTTTACCGATTAAGATAACTAGTTATAAACCTATTTCGGGCGGAGACACAAATAAGTCATACGTTTTACAATCTGAGGAGGGAAATTTTTTTATGAAAACTAATAGTACAAAAGAATTTCCCGGAATGCTTAGAGAGGAAGCAAAAGGACTAAAATCTATAGAGGAAACCCATACGTTAAGAACCCCTAAGATTATTAAAATAGATGATAGTGGCAATGAGCAATATTTGATTCTAGAATTAATTTCCAAAGGGGAAGCCAATGAAGAAATATGGGAAAATTTTGGAAAATCTCTTGCATCGATGCATAAAATTCCTCAACCGTTTTTTGGATTCAGTAGCGATAATTATGTGGGACGTTTACCTCAAAAAAATACTAAAGCGTCTACATGGGGTGAATTCTATACTCAATATCATTTACAACCCTTAATAAAAAAATTGACTGATATGAATGCTTTAACTAATCAAGAAGTACGAGCGGCAGAAAATTTTTATCAACAAATTGATGATATTTTTCCTAAAGAAACTCCTTCACTAGTCCATGGAGATTTATGGAGTGGCAACTTCTTAATATCAGATACCGGTAATCCGGTGGTTTTAGATCCGGCCGTTTATTATGGACATAGAGAAATGGATTTGGGCATGACCCGCCTGTTTGGAGGATTTTCCGTCGATTTTTATGAAGGTTACAATTCTAAATACCCATTAGAAAAAGGATGGGAAGAACGTATACCCTTTACCCAATTATACCCTTTGCTGGTTCATTCTATTTTATTCGGCAATTATTATTTAGATGAAGTTAAAAGTATTTTAAGTGATTTTTAGATTATTAGAATCTCAAATGCTAACAATATTGCGTAATTAAGAAGCTTCACTTTTATTTCTTTTGTAAACTAAGGAAGAAACCAATATACTGGCTTCATATAGTAAATATAAAGGACAAGAGGCAACGAGCATTGAAGGAATATCACCGGGGGTGATAAATCCGGCAATTATTAAAATAATAACCAAGGCATGTCTTCTATATTTTTTTAAGAAATTTGGAGTTAAAATACCGATACTGGTAAGAACATATACAATAACAGGCAATAAAAAAATCAAGCCCATTCCTAATACGGTTTGTAATAGAATTCGTATATAACTGGACAGATCAATGTTAACTTTAATGGTTTCGGAAATATTAAAAAAATAACCAAAGTGCATCGTCAGGGGAGTAACAAAAAAATAACCGAAACAACATCCGAGAATAAAGAGAAAATAAGTTGATATGAAAAATGTCAAAGAATTTTTCTTTTCATTTGGTTTTAGTCCGGGAGAAATAAATTTCCATAATTCATAAATAACATAAGGAAATACCAATATAAAGCCTCCAACAATAGACACATAAAAGGCTGTATTTAATTGCTCAAAAATTTTACGCACTTGGATGGGAAATTCGTCGGGCATGTCAAATACATCACTAGAACCAAAGATCCGACCGAAAAAATTCATAAGTTTAAAGGTTAAAAAATTTTTATGAATCGGACCGAATATAATATGATCCATTACAAAATGAATTTTATATCCAACGAAACATGCCCCTAAACATATAGCCACTAAAGATCGTAAAATATGCTTTCTTAAAACGCCAATATGAGCAAGAAACGGCATATTTGCGTTATCATTCTCTTTTTTTTGAGCCATTGAATTTTTTTAGTTAATAAGATACTAATTTAAATAAAATTATTTAAATCCATTATCCAAAAGAGTATGCAGGTCTATAATACCTACATAATTTTCTCCATCTAGTACAACTAATTGACCTATTTGATTATTTTTAAGCTCTTCAAAAGCAACACTGGCTAATTCATTTTTTTGAATGGTTTTAGGTGTAACAGACATTATATCTTTAGCTGTAATTTGATTGTAATCCACATCTTTAGCTAACGTCCTTCTTACATCTCCATCGGTAATTACTCCTTTAACCTTATGATCCTCAATAACGACAGTGATACCATAAGATGAATACGTTAAGGAATTGATAATTTCTTTAAGATGAGCAGATAGTTGAACTTCTGGCCTTCGGTCAGGTTTTACCAATTGTTCGACTTTTAGAAGCAGTTTTTTACCTAAAGCACCTCCCGGATGATATTTAGCAAAATCGGAAGAAGTGAAATTTTTAGCCTGAAGTAAGGCAACTGCGAGAGCATCCCCCATAGCTAATTGTACTATAGTGGAAGTGGTAGGCGCCAGATTATTAGGATCAGCTTCTTTTTCCACTTGAGTATCTAAAACCACGTCAGCAAGTTCTGCCAACAAGCAATTTTTATTAGAGGTCATGGCTATTAATACCGAAGAATATTCTTTAAGAAAAGGTGCTACTTCTTGAATTTCTGAGGAAGTACCGCTGTTAGAAATGCAGATGACCACATCATTTTTAGAAATAATACCTAAATCGCCATGCTTCGCCTCGGCAGCGTGTAAAAATTGTGATGGTGTTCCGGTAGAATTAAAGGTGGCTACTAATTTATTGGCTATATGTGCACTTTTTCCGACTCCGCACAAAACAAGTTTACCCTTAGAATCAAGTATATAACGTACCGCTTTAACAAAATCATCACCTAAACGATTATATAAGGATTGTAATTCGGTTGTTTCAAATAAAATAGTATCTTTGCCTGCTTTTAAAATCATTTGATCATCCAAAATAAATAATTTTTTTTGTTTAAGAAATTTGTTGTATATTTAATTTAATAAACAGCAAATTTAATAAAAAACTAAAGTTTAAGAATGAAATCTTTGGAAAAAGACTTGCCTAAATTATTAAAAAAATTTTTTGGTTTTAATTCATTTAAGGGGCCGCAAGAAGAAGTAATTACGAATTTGTTGAGCGGCAACGATGTATTTGTATTGATGCCTACAGGTGGCGGAAAGTCCTTGTGTTACCAGTTACCTGCCTTATTATTAGAGGGTACAGCGATTGTTGTCTCTCCCTTAATAGCCTTAATGAAAAATCAGGTTGACGCTGTCAGAGGTATATCCTCAAGTGAAGGAATAGCACATGTCCTTAATTCTTCATTAAATAAAACAGAAATAAAAAGAGTTAAAGATGATATACTATCCGGGACAACCAAATTGCTTTATGTAGCTCCCGAATCTTTAACCAAAGAAGAATATATAGAGTTCTTAAAAACTATAAAATTATCATTTTTTGCGATTGATGAAGCGCATTGTATTTCTGAATGGGGACATGATTTTCGTCCTGAATACAGAAATTTACGATTCATAATTGAAAAAATCGGTAAAACACCTATAATAGCCCTGACGGCTACAGCAACGCCAAAGGTTCAGGATGATATCCAAAAAACCTTAGGAATGACAGATGCTAAAATTTTCAAATCTTCTTTTAACAGGCCGAATTTATATTATGAAATCAGACCTAAAATAAATCCTGAAAAACAAATTATAAAATATATAAAAGACAATCCGGGTAAATCCGGAATTATCTATTGTTTAAGCAGAAAAAAGGTAGAAGAATTAGCTGAATTATTAAAAGTCAATGGAATAAACGCTTTGCCTTATCATGCCGGATTAGACAGTAAATCCAGAGCAGCCCATCAAGACAAATTCTTAATGGAGGAAACGGATGTAATTTGTGCAACCATAGCTTTCGGAATGGGTATTGATAAGCCGGACGTGCGTTTTGTGATTCATTATGATATACCCAAAAGTTTAGAAAGTTATTATCAAGAAACCGGAAGAGCAGGAAGGGATGGAGGAGAAGGTTATTGTCTTGCTTTCTACGATTATAAAGACGTTGAGAAATTAGAAAAGTTTCTAGCTTCCAAGCCTGTTTCCGAAAGAGAAGTAGGCTTACAGCTTTTACAAGAAGTGGTAGGTTATGCGGAAACATCCATGTCCAGACGAAAATATTTACTTCATTATTTTGGAGAAGATTTTGACGAAAAAAATGGCTTGGGAGCAAAAATGGATGATAATTCCATGAATCCGAAAACAACGGTAAATGTTGCGGAAGAAATGAAACAAATCCTTACCGTAGTTGAAAAAACGAAAGAAAAATTAAAATTAAAAGATCTGGTTAATGTAGCTGTTGGAAAAGAAACAGCCATTACCAAATCCTATAAGTTGGGATTTGAAGATTATTTTGGTTTTGGTAAAAATAAATCGGATAATTTTTGGAAATCCATCATCAGACAGGCTATTGTCCATAATTTTCTTACTAAAGATATAGAAACTTACGGACTATTAAAATTATCTGAATTAGGTAAAACATTTATTAATGATCCCAAGGAAATTTTAATAGCCGAGGATGTTGATTTTGAAAAAGAAATGGAAACTCCAATTGTTACTCCTCAAGCGGCGGGTAGCAATGCATTAGATAAAAAATTATTTGATGATTTAAAAGATATCAGAAAAAGAGTTGCCAAGAAAAATGCAATTCCTCCGTTTGCTGTTTTTCAAGATCCAAGCTTGGAAGATATGGCTTTACATTATCCGACCACCCTTTCAGAACTTTCCAATGTGTTTGGTGTAGGAGAGGGTAAAGCAAAGAAATTTGGAAAAGATTTCGTTGAATATATTGCCAAATATGTTGAAGAAAATGAAATTGAACGACCTGATGATTTAGTCATTAAGCAAGTAGCCAATAAATCGTCCCATAAAGTATTCATAATTCAAAGTACGGATAGGAAATTGGATTTTGAAGATATTGCAAAAGCAAAAGATTTAACAATCAATGATTTACTTAATGAAATGGAAAGTATTGTTTATCAAGGAACTAAACTAAACATTGGTTACTATGTAGATGAATTATTGGATGAAGAGCAACAAGACGAAATAATAGATTTTTTGATGGAGTCTGAAAGTGATAAAATGTCCGTCTTGTTGGATGAATTTGGAGAAGATTATTCAGAAGATGAATTACGAATTATGAGGATTAAATTTATTAGCGAAGTTGCTAACTAAATTTAGTTGGATAAATAGTACAATTATTCACCCTATAAACTATAAATAGTAAATAATTTATTAAAATTATTTACTATTTTTTTTTAAAATTTTAGAGAGTATAATTTTAATCGTATAAAGATGGAAATCTTTTAAAATAAACCGTGAATATTAGCCTCTACTTTATCAATAATTTTTCCTAAATCTTCCTTATTGTCAACAAAATCCATATTATCAACATCGATGATCAATAATTTTCCTTCAGTATAATTTGAAATCCACTCTTCATATTTTTCATTTAATCTTTGAAGATAATCAATGCTAATGGACGTTTCGTATTCTCTTCCTCTTTTTTGAATTTGATTTACTAAAGTAGGAACGGTGGCGCGAAGATAGATCAGAAGATCCGGAGCTTGTATATACTCTTTCATTAAATTAAAAAGATTCAAATAATTGTCATAATCTCGAGTTTGCATCAATCCCATTTCATGAAGATTTGAAGCAAAAATATATACATCTTCATAAATAGTTCTATCCTGGATTGTATTTTTCTTATTTTCTCTAATTTCTTTTATTTGTTTAAAACGAGAACTTAAGAAATAGATTTGCAAATTAAATGACCATTTTGCCATATCATAATAAAAATCGTCTAGATATGGATTTTGTTCGGTGTCTTCAAATTGTGCAATCCAATTGTAATTATTTGATAATAATTTAGTTAATGTAGTTTTTCCTGCGCCGATATTTCCGGTTATAGCAATATGCATTCTTAATAAATTTATTTTTTAGTTTCTAATGTGTAAAGGTACATAACCTTAGATTTCCATAGAAATAAATGTTTATTTAAAATATAATATTTTTCACCTAAATTCGGCAAGGGTATTTGAACGGGTTTGTTTTCAAAATCATAGATATATAAATAACCTTTATGTATCCAATAAAAATTTTGTTCCATCCATCCATAGTCTTCCATTTCGGGTATTAGATAAGTATATATATTTTGATTATTTTGCTTACTAATTTTGTATTGATAAGCTTCGTTGGATTTGTTGTTACTTTTTAAAAGAAGAAATTTTGATTGTTTAGAACTGTAGATATCCTTTAGTTCAAAATTATCTGAAAGTTCTTTAGACAAAGTATTTGAAAAAAGGATTGTATTTTTTGATCTGTAATCGTATTGAATAAAGCTTTGAGAGTTCAACTCATCAAAATATAATAAAGAATGGTTATCTTGTACATAAATTAAGTCAGGATTTATAAGTTGATCGGTTAAAATAGAAACATTATCCTGAGTATTGATCAGCTTATCGTCATAAAATTCAAGAACTTGGTTCATCTTATCAAAAGTTACTAAAAATAAAGGATTTACGATAAACAGCTTTTTGGATGTATTAAAATTTTTAAGTATAAATGTTTTTTGTGAAGTTAGATCGTATTTTAATAAAGTGTTATCTTTTTGAGAAACGAAATATAAAGAATTGAAGATATCTGCTTGTTGAAAATTAAACGATTCGGGAACTTCAATTTTAATACTATCTTGTAAAACCAATTGTTGTCCCAATGAAATATTGATAAATAGTACTAAAAACAGCAAATTGATGAATCGTGACATTGAAATTTCAAAAAATATAAAGTAAAAGTAAAAAAATAATTTTACTTGTTTGATTCCAAAAAATCTTCTCAAAGAAAATAATTTTCAATAATTGGATAGGGATTTTCAGCTATAGATTATCAACCATTAACAAAGCGTAGCTATAATATATAACGTGGATGAATTTTATAGATCCTTAAGAAAATAAGCTATTAATTTTTTAAATTTGCGATACTTAAATGATTCCATGAAATATACAGAATACCATTTCAACGTAAAACCATTAGAACCTTGGAGAGACATTTTAATCGCGTTTTTATCAGAGTTGCCTTTTGAAAGTTTTGTTGAAACCGAACAGGGTTTTTTAACTTATATTAAGGTAGAAGAAGAAGATGAGCAATTAATTAAGGAATTACCTATTATGTCTTCTCCTGAAGTTGAAATATCTTACGAAAAAAAATTATCTCCCGATATCAATTGGAATGAAGAATGGGAAAAAAATTTTCCACCGGTAGTCATTGAAGATCAAATTTATTTACATGCAGATTTTCATCCTGTCAGAAACGATCTTCCTTTTTCTATTAAAATTGATCCGAAGATGTCTTTTGGTACGGGGCATCATGAAACCACTTATAACATGCTTCATGCAATGTTGACAATGAATTTCGAAGGTAAAGATGTTTTAGATATGGGCAGCGGAACCGGAGTGTTGGCAATTTTTGCAAAAAAGAGGGGAGCCCATTATGTTGAAGCTATAGATATTGATGAATGGTCTTACGGTAATGCTCTGGAAAATTCTAAAAAAAATGAAGTAGATATAGATATTAAATTGGGAGATGCCGATTTATTAGGAAATCACTCATTTGATATAATTTTAGCCAATATCAATAAAAATATTTTATTGAAAGATATGTCAAAATACGTTGAAAATCTGCGCCCCAATGGATACGTATTGGTAAGTGGTATCTTTGAACATGATTTTGATGACATTATTACAGAAGCTACCGGGAATGGCTTAAAATTTGTTCAGAAATTAAGTAAAAATAATTGGATTTCAATATTATTAAACAAAATATGATTTACAATAATCAACCCCATTGGAAAGAGCAGGAGAGTGTTGATACGTTGGTAAAAGAAGCTGCTCCTCATGTAATTGTTTTGCATAACGATGATTTTAATACGTTTGACTATGTCATCGATTGCTTAATAGAGATATGTGAACATACTTTAGAACAAGCCCAACAATGTACTTTTTTAGTTCATTACAAAGGAAAATGTGAAGTTAAAACCGGATCTTTAGAAAAACTAACTCCGATCCATCAAGCATTATTGAAAAAAGGGCTTTCTTCACAAATTGTCTAAATTATATAAACATTCCTATATTTTTTATTTTATTTACTTTAATTTCTTAGTAAAAGAAGTAAATAAATAAAAATACTTTATTATTTTTACTTAATTTAGTTACAGGAAAAAATACGTTGATGAAAATATTAGTAGCTATAAGTAGCGTACCGGATACTACATCCAAAATTAATTTTACGAATGATCAAAAAGAATTCGATACTAATGGAATTCAATATATAATTAATCCTCAAGATGAATATTGCCTAAGCAAAGCATTATATTTTCAAGAAAAACAGGGAGCAGAAGTAACCATTGTCACGGTTGGAGATACTACTGTTGAGCCGGTAATGCGCAAGGCGTTGGCAATCGGAGCTAATAATGCCATTCGGGTTAATATTCGACCTACGGACAGTGAATTAGTGGCTAAAGAAATTGCAGCAGTAGCAAAAGAGGGAGCTTATGATTTGGTACTTTTAGGTAAAGAATCGATTGATTATAACGGAGGATTGGTTCCGGGTTTAGTGGCAGCTGAATTAGATTACCCATTTGCTAATGCTGTTACCGGTTTGGAAGTTGAAGGAAAAACCATACAGGTGGTACGGGAAATTGATAATGGAAAAGAAACAATTTCAATTGAATTACCTGCTGTTTTAGCAGGTCAAGAAGGTTTTGTTCCTGAAAATCAATTAAAAATTCCTAATATAAGAGGTATTATGACTGCTAAAAATAAACCCTTTACGGTTGTTGAACCTAAATTTTCCGAAAATAAGGTTATCATTGCAGAATTTGAAAAGCCAAAGACAAGATCTCAAGTGGTTTATGTAGATAAAAATAACTTAGATGAATTGGTTCGCTTGCTTCATGAAGAAGCGAAAGTAATTTAAGTATAAACTTACAATCAATTTTGTAATACAAACGTTGAAATAAATGATTTACGCATATATAGAAAACTCTAAAGGAAAATATAAAAAAGAGGCCTACGAATTAATAACATACGCTAAAATTCTGGCAGATGAAATTGGAGATTCAGTAACGGCACTCACTATAAATTCTGAGGATTCTTCAGAACACTTATACAAATTTGGAGCAACTAAAGTTGTAAATATTCAAGATGAATCATTACAATTTTTTAATCCAAAAGTGTACGCTTCGGTTTTATCAAAAATAATTGACGGTAACTATATTCTTTTTACACATACTAATGAAAGTGTATCTATAGCTCCTTATATTGTCAAAAAAAAATCTGCGGCTTATATTACACAAGCCATTTCGAAGCCGCTGTCAATAACACCATTTAAAGTTAAAAGATCTGTTTTTTCAGGAAAAGGAATTGCTATCGTTGAAACTCAAGAACCTACTATAGTTGTAACCCTTTCCGTTAATTCTGTGGGAGCAAAAGAAAATCCCATTGCCGGTACAGAAGAAAAAATTACGGTAACTACGATTGCAGATCCAACATATCAAGTAAAACAACAAGAAGTAGCTATAGGGAAGTTAGATGTTAAAGTGGCTGAATTGGTAGTTGGAGCGGGTAGAGGAATGAAAGGACCAGAAAACTGGGGAATAATTGAAGATTTAGCAAAGGTACTTGGAGCAGCTACAGCTTGTACTAAACCGGTAGCCGATTTAGGATGGAGACCTCATGCCGAACATGTAGGACAAACAGGGAAAACTATTTCTCCTAAACTATATATAGCAATCGGTATTTCGGGAGCTGTTCAACATGTTGCCGGGATTACTAAAAGTAAAACCATAGTCGTTATAAACAACGATCCGCAAGCACCTTTTTTTAAAACGGCTGATTATGGTATAGTTGGTGATTTATTCGAAGTTGTACCGGAATTGACTAAAAAATTGAAAGCTTTTAAAGATGCTCATTAATTGTGCGTCTTTACTCTATACTATAAATTATATAGAATCAGTTTAATTACAAAGCTGATTCTTTTTATTTATACTTATTTATCAGTGAGTTTTACTTTTTAATTTTGCTTTATAAAACTGACTGTCTGCTATATAGATTTTTTTCTCTAAATAACAATAAATTTGACCTTCTGAATTGGTAATGTTCATTTGCTTTTTGATAACTATTTCTTTATCATTTTTAACCATTTCTTTTATCTTTTCTATTTCTTCCTTTTGAAATTCAAATACTGCTATGGCTTTTTTATTAATCGGCCTTATATAATCAACATAAGCAGATTTATCCCAAACGATATAATTAGTTCCTAAAATATGTATGAGCTGCAACATATAAATAGGATCCGTAGCTGAAAGTATGCTTCCGCCAAACATAGTTCCGGAATAGTTTCGGTTCTTGTACGTAAGAGGAATTTCGACTATTATTTTATGTACATCATCTGAAACATATTTGATATTTCCTGTTGTCCTAATGTAAAGAGGAGAAATATTAAAAAAATATTTATAAATGGTTGAGGGTTTAAATAAAGTAGTAAGGAGCTTATATATTTTTTTGTACATACCAATTGATGTCTTTAACCCTATAAAAATAGAGTTAAAAAATTATTTATACAAATAGATAGAGAAAGGTTACATTATTGAGGAAAATAAGGCTTGCCAATTTTTGGTGTAATCTTTTTCTCGTTGTTTTTTCTTGATTTGTAGAGAAGAATATTTTTATCGAAAATATTTAAAATCTGGAAGTAATTATTATGATCGTAATAAAACTTTAAATTATGATTTAAATAAGCATATAATATAAAATCATTGATTTCATTTTTTTTCAAACCTATTTCCTCAAAGTAAGGATCTCCAAAATAGTCTCTAACATTTTTGATTATGGTTGACTGTTCTTCAAAAATTGATAAACGCTCTTTACGTTTACCCTCTCCGGATATAAAATCCAAAATACCTTCAATACCAAATTTCATGGAAGATAACTTTGCGGCTTCGGAATCAACATCCGTACTTCCATCCATTTTTTGTGATGGATTTAAACTGCCTAATTTTTTTAAAATCTCGTTGGTTTTATTCATCATTGGAATTCGTTTGACATCCAATTCAAGGCTTCCAAAAGTTTTGAAAGGAGTAACATAAATATCCTCTAATTGCTTTTCTTTAAGATCTAATTGAATTTTCATTTGCAAATGATCGAACATGTCTTGGGTAACCAAAATAGTTCTTTTTTCGATATTGAATGATTGAAAAGTAATGGCATCTCCAATGAGTGCAGGAATGGAAAAATTACCGGTTATATCGGTTAAAGTAGTGTAATTGGTTGAAAGATTTTTAACATAAATACCGGAAACCATTTCATGATACTTATCAAGAATATATACTTTTCCTTTAATTTGTTTTCTATCTTGAGAAAAGATGATTATGGTAAATAAAAGTAAAAAATAAGTATAGAAAAGTTTCATGTATTGAAATTACCTAACAAAAATACATTAAATACAACAATTATCTATCAACTCATTAAAAATTAATTATTATTATTGAAAAAATTATATATTTTATTTTTTACCCGTCAAAAAAGATTTAATATTTGTAGATAGTATTTCTTTTATCGGAATAAATTTAAATACACTATTGGCAACGAAAAATATGCATAAAATGAGTAGGGGCTTAGTAATTAAATTAAATAAATTATTGGAAAAATCGGGTATATAATTTACAAGTAAAACACCCATTATTCCGGTTACTATTATATACGTATACTCTTTTGAAAACGGTTGTATGCCGAACTTACGGTAATTAAAGCCTAATTTTATTAAATTAAACAATGTTAAAGATAGGGCCGTTGCTAAAGCAATACCTTCGATACCTAATTTGAAATACGAAATAAAAATAATATTTGAAATAATTGTAAACATCGCTAAAAATAGCATTGCATAAATATTAAATCTAAAATATTTTGAATAGGAAATAATATTACTGTTAAAACCTGTTGCCAAATCAAATAAGGTGGCTGCTCCTAGAATGTAAATAATAACTTTTGCATCCGATAATTCTTTTCCGTTTTTCATGAATAAGAATAGATAGTCTATTCCAACTAAAATACAAGACAACAAGACCGTACCAAATAAGAATAAAAATTTGGATACTTTTTTATAGAAATCATTTAGTTCATCTAATTTATTATTTTCCAGCTTTTCAACAATTATAGGACCGGATATGGTGAAAATACCCATCAAAGGAACGGTAAGAAAACCCACAATAGACGTTAAAATAGAATAGATCCCGTTTTGTTTAAAATCCAACAGTTCGGGAATCATCAGGTTGTCAATTTGTAGAGCCAATCTATTTCCAATACTTCCAAGAACTGAAAATATACAGAAATTTAATAAGTTAAGTCTAAAATTTTTATCTTTCAATATATCTAACGATCCGCTCTTATGGTCTTTGTTTAATTTTACAAAATAATATACCAGCCCAATCATAGCAATCACAAAAAATAATACGAATATATAGAGAGCAATTTTTTGTGATATTCCTATATACACACAGGAGATAAAAGCCGTAAGAGCTCCCAGTTTAGGAAAAAAATTTTCAAAAATTCCGGGAACTGTTATTCTTTTTAAATTAGAGATATATTTTGAAAACAATTGAGTTATTGCAAGAGACAAAGCGACCGGCAAAACATACTGTTTCATTTTCCAGGAATCAGATTCTTGAATACTTGGAATCACTCGAGTGATTATCCAATATACTAATGAGATAAAAATAAAATTGAGACACACAAACTTAATTGAAGCATAAAGAAAGTCGACCTGTTGATTTTTTGCTTTAAGTTTTTGATGGAATTTTATGTTTGCATAACTAAGTCCAAAAAGGATGAAGGGACAGATCAGTTCAGCAGATGGCTGAATGAACCTTAATTTACCCAAAAATTCAGGATTGGAAGGATAGATAAAAATGGTTGAAAATGTACCCAGTAAAAAACTTAGATAACTAATTAGACTGTATTTTATCCCTTGACGTGCTACTATTCCCATTTAATATATGCTAAATAAGTTTTCCTTTTGTTGTTTACGATTCAATCGGATCTTTTTAGAGAAAAGCAAATGTATATAGTGAATCCCTAATTTATAAAATAATACGGAAGTATTTTTAATAGATAACATTTTAAAATAATACTTAGGTATTCCCCAAACATTAATAAAAGCTTCAAAATATGCTTTGTAAAGATTATTATTTGGATTTAAAAGTATACAATCCAATTTTATTTTTGATAATCTTTGTATTTTACTAAAATCTGTTGTTTTACCTCTATCATGATTAGCTTTAGCTGTAGTAACAATTCCTATTTTTAAGCCGGAATAAATAACTCGATTACAATAATTTTTATCTTCTCCGTAATGGGTGAAATAAGGATTAAAAACTCCCGTCTTTTCCAAGCATTTTTTACTAATTAACCAAAAAGCGGCATTAACGAAATTAGTTTCTAAAATAACTTGATTTTTCTTTTTACTTTTCGCTAAATATTCCTTAAAATTAAAATCCATTTCAGAGAAATCATGGTTATAATGTATGGGACTTAGTATACCAAACTTTTGATTTTTAATGGAAACATCAGCTAAATATTGTAGACAATTTTTGTCTACCCAAGCATCTTGATTAATGAGAAAATAATGGGTATAGTTTTTTTCTTTATATAATTTTTTTAAAAGGATATTGTTAGCTTGTCCAAACCCTATATTACGTCCACTTTCCATATAAGTTACAGCGGGATAATTTTCGACAATTTTTAAAGTGCTATCGGTCGATCCATTGTCTATAAGGTAAATATCTGTATGTATGCTAGATGCCAATAAAGAATCCAAACATTTTTTTATCCATTTTTCCCCATTATATGTAACAATTACACTTACAATGTTGTACATTTACATGATATAAAACCTATTACAAATATATAAATAATAAAATAGTAGAAACCTTATGATTACTAGAGTTGATGTTTTAAATTATTTAATAAAAGTTTATGATGTTAAAAACTATTTGGAAATCGGTGTAAACAGAGGAAAATGTTTTTTTAATATCAAAGGAGCAAAACAAAGAATTGCAGTGGATCCTTATTTTAATTTTAGCTTTATCAAAAAAATTAGATATTTAGTTAAAAATCCCCATAATTTTAAAAACAAATATTTTGAGATGACCAGCGATCGTTTCTTTGACATGCATCATAAATTTCTTAAAAATAATCCGATAAATCTAACCTTTATCGATGGGTTACACACTTTCAGTCAATCTCTCAAAGATACGCTAAATTCGCTTAAGTATTTGTCTGATCAAGGAATTATAATCTTACATGATTGTAATCCTCAGGATAAAATTGCAGCCTTTCCTGCGAGTAATATTGAAGATGCAAGAATTAAATTTTCATCTCATAAAAGTTGGAAAAATATTTGGAACGGCGATGTATGGAAAACGATCGTTTTTCTTAGAAAAAATCATCCTGAATTAACAGTAAGTGTTTTAGATACCGATCATGGATTAGGAGTAGTCAAAAAAATTCCGACCCAAGAAGTTTTACCTCCTGTTTTTGATTCAATATCAAATGAAGATATTCCACAATTGGAATACTCTTTTTTGGCTTCACATAGAAAAGAACTTTTAAATCTAGTACCCATTGAAATTTTTTTAGGAAAAGAATAATAATTTTTCATATAAAATAGTATAAAAGGAAAGTTGAAAAGTTTACCTTTTAAACTTTTTAATCATTTCATTCCATCGAAATTTGCGAATGAAATTCATTTCTTCTTGAGTGATCACTCGTTCTTTTTTTTCTTTTTCTAAAGAAATAAAAGTTTTAAATGAAATTATAAAATGTCGTAAAGATTTTTCTTTCCATGAAGATTTTGCACAGGATATAAAGGCTAATTTTTTGGATAGTCCGATATTGTAAAAATATTCTCCCAATTTTCGGGATTTAGTTTCTTGATAAACGTATGCAGTTGGTTTTAGATGTTTTACGAAAAGATTCTTTAAGACTTTAACTTCCCAATGATGCATACGGGCAAGTAATATATCGAGATTATCCCAACCCAATGTCATACGAAGGCCACCAATATCAATAAAACATTCTTTTCTATAAGTTTTTATGGGGCCGCGTACATGATTTTTATTTGAAATGTTTTCATAAACCCACTGATTCCCTTTTTTTATGTAAACCAATCCACCGATTATGCCAATTTTTGGATTGTTATGTAACTTATTTATGATTAGTTCAAAATAATTATCAGGGAGAATTATATCGGCGTCCAGTTTAACTAAAACATCATACTGTTTCCAATTAACTGAATTTAATCCGGCATAAAACGTTTTAACCACTTTTGCACCCGGTATATGTTCGGAGCTATTAATTAAATTAATAAGGCGAAAAGTAGGTTTATCTTTAATAAATTCTTCAATAATTTCTTTTGAATTATCCGTTGAAGAATCATTGACTAAAATCCAATCAATATTTTTATAGGATTGTTCATAGAAAGATTGTAAACATTTCAATATATGTTTAGACTCATTAAATACCGGTATTACAACTAAAATTTTCAAATAGTATGTTCTTTCAATATGATTTTAATTTACTATAACATTTTCATTCTAACTTATCAAAACATATTTTTCAAGCTTATCGGCAATAGCTCGATCATTAGACAAACGAGGAAGTTTATTTTGACCTCCTAACTTACCGATTTCTTTCATATACTCATTAAATCCTCCTTTTTTGATAGTTGAAATTTTTAAAGGTCTTAAGATAGCACCCGTAATAAGATCATTATAGTAGGAATTTCTTTTTCTAAGAGCCTGATCTAAATTTGATTCAAATTCATCAATGTTGATGGGCGGTTTTTCAAATTCTATGAACCATTCATGATAGGGCAGTCCTTCTGCTGGATTTACCTGAGGTGCAAGAGTAAATTCTTGAACAATACATCCCGTTACTTCCATAGTTTCTTTAATTGCTTCTTCTACTTCGAAAGAAATGACATGTTCACCAAATGCAGAAGTAAAATGTTTAGTTCTTCCGGTGACAAGAATTTTATACGGATCTTTACTGATAAATCGGACTAAATCACCTATTTCATAAGCCCACAATCCGGCATTCGTTGTCAATAATATAGCATAATCTGTATTCAATTCCACTTGTTCCAGAGTAAGACGTCTCGGCTTACTTTTACCAATATCTTCTGAAGGAATAAATTCATAAAAAATACCATGATTCAACATAAGCAATAATCCTTCATGGTCTACATCATCCTGAAAGGCTATAAATCCTTCCGAAGCCGGATAGGTTTGGATAATATCCAACTTTTTACCAATTAATTCATTTATTTTATCTTCATACGGCTTATAATTTACACCCCCCGTTACTAAAAGCTGTAAATTGGGAAAAATTTTACTTATAGATTTACCCGATTTTGCAATCAATCTTTCAAAATACATAACCAGCCATGGAGGAATGCCGCTGATTAAAGTCATATTCTTATCAACAGTTTCCTCTACAATTTTATCAACTTTAGTTTCCCAATCTTCAATGCAATTGGTTTTCCATGAAGGCATACGATTATATTGAAGATATTTCGGAACAAAATGGGCGGAAATTCCTGACAGCCTTCCCGTCATGATCCCATTATTATTTTCCAAAACAGGACTTCCTTGTAAAAAAATCATTTTACCATTGATAAAATTGGGATTTTTTCTTTTATATATATAGTGAAGTAAAGCACTTTTAGCTCCTTCTATATGAAAGGGCATGGATTCTTTAGTAATAGGAATGTATTTAGTGCCTGAGGTGGTACCTGAGGTTTTTGCAAAATAAAGGGGCTTATTAGGCCATAAAATATTATCTTGTCCCGATTTAATTTTTTCTATATAAGGTTTTAACGTTTCATAATTCTGAACAGGAACATTTTTTTGAAAATCTGAAATAGAACTTATTTTAGAAAAAGAGTAATCAACGCCAAAATTTGTATTTTGAGATTCTTTAATGAGTTTTTCAAACCAATAGTTTTGTGTTTCCACCGGATTGTCAATCCATTTTTGCTCTTTTTTATGGTGAAGGGATGCCCACCCTTGTGCCAGTTTCTTTTTTAAAAAACCCATGGTAACTAGTATGAATTTATCACGTAACAAATATCGTAATTTAATTTTAGTATGTTAAAATCTAAAGAATAATAAAACTTATAATTTTTTATAAATAACTTTCTAACAATTAATATAAAAAGAGAATAAAATATAAAATGAAAACTTTTAAAAATAATATTATTAGTATATTCGCAAACAAGAATTAAGGTAAAATGAAGTTAAATTACAATAAATTAAATAACCTTACCGGATGGGTTGTTTTTATTATAGCAGCAATAACTTATTTATTAACTATTGAACCCAATTTCAGTTTTTGGGATTGTGGTGAATATATATCTTCAGCGGTTAAGCTGGAAGTTACTCATTCACCGGGAGCCGTATTTTTTCAAATATTGGGTGCCGTTTGGGCGATCTTAGCCTTTGGCGATCCCACCAAATATTCTATTGTTATAAATGCTATGTCTGCTATTATGAGTGCATTTGCCATATTATTTTTATTCTGGACAATTACTCATATGGTACGTAAAACTCTGTTTTTACATACCGAACCCAAAGAATTTACTTCCTATCAGATCGCTACCATCTTATTAAGCGGGGCAGTAGGGGCGTTAACTTTTACTTTTACCGATACTTTTTGGTTTTCAGCAGTTGAAGGAGAAGTTTATGCGGCGGCTTCTTGTTTTACCGCTTTGCTGTTGTGGCTTATGTGCAAATGGGAAAATGATTTATCTGATTCCAGATCTAACAAGTGGCTTATTTTAATTTCCCTGCTTATCGGTCTGTCTGTTGGAATCCATTTAATGGTCATACTAGTGGTTCCTACGTTAGGATATATTTATTATGCTAAAAAATATACCTTTACTTGGAAAAGTTTTATATGGGCCAATATTGCTATTGGCGGTGTATTTTTAGCCGTTTTCAAAATTATATTTCCTTTTACGATGTCTTTCTTCGGAAAATGTGAAATATTTTTTGTAAATAATCTTCAAATGCCATTTAATACAGGTTCAATAGTGGCATTCATACTTTTAATTGTTGCTTTTTATTTTGCCTTACGATATACATCCAATCATGGATATAAAACAGGAAATACCATTATTTTATCGATTTTGTTTATGCTTATCGGTTTTTCAAGTTGGGTGGTACTTCCCATACGTGCTAAAGCAAATCCTCCTATAAATTTAAATGATCCCGACAATGCAATAGGTATGTTGGATTATTACAACAGGGCTCAATATGGTGATTGGCCGGTGTTTTACGGAGCTAATTATACAGCATATTTAGATCCTAACGGAATAATTGGAACCGAGGATAATGGCCCTATTTATGAAAAGGATGAAAAATCAGGCAGGTATATTGAAACAGGCAGAAGAATTAATTATAAGTTTAATCCGGAGCAAGTCAGTATATTTCCCCGAATGTATAATCCGGATCCTAGTGTTATTGAAAATTACGGATTAATGGAAGGATACCCCGATTTTACTTTAAATTCGAAATATATTGGTAATCCTGAAGCACAAAAGGTTTTTGATGAGTTAGTGAGGAAAAAGAAAACGGGAGAAATATCTGTTCGTGATTATCAAATGGCTAAACAAAATGAACTAATTAATGTTAAAAAACCAACTTTAGGCCAAAACTTGGATTTTATGATGACCTATCAAATGGGATATATGTTTATACGATATTTTCTATGGAATTTTGCCGGTCGTCAAAATGATTTACAAGGTAATTATGAATCCACCAAAGGAAATTGGATCAGCGGTATTAAATTTTTAGATAATTTACGTTTGGGAGACCAAGACAAATTACCACAAGCATATGTAAATAAAGCTACTAATAAATATTATTTTTTACCATTATTGTTAGGTTTAGTAGGATTCTTTTTTCAACTAAACAGAGATCCGGGTAGAAACTTTTCTTTAATAGCTTTATTTTTATTAGCCAGCGTGGGTATTATCTTATACACCAGCATAAAAGCATTTGAACCCAGGGAACGTGATTATGCGTTAGTAACTTCCTTTTACACTTTTTCTATTTGGATAGGGATGGGAGTGACAGCAATTATGTTTTTATTAAATAAACTTAAACAAAGGCAAATAGGTCTTATTATTGGTTTTCTTGCTTTAGGAGTTCCTGTTTTGGTTGGATTCCAAAATTGGGACGATCATGATAGAAGTAGGAGATATACAGCTTATGATTTTTCAAAAAGCTATTTACAAAGTTTAGATGCAAATCATCCTATACTTTTTGTATATGGAGATAACGATACATATCCGTTATGGGCATTACAAGAAACTGAAGAATTTAGATCAGATGCCAAAGTGGTTAATTTTACTTTGTTGGGTACGGCATGGTATATTGATCAGGTTCAGAGAAGAACTTATAAAGCACCCGGTATTCCTTCTTCTTTATCTCATGAAGAATTCAGAGATGGCGTTAATGATCAGGTTATTTTATTAAATAGAGATTTTTGGAAGCAAATTTTTGATAATCTTCCGGCAGACAGTATACCTGCGGATATTCTTCCATTTAAGAAATATGCAATATCTGATACTATATCTGCTAAAGAAGCCATTAATTTTCTTAGAAACAAAAAGGAACAATCTGCTATTAAAGATTTATATACATATGTAACTGAAAGGGATTATAGAGGAACAGATGTTGGATTTATTCCTGTTAACAAAATATCTTTGCCTGTAAACAAGGAAAATGCGTTAAAATATGGAATAGTTAAACCCGAAGATTCTAAATTGATGGTAAATAAGGTAGTATTAACAATAAATAAACAAGCTTTGTATAAAGACGGTTTAGCTATGTTGGATTTACTTGCCAATTACAATTGGGATCGTTCCATTTATTTTAGTTCAGGAGGAACCTATTCTCAATCAAATATCATGTTTGCACAAAATTACTTGGAATATCAAGGTTTAATTTCAAAATTAGTACCTATATATACTCCCGAAACCAACAACGGGGAACAAGGAAGAATAAATCCTAATACGATTTATAACTTAGTTATGAATTATAAATTTGGAAATTTAAAAGATCCGAAAGCTTATTTTGATGAAACTTGTAGAAGTAATATTTTAAATTATAGAATGTCTTGTGGAAGAGCTGCTATCGCTTTAGCAAAAAGTCGAGACAAAAAAAGGGCCAATGATATTTTAGAGTTAATCAATAAAGAGATTCCAATATCTATGTATCCGGCTACGCCTTCTTATAATTCAATTATATCCGGATATTTTCTTATAGGAAAAGAAAAAGAAGGATTAAAATTAGCAGAAGCATATAAAGATCAAATTTTTAAGGAATTAAATTATTATTTATCATTACCACTACACGATCAAACGTTTGCTACCGATGATATGAGTAAACTATCCAGTTATTATACACTTATTGTTGATAATATTGTAAATACTTATCTGGAATTAAATCAAAGAGATAAAGCTATAGCATATATCACAGAATCAATGAAACCTTTAGATAAAAGATTAAAAACTTTTGAAATGCTAGGTAAAAATAATGCGAAAGATCAAAAAGCATCTCTTCAGAATTTGATGTATTCCTACGGACAGATGCTTCAAGTTTTGCATCCTATTGATTCTGTATATGAAAAGGAAAAAGCAGAAGAAATTTCAAATATTATTATGAAGTTAGACTAAATTATTAGTATACTTGCAGAAAATATTTTCGGCTACGTAGTTCAACTGGATAGAATATCAGATTTCGGCTCTGAGGGTTGGGGGTTCGAATCCCTCCGTGGTCACAAAACAAGAAAAAAAGAACACTAAAATTCAAGTAACCTACTGAAATAATAGGGTATATAAGTTAAAATTCGTTTAGTTATAATTTGGCTTTTTTTTAAATTTTTAGAACAAAATATAGAACAAGAATTTTTTTTGTTCTAAAATAAAAAAAAGTTTGTGCTATTTTATCTGTCACTAACTGTAACACTATCTAAATTAATAAGTTAGATAGTATGGAAGAACTTAGAAATAAACATTTTCAAACGTGTACAGGTATATACACAGCTATGAAAGCCAGATTTTACAGAAGAAAGAATAAAAATAAAAACGGAGAATACCTTATGTATCTTCATGTATGTGGTAATGGAAAGCAACTAAAGTTATCTTTAGGCTTTACAGTAAAAGATAATGAGTTTGATTCATCAACTCAAAAAATTATCGGCAAAGAATCAAGACATAAAGAATTACAGCTTTTACTAGATAATGTCCGGTCTAAAGTAACCGCCGTAAAAACTTTTTATTGGCTTTCCAACAAAATATTAACCCCCGAAAAATTAATAGAAGAATTAAAAAATAACATACCCAGAGGAGAATTTACTTCCTTTTTTGAGTATGAATTAAGCCAAGAGAAAACCATTTTAAAAGATGGCACGTATCGTAGACATCAAAGCGTTCTCATGAATTTAAGAAAATTTAAAAAGGAAATTTATTTTTCAGAAATAGACGAAACCTTTTTAGATAATTATAAAAGCTATTTTTTAAAAACAAGAAATTACAATACTTATTACTCCAACCTAAAAGTAATAAAGAAATATTTAAGGAAAGCATCCAAAAAAGGAATTCCTTTAAAGATAGACATAGATACCATTAAAATAAAAAATATAAGATCCAATCGGGTAGCATTAACCCCGGAAGAAGTAAAGAAATTGTACAATTTTTATGTATCGGAATTTATATTACCGGGAGAAAAAATACCGATCGGAATTTTTCTGTTTTCATGCTATACCGGATTGAGGATATCCGACCTTAAAAAATTAACAAGAGAACAAATATTTACCGGTATATTGGAGTTTATACCGGTAAAAACAGAACTTTCAAAACCGTATATGCATCGCGTACGAGTCAATAACAAAGCCTTATCGATTGTTGAACAAGTCCCCGATTTATTTACCAGATGGATAGCAGAACAAAATATAAATGAGGTTATAAAAAGAGTGACCCAAAAATTAAATATAAAAAAAGAAGTTTCATTACACGTTGGAAGACATACTTTTGCCACCAATTATTTACGCGCCGGAGGCAAAGTTGAGCAGTTACAAAAACTGCTCAATCATACCTCAATAAAAGAAACCATGATTTATGTACATATGGTAGAAGCCGAGGAGGACGAATCTATTTTTTTATTGGACAATTTATTCTGAATAGGTCTCAACTTCAATTTTAACTACCTGATCGGATAAATCCGTACGGGTTATTTTTTTAGGAATATGTACTTTATGGTATGCATATAATTTCTTTTTAACGGTAATATCTTTTATTTTTTCTTTAAGTGCCGTAAAATTCCAGGTAAAAGAAATGGCATTGATTCTAAACTTTAACCATTTTTGCCAATATTTTGAATATAATTTAAATATGGTCCCCTTAAAAATTAACTTTTTTTATATTTGTGACAGAATATAGAACAAAAATTTTTTTGTTTAAATAAGAAAAAGAAAAATGTCAGATACTTACGAAAAAATATTAAATGCAATCCCTGAAGAAGATTTGAAAAAAATATTGAAAAAAATGGGGTATGTTAAAGTAAAAGAAAAGGAAGAAAAAAAATTAAAACCTAAGCCTATGACGGAAAAACAAAAGATAATGGAAGAGTATAGGCAACTACTTTTAACGAAATATTTTAAATCTAGAAATCCTAAGCAGTATGAATAAATTAAATTTTTATAAAATACTCATTTATTAAAAAAAAGAAGGTACTAAGAAAATTTAACTAGTTAATACAATTTTAAATCTTATGCTTTTTTTATTTTTATTACTTCCGTATTATTTACTATTTTTTCTTGAAAACTTTCCTTATTGTTATTATCCGGACTATTGTCCTTAATTTCAATCATAATCAAGTATTATTTTAATTCTCTATCCTACATAAATAAGATTAGATAGGTAAATTTTTTTTTAAATCTAATTCACAAAAATTAGAATAAAGCATATTTTAAATGACGACTTGATACTAATAATATTTGAATCAGTTTTTCAATCTTGATTATTTTAGTTTAAAATACATATAGTTTATTTCAGGATAACCTCTTCCTCTATAAGGCTAATTTTCACTGATAATAAAAGCAATCTATCTTTATTTACGAATATATTTACCTAAAATGAATTTTCGTATTTAAAGTTTGATTTAAAACTTTTTTAATTCTAAATCGATCATTTTCAATAACAAAGTTTAAAATATAGATTTAAATAAAGATTTGTTAAGTATTTAATATTTTTTGTTTTTGAGAAAGATATTCTGTTTCTGTCAGAATTCCCTTTTCTTTTAATTCATGTAATTTCAATAATTGATTTGAAATTTTAAAAGAAATATCTTCAGATAAATTTTTTGGAGTATGTTTAATGATCATATTTATGGTATCTTTTATTTCATTTGCATCTCGAACTCCTATTTGATATACTTTTCTAATAAATAATTTACTTATATCAACTCTATGTCTTTTAAAAAAAAGCATTGTACCAGGGTCAAAACAATCAATTAGTACCGCTGAATTATTTATATCTTTAATAAATATTTTAACACATACTTTTGTAACATATTTTTGTTTATGATGAGACTTGGTTGAACCTCCTACAACTGTTCCAAACAAACCAAAAAAAATACGGCTAAAAAAACCTCCTGCTACAAATTTCCTATTTGATAAATTAAAATATGTTATATCTTCAATGAATTTAACACCTAAAATATCTTTAAAATCAATATATATAGGTTCAGATTTACCTTTTAAAATAGCTATCTGTTTTCTTTTATCATCTACATTAAATGTGTAAAATTTACTATAACCAATAATCGTTTTTGAAGGAGTAAAATTATTATTAGATTTTAAAGGATTATCTTCGTCAATACGGCATTGAGATATTTCATAATATCTCCATATAATATACAAAATTGCTAATGTTATAATAATGATAATAAAAACTTTCATTTTAATTAAATTAATATATTATTGTTATTTTTTTATTTCTAACTAATTAAGATTTAATATGTTCATTCAAACATTTATGAAAGACCATAATCCCTAATCTAAATTTTTTAGTAATTTTTAATCAAAAGATATAAGGTTATTCATAAATTTTAAATAAAATTTCAATTATATTATATTTTTTTAAGAACCAATTTTTTGAAGAGCAATTCTTCCATTTAATAAATAATAAAGCTTTACAATTTTTTTATAATAAGATATTTATAATATAATTTGAATTAAAGAATTTATATATTACAACTTAAAAAATACATCTCTTTTTAATATATAAATTCTTATTTTTTTTCAAATATATAAATTATTTTATTTATTTAGCTTAATAAAAGAAAAAAAATATTTTTTTTTAATATAAATATTTTATGATATCTTAAACATTGCTTTATACATAAAAGATAAATCATATTTTAATTATTTTAAATATTTAATTTAACTTATAAATATTTTTAAAACGTTTTATCAAAATATATTGATTAAATTAAAATAATTGGTTATGTAATCATATTTAAAAAAGAAGGAAGAAAAACTTTGTCTGAACTTAAAAGTAATTTTAGATTTTAATATTCTAACAAATTAAATACAATAAATATAGAATTAAGATAGCTAAGTTGGGTACATAACATTTTGACTAAAACATGGAATTATATTTGTATAAATATCACTTATTAAATAAAAAAATCCTGAGTTTTTATCTCAGGATTTCTTAAAGACTAATCAGATGGTTCTGCAAGTGATATATTTTAGATTAACATTCAAATTATATTTTTAAAACTCTTACTATTGAAAAATAACTTGTAAATGATATTTTTTGAAATTATAAAAAAATAAAAAGGTTAGATTACGGAATTCCGTAAAATAAAAAATAATATTATAGTAAATTAGATTTTTCTTACTATGGAAGTGACATTATTATATGTTATTTATTTTTTAAAAACATATTTTTTACTATAAGTCATTTATATTATTAGATAGGATAATTTAATATTATATTACATAGTTAATTTTAAATATTGATAAAATTTTTTTATTAATAAAGTAAGCTTAAAAAGCTGTTAACTAATATTTTTAAAAAATCTTCTCTGGGTAGTAGAGGATCAATTTTGTTAAATATACCTTCACTATTTTAAATTAATACTTAGCATTCTTCACTGCATTTTATTATAAAAAAACTAAATTTTATTTTTAATAATTTTTGCATATTAAATAATTAAAATAACAATATGTATTATATAAAAAATAATAAATATTTTATGATTAATTCATACTAAAATTTTATAAGATTTAAATATGATAAATATTATATTTATATAAATAAAATAATTTTATATATTTGTAGTATTAAAATAACAGATAGTTAATTTATTTTAATTTTTATATAACTGAATTTAGTATAAACCTTAAACACTAAACTTTATGAAGCATATTAGACCCTCTATTTCATTACTCACCTTAATTTATTTTATAGCAATGATTTTTGCTGTATATGTTAGTATACGTATTTTAATTAGATAATAAAATAATTATAGATTAATTTTATTTTTTGAGTTTTGTATTATAGCCTCCTATTATAGGAGGCTCTTTTAATTTGTTAAAAAAGGAATTAATTATTCAACAGTTATTTTTTTAATTTTAAAAGCAAACTGTTACTAACCACACTAACGCTGCTTAAAGCCATGGCAGCACCGGCAACCATTGGATTTAATAAAAAGCCATTGATAGGATATAATATACCCGCAGCAATAGGAATACCTATTATATTATAAATAAATGCCCAAAATAAATTTTGTTTAATAGTTTTAACCGTTTGCTTGGAAAGTTTAATTGCCTCAGGTATTTTTTGAAGATCTCCTGAAATTATAGTCATTTTAGCAACATCAATGGCAATATCAGATCCACGACCCATTGCGATACTAACATCCGCTTGGGCGAGGGCAGCACTATCATTAATACCATCACCAACCATAGCCACAATTTTATTGTTAGGCGAAGCTTGAAGTTTTTTTATATAATCAATTTTATCCTGTGGAGAAACCTCGGCTTTAAATTTGTTAATTCCTGTTTCCTTAGCTACATAATTAGCTGTAGTAGGATTATCTCCCGTTAGCATATGAACCTCAATTCCTAACATTTTAATCTGCTTAATAGCAGTTAGAGAAGTAGGTTTAATCTTATCTGAAATGGATATTCCTGCAAGTATAGTATTTTCATTAGCAAATAAAATAGTAGTAGTAGCTTGTTTAAATTTATTATCCAACCAATTTTTAACTTCTTTATCGATAGGAACTGTATTTTTAGATAACAAAGTAAGATTTCCAATAAAATATTTTTGATTATTGTAAATACCAATAATTCCTTGCCCTGATGCATTTGTAATTTCCATATCAGGAATAAAAGTTATGCTTTTATCATTCAAATAACTTACAATAGCTCCGGCTAAAGGATGTTCAGAGGAACGTTCAATACTATATAAAATATTTTTTTCAAGATCATGCATTGAAGTAAACCACTTGAAATCTTCAACCTGAGGTTTACCTTCTGTAATCGTACCGGTTTTATCCAAAACTATCGCATTTATATTTTTGATATTTTCCAAACTTTCTGCATCTTTAATTAAAATACCTTTTTCCGCACCTTTACCGATACCAACCATAATGGCTGTTGGAGTTGCTAAACCTAAAGCACACGGACAAGCAATAACCAATACGGTTACAAAGCTTTGAAAACCATAAATTATCCCTTGTTTACCACCGAAAATAATCCAAATAATCAACGATAAACAAGCAATAATAAAAACTGTGGGAACAAAAATTCCGGCAATTTTATCAACCAATTTTTGAACAGGAGCTTTACTGCCTTGGGCTTCTTGCACCGTCTGAATAATTTGAGATAAAAGAGTATCTTTACCCACTTTATCTGCATGAAATTGAAAACTTCCTTTCTGATTAATCGTTCCTGCAAATACTTTTGAGCCTTTAACTTTTTCAATTGGAATGGGCTCACCACTGATCATACTTTCATCAACATACGAATTACCCGAAAGAACAGTTCCATCCACCGCAATCTTTTCACCCGGTTTAACTAAAATGGTCATTCCAATAGAAACTGACTTAATGGGAATTTCATTTTGCTCATTTCCTTGAATTACAGTAACTGTTTTAGGTTGTAAACCTATTAACTTCTTGATGGCATAAGAAGTATTCCCTTTTGCTTTTTCTTCTAATATTTTACCTAATAAAACGAATGCAATAACTACAGCCGAAGCTTCAAAATATACATGCGGTTGCAATCCGCGTTTAATCCAAAACGAAGGAAATAATGTATTAAAAACGCTAAAAATGTATGCGGTTCCCGTACTTACCGCTACCAGGGTATCCATATTGGCGGATCTATGTTTTGCTTGTTTATAAGCTCCGGTAAAAAATTGTTTTCCAAAAATAAAAACAACCGGAGTAGCTAAGATCCACATGATGTAATTTGCCCAATGTTGATGCATGAGTGAAGGTGTCATCCCTATAATTAATAAAGGAATGGAAAATATCATGGCACCGATGGTTTTCCTTTTTAGAGCTTTGTAATGATTTTTTTGTATTTCTTCCAATGAATTTTGCGAATCATCATTTTCTTTGATAATCAAATCATAACCGGCTTCTTGGAGAGAGTCTTTCAATTTTTGCGGGTTTATCATTGAAGGTATGTATTCAATGTATGCCATTTCATTTGCATAATTTACCGAGGCGTTTATCACGCCCGGTTGCATTTTAAGAATATTTTGACTGCTATTGGCACAAGATGCACAACTTAAGTTGAGTAAAGGAAAGTTGTTTTTGGTAACCGGAACTTTAACTTGTAATTCTGTGAGAATCGGAACAGCCTTGGCTATGGCTTCATCAGGGTATTTACTGGTTATACGGATCCTTTGATTATTTAATTCTAAATTGCATGTATCAATTTCTTTTATAGATTGTAAAGCATGGGTAATCTTGGAAATATCAGATTCGTCAATGTCATTATTGAAGGGTATGTAAAAATATACCGGATTATTTTTTTTAGAAGAATTCATAATTTTATTTCAGACTGAATATAAATTTAACTATCTATTTACCTATACAAAAGTAGGTTGAAAAGTAGTGGAATATGTTATACAATTATGGAATAAATTTATAGTACAAAATTTCCATAGTTTTTCATATTTTTGCAAAAGATTTTAAAAAAGGCCTCATAGTTCAATGGATAGAACAAAAGTTTCCTAAACTTTAGATGTGAGTTCGATCCTCGCTGGGGCTACTATGAAAAAGACTTAATCTATTGTTTGCAGTATTTTGAGTCTTTTTTTATGTACTTGACCTTCACTATTATAATTTATCTATACTGCGAAACAATTGAATAAAGAGCAACTTACATATTTCATAAAAGAAAAAGCCAAAGAATATTCTTTTATAGGATGTGGGATCTCGCGTTCAAGATTTTTGGAAGAAGAAGCTCCAAAATTAGAAAAATGGCTTAAAGAAGGCTATCATGGAAACATGAAATATTTAGAAAATAACTTTGATAAAAGGCTTAATCCCGGATTACTTGTAGACGGTGCAAAATCAGTTATTTCCTTCTTATATAATTATTACCCGCAAGAAAAACAAAATACGGAAAGTTACCGTATTGCTAAATATGCATATGGAGAAGACTATCACTTAGTAATACGTAAAAAATTACAAAAATTTGTAGAAGAAATCCAAGATAAAATCGGTCAATTTTCCTATAGAGTATTCACAGATTCGGCTCCCGTGATGGAAAGAACATGGGCGCAAAAATCCGGCTTAGGTTGGATCGGAAAAAACTCACTCTTATTATCCAAACAAAAAGGTTCATTTTTTTTTCTTGCTGAAATCATTTGCGATCTCGAATTGAACTATGATGAAGCTTTTCCAACCAATCATTGCGGAAGCTGTACCCGTTGCATGGATGCTTGTCCCACCCAAGCCATCATATCCGAAAGGGTCATAGATTCCACAAAATGTATATCCTATTTAACCATAGAATTAAAAGATCAGATCGGAGAGGAGTTTAATGGAAAATTGAAAGATTGGATTTTTGGATGCGATATTTGTCAGGATGTTTGTCCGTGGAATAGATTTTCTACACCGCATACAGAAGATAAATTTAATCCGCAACCCGATTTGTTATCCTATACTAAAGATGATTGGAATGATATTAATGAAGAAGCCTTTAAAATACTATTTAAAAATTCAGCTGTTAAACGAACCAAATTTTCAGGTTTTCAAAGAAATATTCTTTTTAACAAAAAAACATAGCCATATCTACTTAATTATTCTTATATACGGGTATAAAATAAAAAACTGTAAATATTAAATACTGTATCTTTGTTACTTAAAAAATATATCAATTGGAGTTTGCAAACGTAATTATTCCACTTTCATTAGAAGGTGTTTTCACCTATCAT
The DNA here is from genome assembly GCF_026537405.1 of Apibacter sp. B3919. NCBI lineage: Bacteria > Pseudomonadati > Bacteroidota > Flavobacteriia > Flavobacteriales > Weeksellaceae > Apibacter > Apibacter sp. B3919. Next base: position 377,644 of record NZ_JAFNMG010000001.1, on the reverse strand, counting down.
ATACCTAAAGAATTACAAAACCACATTCAAGTCGGGCAACGGGTGGTTGTTTCATTTGGAGAAAAAAAATTATATACGGCTATAGTGGAAAGTCTCCATGATAAGAAGCCGGAACTATATAAAACCAAAGAAATATATACCATCCTTGAAGATTACCCCTTAGCAACTCCTAAACTGATTGAATTTTGGAAATGGATTGCTGATTATTATATGTGCTCTTTAGGGGATGTATTTAGAAATGCTTTTCCTTCAGCTTTAAAATTGGAAAGTGAAACATTTATCCGAAAAACATCTCAAAATATAATTTGGGAAGAGTTGGACGAAAAGGAAACGTTCATTATGCAAAATCTCGAAATTAAAACTGCAATTAATTTAAAAGAAATAGAAGCTTTTTTAGCGAAAAAATACATTATTCCTACCATAAAATCTTTATATGATAAAAAATTAATAGAATTAGATGAGCAAATCATTGATAAATATAAACCCAAGAAACTAACTTATATCAAATTAAATCCCTTATTTGAAGATTCAGAACTATTTCAAAAAGCATTGGTCAATATTAATAGGGCGGAAAAACAAAGAGAAGCGTTACTATTATTTATTAAAATGCAACAACAGAGAGCAACATTTATACAAAAAAGAGAGCTGATAGAAATATCATCACCCTCTGTCGTTAAATCTCTGATTGAAAAAAAATATTTAGAAGAATTTCAACTCCAAAAAGATCGTATAGAAGAATATGATGATCATATCGAAGATTCTTATAAACTTTCTAATGCTCAAAATATAGCATTAAGAAAGATTGAAAAGCAATTTCAAAAATTCTCGACGGTTTTATTGCATGGCGTCACTTCTTCCGGAAAAACCGAATTATATTTTCAATTGATTGAAAAACAAATTTCTAATTCTCGTAATTCCCTTTTTTTATTACCGGAAATATCCATCACAACGCAACTGGTAAGTAAAATAAAAAAACGTTTTGGCGATGAAGTAGGGGTTTATCATTCTAAACTCAGTCAAAATGAACGAGTGGAAGTTTGGAAAAATACTTTAAAAAATAAATATAAAGTAATTATCGGAGCTCGTTCGTCTATTTTTTTACCATTATCTAACATCGGATTGATTATTGTAGATGAAGAACATGACAGCTCATATAAACAAACGGACACAAAACCCTTTTATCAAGCAAGAGATTGTGTTCAAATTTTAGCGCAACAAAATAATTCAAAAGTTCTATTAGGATCTGCTACCCCCTCGATGGAAAGTTTTTATAATCATGAGCAGGGAAAATTCGGTTTAGTAGAGCTTAAGGAAAGGTTTGGTAATGTAAAACTACCTGAAATAGAAATGGTTTCCTTATGTAAACCCACAGTAACCCCCAATATATCGTATCGGTTACAAGAAGAAATCCATCAATGTTTAATTCAAAAAAAACAAGTTATTCTTTTTCATAACCGACGTGGATTTTCACCTATTTTGGAATGTAATGACTGCGGACATTCACCGACGTGTCCTAATTGTGATGTTACCCTTACGTATCATAAGGTAAGCTCAACAATTCGTTGTCATTATTGCGGATATACCATGGCATTTCCCCAATCATGCCCAAGCTGCCATTCCCATGCTTTAGAAACGAAGGGAATCGGAACCCAGCAAATCGAAGAAGAGGTAAAACAGCTTTTCCCCGATGCTAACATTGCCCGTATGGATGTTGATACTATGAAACGAAAACATGCCTATGAAATATTATTTGAAAATATGGCTCTTAAAGAAATTGATATCCTTATCGGCACGCAAATGGTAACCAAAGGACTTGATTTTGATGACGTTCAGTTGGTAGGAATCATACGTTCGGACTCTTTATTAAATTTACCCAATTTCAGAGCAGAAGAAAAAGCGTTGCAACTCTTGACTCAGGTAAGTGGTAGAGCCGGAAGACGAAAAGAAGGAAAAGTATTAATTCAAACTTTTGACCCGGAAAATCCATTTTATTTATTTATTAAAGAGAATAACTATAATTTAGCAAAAGAAGGTATTTTAAGAGAACGTAAAGAATATTTATATCCTCCTTACTTTAGATTGATTGAATTGACTTTCAAGCATAAAAATAATGAAAAGGTTAAAAAAGCAGCTGCAATGGTAGGAGATTATCTGAAAAATTTCATTCATGAACCGTTCATTTTAGGACCGGAAGAAGGATTGATACCGAGGATAAATAATCAATTTATATATAAAATTCTTTTAAAAATACAATCTTCAAAATCTACTAAAAATAGTAAAAAGTTCATAAAAGAAGCTATTTCAAAATTGCAAAACCTCTCGTCGTTTCGTTCGGTAAAAATTGATGTAGACGTTGATCCTTCTTAATCGATTTGTATATCCTATTTTTGAATTACAATTATAGGGTAAAACTGCAACAAATAGTTGGTGGGATTCTAATTATGTGAAAGTAGGAATGGTTGAAAAATTATGGAGCATATCTTTGGATAATCCAATCCATATCTTGCAATGTATAAACAATCCGATCGTGTAGGCGATTAGGTCTGCCTTGCCAAAATTCAATTTGATATGGTTTAACTAAATATCCTCCCCAATGTTCGGGTCTTTTGATTTCATCCTTAGTTTTAATAGAAAGTTCCAATTCCCTTATTTTATTTTCCAAATAATCTCGGTTAGGTATTACTTCACTTTGAGGAGATACAATTGCACCTAACTGACTACCCAAAGGTCGGGAATGAAAATATCCATCAGATAAATTAGGTGCCAATTTTTCTGCTATTCCATTAATGGTAACTTGTTTTTCAAGACTTTCCCAATAAAAATTCAGGCAAACATTCGGGTTTTTACTTATTGCTCTGCCTTTCCTACTGTGGTAATTAGTATAAAAAATAAATCCTTCCCAAGTATATTGTTTTAATAAAACTCTGCGGGTTCGGGGAATCAAATTATCTTCAACAGTTGAAAGAGCCATAGCATTGACTTCAGAAACTTGATCACTTTGTTCAGCCAGTAAATACCATTCTCTGAATAGTTCCATCGGATTGTCTGTTATATCCGATTCAGTTAGCGAACCTTGTTTGTATATTTTTCTGCGATCAGATAAGTCTTCCATTAGTAAAAAATATGTAATTTTATGTCTCTAAGTTATAAAAGAAGATAAAAATGGATTACAAAGGTAAATTTTTAATTTCAAAACCTATCAGCTATGATTCTTTTTTTTCTAAAAGTGTAATTTTTATTACTGATTATGATATGTTAAAAGGAACTATAGGTTTCACTCTTACAAAAATATATCATCAAAAACTATCGGAGTTAGTCCCTGATATTGATATAGATATGGATGTTTATGTGGGAGGGCCGGTTGATTCAGATCATCTTTTTGTTATCCATTCTCGACCTGATGTAATTGGGGACAGTATCTCAATTAACGATAAATACTATTGGTCCGGAAATTTTGAAGACATTAAAACAGCTTTAAAAGAAAAGCTTATAAAACCGGATGAAATTCGTTTTTTTATCGGATATTCCGGTTGGAAAGCTAATCAATTAGAAAATGAAATTAAAAATGATGATTGGTTGATAAGTGATAATAAAGAGTTAAATATATTAAAATGGGAAGATCATTTATGGAAAAACCAACTGATAAAAGTAGATAAAAAGAATATAATTTGGATAAATTCTCCTAAAAATCCAAAATTAAATTAATATACTTTAATATAAATATTTTTTTATAAAACAATGATATGATATAATAATCAAAAATTATTTGTTTAATTTTTAATTTTTTTCCAATTAACCTTATAAAAATGAAAGTTATAATAAAATTATGAATTTTAACAATTTTTTTAATATTTTTGCAGATAAGTTAACATTATCTTATTTAGCTGACCAATATTATCATGAAAATTCACAAATTATTATTAATTTTAATATTAATAATTTTTGCCTGTTTTAATAGAATAAATTATTTCAATGGGCAAACTACTATTGGTAAGTCATATTCTAATCTTCACTTCAATAATTTACATCAAAATAAGAAATCAACAGATTTAAAAATTCATACTGAAAATTTTGTTTCAACCACCTCAAAAAAATTAGCAAGGAATTACGGAATTAAAAATATTTTTCTATGCCGTTTCAGCGATTTATATAATCAAAATATATTCAACACTTCATCTACCAAAAAAGGCATTACAACCCGTGCTTTTAAAGTAAACCCATTCAAAACTCTAATCGTAACTAACTATAAATTATATATAATTGATGTCTTTGAATTATCAGAGGCCCACTTTGTTTATTTTTCCAAAATATCATAAACTATTTAAAACCATTGATATCATACAATGGAAATAACAAAGAATGTAAAAGGAGCTATTTTTGTAGCTCCTTTTTAAATTTATATTATAAATATTTAAAACTTTGATTATCTTTAATTGATTTTAAAGCATTATAAATCATAAGAATAGTGTTTTCAACATCTTTTTTATGCACCATTTCAACAGTTGTGTGCATATAACGCAAAGGAAGAGAGATCAAAGCAGAAGGAATACCGCCGTTCGAATAAGCAAAAGCATCAGTATCGGTTCCGGTTACTCTACTGGAAGCTTGTCTCTGAAAAGGGATATTATTTTTTTCTGCACTATCAATTATTAATTCCCTTAAATTATTTTGTACTGCAGGTGCGTAGGAAATTACCGGACCTTTTCCACATTTTACTTCTCCGTGCTTCATCTTATTTATCATGGGAGTAGTAGTGTCATGAGTAACATCCGTAACTATAGCTACATCAGGTTTAATGGTTTGCGTGATCATTTCAGCTCCTCGCAATCCAACTTCCTCCTGAACAGCATTAGTGATATATAAACCATAATCGAGTGTATCTTTATTCTCCTTAATAAGCTTAGCTACTTCTGCAATCATAAATCCGCCAACACGGTTGTCTAGAGCTCTGCCGACAAAGTATGTATCATTTAATATAAAAAATTCATCCGGATATGTGATGATGCATCCCACGTGAATCCCTAATTTTTCAACTTCTTCTTTAGTAGTGGCACCACAATCAACCCATATAGTTTCTACTTTAGGCGGTTCTTCAACTCCGGTATAATTTCTAGTATGAATTGCCGGCCAACCAAATACACCGCTTACGATACCTTTTTTAGTATGTATATGAACTTTTTTTGAAGGAGCTATCATATGATCGGATCCCCCATTACGAATAACATAAATTAAGCCGTCATCAGTGATATAATTTACAAACCATGATATTTCATCTGCATGAGCTTCAATTACTACCTTATACTTTGATTCGGGATTAATAATTCCGTAAGCAGTTCCGTAATTATCGGTTCGGACTTCGTCCACATAAGGGGTAATATAATCCATCCATAATTTTTGTCCCTTACTTTCGGCTCCGGTGGGTGAAGGAGTATTAATATATTTTTCTAAAAATTTCAACGAATTTTCATTTATAATTGAATTTTTCATATTAACCTGTTTTTTTACAAATGTACTAAATTTGGGAATAGTTTTTGACGGGATAAAATTTATGAACTTAAGAATTTTTACTCTTTTATTTATCTTGATTTTCAACATCGTTCTATGTCAAAAAACAGATTCATTAGAAACTACTATTCATTTTAATTCTGATTCAGTAATGCGTAATGAATCATCCCAATATAGCATTACAGAAGACAGTGTATTAATTGACTTAAAAACAATACAAGTAGAAGGTATGCCTAAGTTTAACAACAACTTAGATAAGAATCAGTACAACTGGCTTAAAAAAAGAGTTTTTAGAGTATATCCCTATTTTCTTATTGCACTCAAACAATACAATAATTTACACGATTCCTTAAACTTGAATTTAAATAATGCTGCTTTTCGTAAATATTTAAAAAAAAGGCAAAAGCAACTGTCCGAAGAATATGAAGGTAAACTAAAAGGATTAACCAAAACGGAAGGCAGAATATTTTCCAAATTAATGTATCGTTACACCGGTAAAACCGTTTATGAAATTATTAAAGAATTAAGGAACGGTTGGTCGGCTTTTTGGTGGAATGCAAAAGCGGGAGCTTTCGATATTGATTTAAAAGAACCTTTTGATCCTTATCATATCCGTGATGATGCCTTTGTAGAATCGATACTTCAAAGAGCTTTTCAACGAGGAGAGTTGATTCCGCCCAATGAATTACATGATTAAAAAATTAAAAAAAATCATGTTTTAACTATTTATTTTATAAACATTTTGATGAAGAGGTAAGTTGATGTATTTTTGGGAGTTTATATAAAATAATATAAAAAAACCAATGAAGAAAATTCTTGACTTGTTGTTTTCTACTAAAACAACAGCGATTATGTTGGTCATTTATGCTCTCTCTATGGCATGGGCAACTTTTGTAGAAAATGATTATGGTACTTCAGTTGCCAAGGCATTAATATACAATTCGAAATGGTTTGAACTGATCATGCTCATTTTAATCTTAAATTTCATAGGAAATATTAAAAAATATAAGCTTTGGTCCTTAAAAAAATGGCCCATTTTAACTTTTCATTTATCTTTTATCTTTATTTTTTTAGGAGGTGCGATCACAAGATATATTAGCTATGAAGGACAAATGCATATTAGAGAAGGAGAGACAAGTAATGAAATTATATCAGATGCAACCTACTTTAAAGTACAAATTTCAAATTTTCAAGGAGAAACCAGAGCATATAAAGATATTCCTTTCACTTTAACCTCAGAAAATATTCCTCTTTTACTTAAACCGTTTCAAAAGAAATTTTCTGCCAATTACGATTTTTTAGGTCAAAAGGTAAAATTAGAATCTGTAAAATTTATTCCAAGAGCTCAAGATTCATTACAAATAACACCTTCAGGTAAAAAAATATTGAAAGTAATTTGTTCAGGATCAAAGGGAAGAGAAACTATTTATATTGAAGAAGGAAGTGCCCGACAAGTTCAAAATTCAACCCTAAGTTTCAATAATCATCTTCCGGGTGCCATAAATTTTACCACAGAAAATGAAGAAATCTATATTTCTTCGTCCATGATGGGAAGGCGTATGATCATGACAACACAGGAAGAACTTCCGGTTGAAGGAAGCGATAAAAAACAAAAATTACATTTTGCCAGTCTCTATCAATTTCCCAATGTAAGTTTTGTGATACCGATTACTCCTCAATCGGGTAAAATTATTTATTATGAAGGGGATAAAAATAAAAATTCTGAAGATCCCGATCTTATTTACATGAAAGCCTCAACCAATCAACAATCTAAAGAATTTTTATTTTATGGAAAAAAAGGGTTAACCGGGGTTCAAAAACAAGTAGACCTAGATAATTTGCTCATTTCAATAGGTTATGGTTCTAAAATCTATACTACTTCTCCATTTTCGTTAAAACTGAATAAATTCATTATGGAACATTATCCGGGAAGTAACAGTCCATCTTCGTATGAATCCGATATATCCATTTTAGATAATGGAAAAGAAACACCTTTTAAAATTTATATGAATCACATACTCAATTACAAAGGATACCGATTTTTTCAATCCAGTTTTGATTCAGATTTAAAAGGAACAGTACTTTCCGTTAATCATGATTTCTGGGGGACAACTTTAACCTATATTGGCTATGCATTATTAATAGTGGGAATGTTTATTACTTTATTTTGGAAGGGGACAAGATTTTCTAAACTTAATGTTCAACTTAAAAAAATAGCTGCTCATAAAAAATTATTTCTTTTAGTATTTCTTTTATTCAGTCAATATGCTTTTAGTCAAAATCCGGAGAAGAACAATCTTGACACCTTATCTAAATCTTCCGTCCATAAACCGGAAATTCATGAGCATACCCATAGTCAAAATACAACGTATTCAAAAGTAGTAGACGGGGAAACTTTTAGTAAAAGTATACACATTCCAAAATCACATTCAGATAAATTTGGAGCACTTTTGGTTCAATCATCCGAGGGACGAATAGAACCGGTGAATACATTGGCTTTAGAAATTTTACGAAAATTACATAAAAGCGAAAAATTTTATGAGTTGGACGCTAATCAATTTTTTATTTCCATATCTACCAATCCTATGCTTTGGGCAAATGTTCCTTTACTCAAAATAGGAACTAAGGGAGGGGACCAATTAAAAAAAATTACTCAAGCAAATACAGAAGGTTATACCTCTTTAATGAATTTATTTACTACCCAACCGGATGGATCTCCCGATTTTATTTTGGAAAATGATTTTAAAAAAGCATTTAGAAAAAAACCGGCAGAAAGATCAAATTATGATAAAGAAATAATTGAGTTAAATGATAAGCTCCAAGTAATGCAAGGATTAATCAGCGGGTATTATTTAAAATTTATTCCGATACCCAACGATAAAAATCATACCTGGACTTCCTGGATTTTACCCGATATGAAAACTGATAGCGTTGCTTTGAATTTGTTGGGAGGGTATTTTAGAGCGATAGTAGTGGCTGAAAAAAATAATAATTGGAATCAAGCGGATGAAGCCCTGGAAAAAATATCCGATTATCAACTCAAATGGGGTAAAGAAATTATACCTTCTCAAGCCAAGATCATTTGGGAATTAAGATACAATAATTGGGATGTATTTTTTAAAATAATGATAGTATATGCCGTACTGGGACTTGTATTACTAATATTGGCATTTACCAAGCTATTTACTGAAAACTATAAGCTTTATTCTTGGTTGGAGTGGATTTTGTTAAGTCTAGTTATACTAACTGCTCTTATACATGGAATGGGATTAGGGATTCGATGGTATGTTTCGGGACATGAACCCTGGTCCAACGGATATGAAGCGGTACTGTTCATAAGTTGGATAAGTGTATTGGCCGGTTTTCTCTTATATCGAAACAGAAATGGATTTATTCCTGCGGCGGGTTGTTTAGTTGCAGTTATCTTAATGGGATTTGCTCATGGAGGAGATCAGATGAATCCACAAATTACGCCTTTAGTTCCTGTGTTAAAATCATATTGGCTAATGATCCATGTTGCGGTAATTACATCCAGCTATGGTTTTTTCGGATTAAGTGCCTTAATAGGAACCGTAGTTTTATTTTTATTTATAATAAACCGTAAAGATATTTCTTATAAAGTTGAAAATTCAATTAAAGAATTAACTATTGTAAATGAACTATCATTGACGATTGGTATTTTTTTATTAACCATCGGAACATTTTTGGGCGGTATCTGGGCAAATGAAAGCTGGGGGCGGTACTGGAGTTGGGATCCTAAAGAAACTTGGGCATTTATCTCCGTAATAGTTTATGCGGTTGTCTTACATCTGCGATTAGTTCCTAATTGGAGGGGTAAATACCTGTTTAATTTTTTATCTTTAGTAGCTTTTTCGACCATTATAATGACATATTTTGGTGTAAATTATTATCTATCGGGTTTACACTCTTACGCACAAGGAGATCCGGTTCCTATACCTTTATGGGTATACATTGTACTATTATTGGTTGCTATATTAGGATTAACTTCATATATAGCCCAAAAAAGAAAATTCAATTCCTAAAAAAATTAAATAAATAAACAAAATATAAAATATAGTTATAAATATTCTAAAAAGATAAATTAATAGAGAATCAAGCTTGTTAAAATCAATTACATTCCTAGATAACCTTATTAATTGCATAAAAATAAAATTATTTACATCAATTAATTATTTATTAATGAAAAAAAAATAACTATATGATAAATAAATACTAATTACAAGGAAAATATCAAGAATTATGATTACATTTGCAACCTACAAATAGTAGATTTATAATTTACTAAAACTATTGTTCCTTTTAAAAAAAATTTCCGATGACATTATTTATAAGTCGCATAAATGTTTATGATTTAGTCAGGAGTTTACAGTTTACTATATAATAAAAACAAAAATATACTTTAAAAGACTAAAGTATAAGCTAAATAAATAGAGACTCAGAAATTTTTATGACAAAAATTTCTTTATGGCAATTTGTTTATGTTAATGTAAATTACACGGTCTTATATATAAACCATTAGCTTACCTAATAGGTCGGAAAAAAGGAGTCTTTTCTACAGTAAATTTTACACAAAATAATATTTGTATTATTAATTTTAAAATTAAAATATGGAGTATAATACTCAAAGAAAAAAATTAATTATCCCGGAATATGGAAGACATGTTCAACAATTAGTTGATCATTGTATGACGATCGAGGACGATGATGAAAGAAATAAATTTGCCAAATCAATCATTGATGTTATGGGAGATTTAAATCCTCATTTAAGAGATGTGCCGGATTTTCAACATAAGCTATGGGATCAACTTTTTATAATGGCCAATTTTGATTTAAAAGTAGATTCACCTTACCCGATTCCTACCAAGGCAGAAATGAATACGGCTCCCAAAAAAATGGCTTATCCTTCCAATGAATCTAAATACAGATATTATGGAACGAATGTGAAAAAAATGATTGAAATAGCAAAATCATGGGAAGAAGGTGATAAGAAAGAAGGATTGAAATATGTGATCGCTAATCAAATGAAAAAAAATTACCTGAAATGGAACAAAGATCAGGTAGAAGATGAAGTAATATTTAATCATTTAGAAGAATTATCTAACGGTTCCTTAAAATTGAGTTCAAAAGAAGCTTTAATGAATGTGCCGGTTCAGACTAATTCAAATACTTCTTATAAAAACAAGAATAGAAACAACAATAGTAACTATAGAAATCAAAAGAAAAATAATTTTTCTAAAAACAAAAATAAATAATGAATACTTTTCAGATTTGCGGTGGAAAGCCTCTTCATGGTGAATTCTTTCCGCAAGGTGCCAAAAACGAAGCTCTTCAAGTTATCTGTGCAACCCTTTTAACATCAAAATCAGTTAGGATAAAAAATATACCCGAAATTCAAGATGTTTTAATACTAATTGAAATTTTAAAAACAGTGGGTGTAAAAGTTACCCGAAACGTTAAGGGAGATTATACCTTTTGTTCTGAAGAAATTGATTTTGAATTTTTGAAAAGTAAAGAATTTAGAAAAAACGGAGCTCAGCTAAGGGGTTCCATTATGCTATTAGGTCCTCTTTTAAGTCGATTCGGAGAAGCTTATATTCCCGTTCCTGGCGGTGACAAAATCGGTAGAAGAAGATTAGATACTCACTTTAAAGGATTTATTGATTTAGGAGCTCAATTTGAATATGACGAAGAAGAAAAGTTTTATTCCGTAAAAGCTAAAAAGTTAAATGGTAATTATTTACTTTTAGAAGAAGCTTCCGTAACAGGTACTGCAAACATCATTATGGCTGCAGTTTTGGCAGAAGGAAAAACTCAAATATATAATGCCGCTTGTGAACCCTATATCCAGCAATTATGTAAGATGTTAATTAAAATGGGTGCAAAGATTGAAGGAATTGGCTCTAATTTTTTAACTATTTATGGCGTTTCCGAACTTAACGGTGCCGAACACACTGTACTCCCAGATATGATTGAGATTGGAAGTATCATTGGCTTGGCTGCCATGACTAAATCGGAAATTACCATCAAAGAGGTTAGCTGGGAAAATTTAGGTAATATACCGGATACTTTTAGAAGATTGGGTATTCAAATCGAAAAAAGAGGTGAAGACCTATATATCCCTTCACAAGAACATTATAAAATTCAAAATTTTATAGACGGATCTATATTAACGATTTCCGATGCTCCCTGGCCGGGATTCACTCCCGATTTATTAAGTATTATTTTAGTAGTTGCCACACAAGCTAAAGGAAGTGTTTTAATACATCAAAAAATGTTTGAAAGCAGACTGTTTTTTGTTGATAAACTCATTGACATGGGGGCACAAATAATTCTTTGTGATCCGCACAGAGCAACAGTTATCGGATTAAATCATGAAATTCCTTTACGAGGAACAGTAATGACTTCTCCGGATATCAGAGCCGGCATATCTTTACTGATTGCCGCCATGTCTGCAAAAGGAACCAGCCGAATACATAATATTTATCAAATCGATAGAGGATATGAAAACATCGATGAGAGATTAAGGGCCTTGGGCGCCGATATTGTTCGGATTGACCTATAATCTATAAAACAAAACTATGCATGGAGATTTACATTTAAAAATTTCAATTATTATAGCAGTCTATAATAGAAAAGATGAACTACAGGAATTACTGTTTAGTTTAATTAATCAAACGGATAAAAATTTTGAAATTGTTATTGTAGACGATGGATCTCAAGAAAAGTTAGAACCTATAGTCTCCACTTATGCAGAAGTATTGGATATTAAATATTATTACAAATCGAATTCCGGAGCAGGATTATCAAGAAATTACGGAGCGGAACACGCTTCAGGAAATTATTATATTTTCTTAGATTCAGATTGTATTGCTCCGGTTCATTATATAGAAAATGTGCGTAAAGAATTAGGATTAAATTATGTGGATGCTTTTGGCGGAGCTGATTCGGCAGATAAAAATTTTAATGATTTACAAAAAGCAATTTCATATTCCATGACTTCTTTATTAACCACGGGAGGAATTCGTGGCAATAAAAAAGCGATAAATAAATTCCAGCCCAGAAGTTTTAATATGGGTATATCCAAAGAAGCATTTAAAAGTGTTGGCGGATTTTCGGAACTGAGGGTAGGAGAAGACCCCGATTTAAGTCTTACTCTTTGGGAAAAAGGGTTTAAAACCCGATTTTTTCCTGAATGCAAGGTTTTTCATAAAAGAAGAACTTCCCTAAAGAAATTTGCTAATCAAGTATATCATTTCGGAATTGCCCGACCCATATTGAACCAAAGACATCCTAGCTTTACAAAAATTACTTTTTGGTTTCCTTCTCTTTTTTTGATATTCACTGTTTTGTCCTTAGTATTATCGATAGTTAATTATTGGTGTATCTTTCCTTTGCTTTTTTATTGCTGTGCTATTTTCCTCGATTCAAGCTATAAAAACAGGAGCATCAAAATCGGTCTCATATCTTTACTTACAACATTTATTCAATTTTTTTCCTATGGATTTGGCTTTTTACAATCCTATATAAAATTAAATATCTTAAATAGGGAACCTAAAGAGGCATTTCCATCACACTTTTATTAGTTTTATTTAAATGAAGCATGATTACTTGTTTTAAGCAATCTTCCTTCTCCCATAATTTCTTTTTTACCATCAAAATAATAGGTATTATAGTATAAAATGTTTTTTTCAATTTTAACAGTCTTTACTTTAATCCCTCCATTTTTATTGATAAATCTTTTAAAACTGTCCTTTTTAGCGTCTCGATTTGAGAAAAATAATATATAATCGCAATCATTTAACCATTCAATCCTTTTAAAAGATTCAACTCCGTTGGTAACTTCCAGCTGTTTATTGCCATTTCTCACAATAAGGGAACTTAAATTGGAATTTTCGCTAATATTTCTGAATTCACCCCGATTAAAGTCAAGACAGGTAAGGTTCTTTTCCTGAGCATAGCAGATAAAAGAAGTATATAAAAATAAAAGTACTGATAGTTTTTTCATGTCTCAAATATAGTAAAATAATATCTCCAAATTTAAGTCCTTGTTAATAACTTTACTACCTAAATGCTGATCTTTTAAAATGTGATTATTTATTATTTTGACTTATTTATTTTTTTAGACGATTCGATCAATAATTGATATTTTTCTATAAATTTTAGTAATAATATCATAAGAAATAATTATGTTGAAAATTAAATTCTTAAATAAAAAAAGCTAAGTAAAAATAAAATTATCTTTGTACTAACATATGAAGCTTTATCGAATACATGACCAATAACAGGAAAAATTCCTGTATTCTTACTACCTTAAATTATTGAATATTCAATAATTACGTTACAATTATTAGTATTCCAAGTTTCATATATAACCCTGTATTTGGCGACAATTAAATTTTATGTCTCCAAGTATAAGGTTTCATCTTATATAAAGTGCAATAGATAAAGTAAACATAAAATGATTCAGACAGTTATTAAAAGAGATGGACGCATTGTCGAGTTTAATAAAAATAAGATTTTTAATGCGATTAGCAAAGCTATGCAAAATACGGAAAATGGAGTGGATTCTTTTTTAATACAAAAAATTACTGAAGATATATCCCAAACAGGCAATGTAGAAATGACGGTTGAAGCCATTCAAGACATGGTAGAGATGGAATTAATGAACAGTCCCCGTAAAGAAGTTGCAAAAAAATATATCTCCTATAGAGATCAAAGAAATGTTGCAAGAAAGGCTAAAACATGCAATATGTTTTTGGAGATTATTGAAACCAAATCCAATGAGGTTACAAGGGAAAATGCCAATATGAATGCTGACACCCCTGCAGGAATGATGATGAAATTTGCCAGTGAAACCACCAAACCCTTTGTGGATGATTATCTTTTAAGTCCTGAAGCCAAAGAAGCGGTCCTTTCCAACTATATACACATTCACGATAAAGACTATTACCCGACTAAAAGTCTAACTTGTGTACAACATCCATTAAATAAAATTTTAGAAAACGGTCTTTTTGCAGGACATGGAGAATCAAGACCGGCAAAAAGAATTGAAACCGCCAGCATGTTGGCTTGTATTTCGTTAGAAACCGCTCAAAATGAAATGCACGGAGGACAAGCGATTCCGGCATTTGACTTTTATTTAGCGCCGTTTGTTAGAAAAAGCTATATTGAGGAAATAAAAATTCTTGAAAATATAAACGGTCAAAATTATGAACACCTGTATGACTACGTGATTAAGGATTATGTTAAGGAAGAACTTGGCCATAAAAAAGGTGATGAAAGAATTGTACAACATGCCATCAATAGAACCGTAAGTAGAGTTCATCAATCCATGGAAGCATTTATCCACAACATGAATACGATCCATTCCAGGGGAGGAAATCAAGTAGTATTCAGTTCCATTAATTACGGTACGGATACTTCTCCGGAAGGAAGATGTGTGATAAGAGAACTTTTAACAAGCACGGATGAAGGCGTTGGAAACGGTGGAACTGCGATTTTTCCTATCCAAATATGGAAGAAAAAGCGAGGAGTAAGTTATTTATCTGAGGATCCGAATTATGACCTGTATAAATTAGCATGCAAAGTTAGCGCCCGACGTTTTTTTCCAAACTTTTTGAACTTAGATGCTACATTCAATCATCATGAAAAATGGAATGCACAAGATCCTAAAAGATATCAATACGAAACAGCCACTATGGGATGTCGTACGCGTGTGTTTGAAAACAGATTTGGAGAGAAAACATCCATAGGTAGAGGTAATCTATCTTTTACAACAATCAACTTAGTTAGATTGGCATTAGAGACCCGCGAAATAATGGATGAAACTGAAAGAAAACGTCAATTTTTCCAAAAGTTGGATCATACGTTACAAATAGCTGCCGAACAACTGCATCAACGTTTTGAATTTCAAAAAACAGCAGCTCCAAAACAATTTCCTTTATTAATGTCGACATTATGGAATGGATCCGAAGAACTAAAGTCTGAAGAGACAGTAGAAAAAGTAATCAACCAAGGAACTTTGGGAATCGGATTTATAGGACTTGCTGAAGCTTTAGTAGCTTTGATAGGAAAACATCATGCGGAAGATGAGGAGGCTCAAAAATTAGGACTGGAAATAGTTACATTTATGAGGGACAAATCTTTAACTTTTTCAGAAAATTATAAACATAACTATAGTATTCTAGCCACACCGGCAGAGGGCATAGCAGGTAGGTTTACCAGAAAAGATAAAAAAGACTTTGGAAGCATTAAAGGTATCACGGACAGAGAATATTATACTAATTCTAATCATGTACCGGTATATTATAAATGCAGCGCTCACTTAAAAGCTAAAATTGAAGCACCTTATCATGATTTAACTCGCGGTGGACATATTTTCTATGTTGAAATAGATGGAGATGCCACTCACAATCCCGAATCAATCATGACTGTAGTGGATATGATGGATAAATATAACATCGGCTATTCTTCCGTGAATCATACTCGAAACAGATGTTTACCCTGCGGGTATGAAAATGCTTCTGCCCATTTAGACGAATGCCCAAAATGTGGAAGCACCCATATTGACCGTTTGCAACGAATTACGGGATATTTAGTAGGGACAACCGATAGATGGAATTATGCTAAGTTAGCGGAATTAAACGACCGTATTATTCATGACTAAACTATCTATACTAGATATTATACAGGATACAACGGTGGACGGACCCGGCTTTAGGACTTCTATTTATGCGGCAGGATGCATTCATAAATGTGTAGAATGCCACAATCCGGAATCTTGGGATATTGATAAAGGAAAACCCTATACGATTAATGAGCTTATTGAGATTATAAATCAATCAGAATTTTCAAATGTAACTTTTACGGGCGGTGACCCGTTAATACAAGTAAAAGAATTTACAGAACTAGCCAAAGAAATTAAAGCTATTTCGCATAAAAATATTTGGTGTTACACCGGATTTACCTTTGAGCAAATACATAAATCCAAAAAATTATCACAAATTTTACCTTATATAGACGTACTTGTAGACGGTAAATACGTGAATACTTTATACGAAGAAGGATTACCATTTAGAGGAAGTACCAATCAAAGAATAATTGATGTCCAAAAAACACTTTTGCATAAAAGTATAGTAATCAGAGAGAACCAATTTATATAAAAATTTATTAAGTAAATATTCCATTGAGATAAATTCATTTGAATCCAAATTGATATATAAATACGAACCATAATCGCACAAAATCCTTAAAAGGCATGTCTAATTGCGTGTTCGATAAAAATTCATTATCTTTACGGTCTTATATACTAAAGAAAAAATAAACAAGTACACTTATGATAGGAGAAGGGGAAAAATTAATTCCTATTAATATTGAAGATGAAATGAAATCATCTTACATTGATTATTCAATGTCTGTGATAGTTTCCAGGGCTCTACCCGATGTAAGAGATGGTTTGAAACCCGTACATAGAAGGGTTTTATATGGGATGTATGAATTGGGAGTTACTGCCAACAGTTCTTACAAAAAATCTGCAAGAATCGTTGGGGAGGTTATGGGTAAATACCATCCTCATGGAGACTCGTCAGTATATGACACTATGGTAAGGCTTGCTCAGGAATGGTCTATGAGGTATCAGCTGGTAGACGGTCAAGGTAACTACGGTTCCGTAGACGGCGACCCGCCTGCAGCGATGAGGTATACTGAAGCCCGACTAAAAAAGATTTCCGAAGAAATATTATCGGATATAGATAAAGATACGGTTGATACTCAACTTAACTTCGACGATACGTTAGAAGAGCCTAAAGTAATGCCTACCCGTATTCCTATTCTGTTAGTTAACGGTGCATCAGGAATCGCTGTTGGTATGGCTACCAATATGGCTCCTCATAATCTTACTGAATCTATTAGTGCCATTTGTGCGTATATTGATAACAGAAATATTACTATTGATGAATTAATGCAGCACATTAAAGCTCCCGATTTTCCTACCGGTGGTATCATATACGGTTATGAAGGGGTAAAATCTGCGTTTGAAACAGGAAGAGGAAGAATCATTTTACGAGGAAAAGCCAATTTCGAAGAGGTACACGGCAGAGAAGCCATCGTAGTAACAGAAATTCCATATCAGGTAAATAAAGCCGATATGATTGCTCGTACGGCCGAATTAATCAAAGAAGATAAATTACAAGGTATTTCTGAAATCAGAGACGAGTCTGACAGAAATGGAATGAGAGTAGTTTATGAGCTTAAACATGATGCCATCCCGAATGTAGTATTAAATCTTTTATACAAATACACCGCATTACAAACCTCATTTAGTGTTAATAACATTGCACTAGTAAACGGTAGACCCGTTCAGCTTAATTTAAAAGATATCATTCATCATTTTGTTGAGCACAGACATGACGTCGTGGTAAGACGTACTCAATACCTTCTTAAGAAAGCTCAAGAGCGAGCCCATATCTTGGAAGGATTTATGAAAGTTATTGCTTCTCAAGATACTTTAGATTTAGCCATTAAAATAATCCGTGAAAGTTCAAGTCCCGGCGAAGCAAAAACGGGCTTAATCCAAGAATTTGAATTAACGGAAATACAAGCTCAAGCGATCCTGGATCTTAGATTGGCTCGTTTAACCGGAATGGAGTTGGATAAAATCCGAGATGAGTACAATGCTATTATGAAAGAGATCGAATACCTTAAGACTATTTTAAATGACGAAGGACTAAGATATTCTATCATTAAAGAAGAATTAGAAGAGATCAAGCAAAAATACGGTGACGAGCGTAAGACCGAAATCAATTTTGCGGGTGGAGAAATGAGTATTGAAGATATTATTCCTGACGAAAAAGTTGTTTTAACTATTTCTAAAATGGGATATATCAAAAGAACTTCTCTTTCTGAATATAAGACCCAATCAAGAGGTGGCGTTGGAAACCGTGCAGCATCTACCAGAGATGAAGATTTCCTTGAATACGTTGTTTCCGCTACTGCACATCAGTATATGCTTTTCTTCACAGAAAAAGGTAAATGTTTCTGGTTACGAGTATTTGAAGTTCCAGAAGGTTCCAAAATAGCTAAAGGACGACCTATTCAGAATTTAATAAATATCGAATCAGACGATAAAATCAAAGCTTATATCTTAACTCATGATTTGAAAAATGAGGAATATATAAATAATACGTTTTTAGTAATGGTTACCCAAAAAGGAACCATAAAAAAAACAACATTGGAAGCTTATTCCAGGCCACGTGCCAACGGAATTAATGCTATTAATGTTAGGGAAGGAGATACTTTGGTAAGCGCAAGTTTAACTTCCGGTAACGATGAAATAATGATTGCTACTAAATATGGAAAAGCTATTCGCTTCCCTCAAGAAAAATTAAGACCTATCGGTAGAAATGCTTCAGGTGTACGAGGTATTACTCTTGGCGATGAGGATGACGAAGTAATTGGAATGGTTATTATTTCAGATCCTGAAAATGACACTATTTTAGTTGTATCAGAACAAGGATATGGAAAACGAACTCACGCCGATGCATATCGTATTACTAACAGAGGAGGAAAAGGAGTCATAACTTTAAATATAACTGATAAGACCGGTAATCTGATAGCTATCCAAAAGGTTACCGATGATAACGATTTAATGATTATTAATAAATCCGGTGTTGCCATCAGAATGTCTGTGGAACAACTTAGAGTTATGAGCAGGAACACACAAGGAGTTAAATTAATTAATCTTAAAAAGAACGATGAAATTGCTGCCATAACTAAAATTGAAAAAGAAGAAGGGGTTGATGAAGAAGAATATGATGAAAATGGAAATAGTATGGATGGTGAAACCTCGCTAAACGTTACAGAAACAAATGAAAAATTAAATGATTCTGACGATTCAGAAAATGATTTAAATGAATCAAACGAAGAAAATAATTCAGAATCACAGGATTAAAACCATTATATGAAAAAAATATCAGTTTCTTTATTTATATTAGTTAGTTTATGGTCTTTTGGCCAAGAGAAAGAAATAAAAGATGCTTTTAATGCATTAGAGAAAGGAAATAAAACTCAGGCTGAGTCATTAATTCAACAAGTAGAACCAACGGTTAGTTCTAATATATCCGGAATCAATCCTGACGTATATGCTAAATATTTATATGTAAAAGGAAATTCCTTATTGGAACAAGGAAAAACTCTTGAATCTGCTAAAATATTTTCTAAATTAGCTCTTTATGAAAAAGGCCCTATTTATTCTTTAAAAAATAAAAATACTAAAGAAAAGGCTTTTGTTCTTACTAAAGAAGAAGCAGAAAAACTTAAATCCGAAGGTTTTACAGGTTTAAAAGAAACTAAATCGGGTACAAACTATATTCAAAAAATAATTCCGATTTTAGAACAAAAAAGACAAGAATTATCTGGCAGGGCAACTTCTGAATATAATGCGAAACAATTTTCGAAAGCGGCTGATGATTTTTTAGAATCCTTTTATTTAACTCAAGCAGCTGGAAATGCGGATGAAGTTTTTAAATATTATGCAGCAATTTCTTATCATGCAGCCAATAATAATAAAAAAGCTCTTGAACTGTACTTAGAATTACTAAATGAAGGCTATACTGGTAAGACAACCACGTATACAGCTTTACAAAACGGTAAAAGAGTCGGTTTAAGCGAAGAACAATACAATTTATTCAAATCGGCACCCAATTCCGGATTTTCAGACTTTAAAAAAGAGGAATCACCATCCGTTGAAGCAGATTTATACAATTATGCAATTTCCTTATTAGTTGCAGATAAAAGGTATAATGAAGCTATGACTTTAGCTGAAAAAGGATTGAAAAAATTTCCGAATGATACTAATTTAAATTCTCAAATAGGAGAATTATACTATCAAACCGGTCAAACTAATAAATATATTGCTAAATTAAGAGAAGCTATTGTAAAAAAACCTTATGATTATATTTCTTATTATAACTTAGGAGTATTATACAGCAAAGATCCTAAAGCAGCTGAATTAGCTAAAGAATATTATAATAAGACTATACTTATTAAGCCGGATTATCCGGCAGCATATCTGAATTTGGCAGCTTTATTATTAGCTCCTGATAAAGAAATTGTAGAAAAAATGAAAGCCTTAGGATCTTCTAGAGCTGATCAAGAAAAATATGATGCTTTAGTCGAAAAAAGAAAAGCAATGTTCAAACAGGCCTTACCTTACATGGAGAAAGCATATAGTTATGATCAAAAAGATAAAGGTATTATTCAAGCGTTAATAGAAGCGTATAGAGTTTTACAGATGAAGGATAAAATGGAAGAAATGAAAAAAGCAGAATCTGCCTTATAAAGAAAATAATATAATACAACATATTGTAAGGGAAGTAGTAGAAAACTTCCCTTACTTTTTAGGAATAATATTTGATATTGGATAATATAATTAATTAATCGTAAATATAAATTTAAGTAAAAATTATGAAAAAAGGATGTTTAATCGGAGGTGGTATTATAGGATTAATCGCTATAATTGTAATCGGAGTATTTATGTGGGGGGTAAGCATTAATAATAATATGATTGAACTAAATAACGATGTAAATTTAAAATGGAGTGCTGTAGAAAGTTCATATCAAAGAAGATCAGACTTAGTACCCGGTTTAGTAGCAACCGTTAATAAAGCAACCAATTATGAGAAAGAAACTCTTACTTCTGTAATTGAAGCCAGAGCAAAAGCAACTTCAGTACAGATTGATCCTTCAAATTTATCTCCTGAAAAATTAGCTGAATATCAAAAAGCGCAATCCGGCTTAGGTTCTGCTTTAGGAAGATTATTAGTTACTATTGAAAAATACCCTGATTTAAAAGCCAATCAAAATATTTTAGGACTTCAAAATCAATTGGAGGGAACAGAAAATAGAATTAAAATCGATAGAGATAACTTCAACCAATCTGTTACAACCTATAACAATTATATACAAAAGTTTCCCGCAAGTATTGTAGCTAATTTTAGAAATTTTAAAGAAAAAGGTACATTTAAAGCCGATGCAGGTGCTGAAAAAGCTCCAAATGTTGATCAATTGTTAAACGGTAAATAATTTTTAAAACTACTTTTAGAATGTTATTTTCACCCCGGGACGAAGAAGATATTATTGAAGCCATTAGACAAGCCGAAGCGATGTCTACAGGGGAAATTAGGGTACATTTAGACCAAAACCTAACGGGGGATGCGTTAGCCACGGCGCAATCCCTCTTTACCAAATTGGGTATGGAAAAAACAAAAGATAAAAATGGTGTCTTATTTTATGTATCCGAAAATAAGAAAAAAATTGCTGTAATTGGAGATGTCAACATTCATAAATATGTGCATCAAAATTTTTGGGATGGACTTTTAAAGGAAATTACATTTTCATTTAAAAAAGATAACTATAAAGAAGGATTAATCAACGCAATTTTAAAAACCGGAACTAAATTGAAAAAATTTTTTCCAAGAGATGGAAAAAATATAGAAAATGAATTACCCAATGAAATATCCCGTTAAAATTATTTTAGTCCTATTTGGCGTATTATTTTTAAATAATTTCATTTACGGCCAAACGGAATTTAAAATCCCGGAAAAACCAAAAATAATTTATCCCGTTAATGATTATGCTAATATTCTTACGGAAGAGCAACAAAATAAATTAAATAATAAGCTAATATCTTATAGCGATTCAACCTCCACGGAAATAATTGTTTGTATTGTTAAAACATTAAATGGTGATGATATCAATTATGTGGGAGCCAAATGGGGTGAAAAATGGCAAATTGGACAAAAATATAAAAATAATGGTATTTTATTATTAATAGCTTCCGATGATCATAAATTAGCTATACAGAATGGGCGAGGAGTGGAAGATGCCATGACTGACTATACTTCCAGTACTATTATTCATCAATATATGATTCCTTATCTTCAACAAAATGATTATTATGGTGCTATAAACTCCGGTACGGATCAAATTATAAAGGTTCTTCAAGGGAAATTTAAAGCAGATAATCCGGAGGATACTGATGACACTACTTCAGGGATCATAGTTGCTGTATTTATATTTTTCATTATACTGTTGTATATATTAATGCATAAAAACAATAGAAACAACACATATTATGACCGAAACGGTAAGAGAAGGAATAATGATGATGATTTTTGGGGTGGATTAGGTGGATTTATCGGCGGAAGTATATTTGGCGGAAGTGGCGGCAGTAGTTCCCGAGGTGGTGGTTTTGGAGGTTTTGGCGGCGGAGGAAGCTTCGGTGGCGGCGGTGCCAGTGGTAGTTGGTAATATTTAAAAAATATAACTATTAGTTATCGATTATTTTCCTCATTATTTATTCGTGTTTATATGGAAATGAATAGGAATATAATAATACTATATAATCGCCGGCCAGACTTTTCTAATTACATATTGTCATCCTTATTAGACGATTGAAATAACTGTTTAATTAATCATAATTTAGTTTTATCTAAGCATTTTTTGAGCTAAATTCATTCCAACAATTAATTGATCAATATCTTCCTTAGTTGTATAGATGGCAAATGATGCTCGAACAGTACCTTTTATTCCCAAGCGTTGCATAATGGGTTGAGCGCAATGATGTCCGGTCCTTACTGCTATCCCTTGTTTATCTAAAATAAACCCGACATCAGACGAATGAATATTTTCGATATCTAAATTAAAAGAAAGTGCTCCGGAAGTATGTTTTGCATTTTGAGCATAGATGATTATATTATCTAATTGCGAAAGTTTATTTTTAGCATACTTCATAATTTCGTCTTCATGTTTACTAATATTTTTAAAACCTATAGTTTGCACAAAATCTATTGCATTTTTTAAGACAATATTACCAGAAATATTCGGAGTACCTGCTTCAAATTTAAAAGGCAAATCTGCATAGGTCGTCTTTTCAAAAGTAACTTCTTTAATCATTTCTCCACCTCCCTGGTAGGGTTTCATGGATTCTAATATATTTTCTTTACCGTATAAAATACCCACACCGGTAGGACCATAAAGCTTATGTGAAGAGAATACATAAAAATCGGCATCCAAATTTTGTACGTCAACTTTTCTATGAGATACGGCTTGCGCTCCGTCTATAAGCACATATGAACCTATTTTGTGGGCTTTGGAAATTATTTCTTCAATTGGATTGACTACTCCCAATGCATTGGAAATATGATTTACAGCTACTATTTTAGTTTTTTCCGAAAGGAGTCGATCATATTCATCCATCATCAAATCTCCGTTGTCATCCACAGGAATAACTTTAATTTTTAGATTTTTTCGTTCGGCTAATAATTGCCAAGGAACGATATTCGAATGATGTTCTAAATTGGATATAATTATTTCATCGCCTTCGTTAAGTAAGGGTTCTATTCCTGTAGCTACTAAGTTAATACTATCGGTCGTTCCTTTAGTAAAAATAATTTCGTAATCCTTTTTTGCATTTAAAAATTGTTGCACAGACTTTCGGGATTCTTCCATTTCCACGGTAGCCAATTGACTTAAGGTATGAATTCCTCTATGAACATTAGAGTTTATAGTTTTATAATATTTTTCTTCTGCCTCTATTACGGAAATCGGCTTTTGAGTAGTCGCAGCATTATCAAGATAGACTAAAGGTTTGCCATTTACTAACTGATTCAGTATAGGAAAAATATTTTTTATATCTTTTAAATCTTCGTTCATGGTAAGAAAGTTAAACTTCAAAATTAAATGATTAAATTGAATTAAAAATTATTTTTTTGTTATTATTTAATAAAAGAAAATTTTTCTACAAATGGAATATCCGGATCGGCTATTTCTAAGATCAATCGGGAAACTTCCTCAAATAAAATAGTAGCTTGAGATTCGTTTAAACTTTCAGAAGAATCAATTTTTAAAATCTCCAATCCTCGAAAAGGTTTTTTAAAACTCCAAATTCCCACCTTAACCGATTCTGAAAGTTTTTCATGTAAAATCATATAAGCATAGAAAACAAGCTGAATATAAAATTTAAAATTTTTATCTTCTTGAATTTGATCAAATCTATCTGACTTAAACTTAAGAGTATCTATAGATGATGTTTTATAATCTATAATTCGGTCCTGGCCATTAAAACTATCCCAGCGGTCTACAAATCCTTTCAAAAATAAGGTGCCTATTTCAGGTAAATTAATAGTGGAACTAAGTTCTTTTTCAATTTCTTTTAAGAAAATGATATTACCGTTTTTTAGGTCGGTTAAATCTCTTAACAATATTTTTTCTATGGTTTTTTCCGCTAGCAGCTTTTGCAAGTAATTTTGCCCTTTTTTAAATAAGTCGGGATTTAATTCTTTTTCAATATATTTATTTAAATAAACAGAATAATTTTTTAAAGCTGAAAGTAACTCCTTTTCCGTTAGTTTATTTCCTTGCCATGGGGAATAAATAGACTCTAGAGTATGATGAATCAAATTTCCGTAATTTAAAGCAGAAATTTCCTCTTCCATCTCTTGTTGTTCATTAATCTTTAAAATCTTTTGCAAATAGAAATTGATTGGATTGTAATGATAATTGGTTAAATGAGTAGGAGAAATAGGATTTTTTAGCCAATCTTGAATTGAATTCAGTACAGCAGGAGATTTTTCAATGATTAATTCCTTCGATTGTTTTAAATTTCCTCCATAGGTGGCTACAGATTCTATTATGGTATGTTTAGACTCAAATTCTAATTGATTAATAAATCTGCTTTTTTCTCCGGAGTTAATACCTTCAGTATAATTATTATAAACTAAGGTAATGTTTTGTGCATGTTGTATTAATCTATAAAAATGATACGCATAGATGGCATCACTTTCAAGAAAAGTATTGATTCCGTAATTTTTCTTAACATCAAAAGGAATAAAAGAATTGTCATTTTTGCCACCCGGCAAAATTCCTTCATTAACTCCGGTCATTAGTATATTTTTAAAGCTTAGCAATCGAGTTTCCAAAACTCCCATAATTTGAAGTCCCTCTACCGGTTCGCCAATAAAATCAATAGTTTCATTATTGATTACATGCTGATAAAATGTATAAAGAAGAGAAAAATTTTGAATGGAAAGATCTTGGGATAATTGTGTATGTAAAAGGGAGAAAAGATTTTTAAATTTTAAATAATTTTCTTTTAACACCTGATGATCAGAATCTGTTTTCCAAAATTGTTCAGTACAAAATTCATAAAGTTTATGTATCAAATCGATAGGATTTGCATATTCTTTAAATATAAAATAATAGTAAGAACTACCTAAACGTTTATATATGAGAGAATCAGTTAAATAGATAAGATTATTCCTTTTTATTTCAGAAATAAATTCAATAACAGATGTAGTATTATGTAATAATGGATTCTGAAGAAGGGATAAGATATCGTTATAGTAATATCCTTTGGATGTATTTTTTTCTCTAAATATGTGTAATTTAAAAATTTGCTTAAATAATGATGCTAAAAATGAATTTTTAAGGGGAAATCCCATAGTTATATTAACTCGGGATATATTTTTAGGTATGCTTTCCAATATTGCCGGTAGAATTGATTCATCGCTTAATACTAATGCGGTATTGTGTAACTCTTCTTCAGGAAGGGTAGATAAGATTGAACTGATATATTTGGCTTGAGCTACGTCTTGAGAAGTACTCACTACATGTATATTTTTTTTTTGGTTGAAATCATCAGTTATCCATTTGAAATCTCGAGTTGCATAATAATTCCAATTTTTATATTTCCTTAAAAAATCTCCGGCTTCTTGATTACTATTGTTTAAATAGTATTTATCGGCATCCCAATATAAATACGTTTCGGCATGTGATATATAATGTTTAATCAGCTTTTCTTCTTTGGGCGTTAAGGCATTTAATCCGACAAAAACATACTTATCATTTTCAGGAATATGAATACCTGTTAATTGGCTTAACACACGGTTTAGAATCATTCCGTACGTGCCCAATCCTTTAGTCTCCAAAGAATCCTTTAATTTATTATATAAAATTATGTTGTTTTCCCAGAATTTTACATTTTTATAATATAATTTTTTTTCACTGGTGGTATCCAGCTTATTCACCCAATTTTCTATTCTTTCAATGGAAGCCATATGCTCTAAAACCCTATGAGGATTATCAGAGAAAATTTCTATATCGTTAAAATCTTTAAGAAGAGTAGGGATCCATTTTAAAAATTCATCAAGAGTTTCCTCTGCATTTACGAATTTTTTCTGTATTTGAAAAGCTTCCAACCAAAGAGGAATATTTTCGATTTTAACTAAATGGGAATGTTTGTATATAAAATCTTCAATGGTATAGAAAGTAGGCAAAAATCCGTTATACCCTTTTTTAATAAGATATCTTTTAAAAAATATGATAGGTCTTCTTCCGGGAATAATGATAGTAAATTTAGATAAATCATTATTTTTTTCCAATAACTCATCAATTACTTTTTCTATAAAATTTGTATGCATAAATATATAAAAAGAATTAATTTATTTAAAAAAATAATAATAGTAATAGGCAAAAAATTCTCTTATTAATGACATATAATGATGCCTTTTACTATAGTGATGAGAACTTGCAGAACCTAAATTATAAAAGCCTAGCTTATAATACATCAGCTTAATACGTGAAATATGATAATATTGTGATATAATAATTAATTTTCTGTAATTGTTATCTTTCATTATTTTTAATGAATTTTCCACATTTTCTTCAGTATTTAAGGCTTTATTATCCAAAATAATATCAGATAAAAGCACGCCGTGTTCCAATAAGTATTCCTGCATGAGATCAGCTTCACAAAAGTTTTTATTAGCTAAACCTCCGGAAACAATTAATTTTTGAACTTGACCTTCGTTATATAATTTTAAACCAATATTTAGTCTTCGTATTAAAGACATAGGCATAGAACCGTCTGTTTTATTTTTTGTACCAAAAATAACTCCTACGTCTGCATCCCTGATATCTTCTTGGTTCCCATCAATAATTATAGCAATGGTATGAAGAATAAACCACAAGAATAAAAGTATAATTCCTGTAATAATATATTTTATTAATTTTCTGTAATAAGACATATTACAATTTACAATTCCGAGAAATAAAACTTATATATATAATTTTATTAAATTTATTATTTTTTTATAAAAAAAGTTTAAAATTAAATACAAATTTTAGTTAAAATAAGCTTAATTAGTAAATTTTATATTTTATAATAATAAAAGACTGCACCCTCTAATATCAGAATTATCCATTCTTCCTAAAATTTTAAAACCATCCTTGCCTTCATCTTTACCAATATCTTGGGTAGATATAAATGAACAACTATGAATATTTGCCAAGTCTATGATATTGACACCTCCTGATCTATTTGTTTCAACATATTCAAAAGGATCATCCACATCTCGAATTAAAATCTTCATCCAGGGAGGACATTTATAAACATTATTAGATAAAGAATAAGCTTGAGACAATAATTCCGTCATACTGTATTCCGAATAAATTTTATCGGTCTGAAAAGAATTTTTTAATTCTGCTAGCAATTCATCTTTTGTCATTTCTTTTTTTCTTCCCTTCATTCCTCCTGTTTCGATAATTATAGTATTTCTCAATTGTTGAGGATAAGAATTTGCAAAATCTAACAAAGCATAGGAAACACCAAAAAGAATAACTTTCTTATTCTCTTTTTCCAGTCGATTTATAATAACATGTAAATCATCGAAATTATGTAGATAATAACCATTTTCCACCTTTTCCGATTGCTCCATTAAATAATTTACCATATATATAAGTGAAGAATTATTTCTCTCCAAATAAGAAGGAAGCAAACCTAAATATATGTATTCGGAAGGGTCTCCGAAAAAAATTGAAAATGAATTTAAAATACTTTGTTTATAAATATCTTCATTTGCTATATAATGCTTGGATAGGTTTTCGGATGTAGTACCGCTACTTTGAAAATATAAATTCGGTGAGAAATTTTTATCAACTATTGTATTGGTTTTGAAAAATTCAATCGGTAAAAAAGGTATTTGCCGATAATTGAGAATTTTATTACAATCTATAGATAATAAATCAACAAAAGTTCTATAGGGTATATTATTTTTATATTGATACAAAAAAATTTGGATAGCGAGTGAATTAAATTCTTCCTCCGATTTGATTGAAAAAATATCAAAACTTTTCAACATTTGAATATATTTACTTTATATGCAAATTTAATAAGAAGTATTTAAATAATTTTTTAAATATAGGTCGATTTGACAGCATTTTTATTATGGCAATAAAATTGATAAATATCAGTAACCAATAAAGAATTTAACCATGTCAATTCAAAGTGATAACGAAGAAAACGAATTAATTGAAGAAAATAACAATCAAGAAAATTTAAAGGATACTGAAAATATGTCAGAACCTAACAATAACTCTGACTTAACAGAAAAACTTGAAAAAGAAAAAGACAGATATATCCGTTTATTTGCTGAATTTGATAACTATAAAAAACGTGTAATTAAAGAGAGACAGGATCTTCTTAAATACTCGGATAAAGATATTTTAGAATCCTTACTTCCGGTATTGGATGATTTTGATCGCGCAATTACCGAACTTGAAAAAAAGGAGGATGATCTTTCTGTTTTAGAAGGAGTGAAACTTATTTATAATAAGTTGTTCAATACCTTGAAAGATAGAGGATTGACTGTTATTGATGTAAAGGCCGGTGATGATTTTAACATTGATTATCATGAAGCAATTACCCAAGTCCCGTCCCCTGATGAAAGTCTAAAAGGTAAAATTATAGATGTGGTTCAAAAAGGGTACTTATTGCATGAAAAAGTAATTAGATACGCAAAAGTAGTTATTGGAAATTAAGAACTCAAAGAGGTTTATATAAAAAATTATGTCTAAAAGAGATTATTACGAAGTATTGGAGGTTTCTAAGAGTGTAACTGAAGTAGAGTTAAAAAAGGCCTATAGGAAAAAAGCACTCAAATATCACCCGGATAAAAACCCCGGTGATAAAGAAGCTGAAGAAAAATTCAAAGAAGCTGCTGAAGCTTATGAAGTTTTAAGTGATCCTCAAAAAAGAGCAAGGTATGATCAATACGGTCATGCCGGAGTAGGAGGGGCTGCCGGTGGTGGCTTTGGAGGGGGAATGAATATGGAAGATATTTTTTCCCATTTTGGTGATATTTTCGGTAGTGCCTTCGGAGGCGGTTTTGGCGGCTTTTCTTCAAGACCTCAACAAGTTCAAGGCTCCAATTTACGTATCCGTTTATCATTAACTCTTAAAGAAATTATTAACGGTGTTGAAAAAACCGTTAAAGTAAAAAGATTTAAATTAGCTCCGGGAGCTACCTCAAAAAATTGTCCTACCTGTAACGGGACCGGTCAAACGAGAAGAATCATGAATACTCCGTTTGGACAAATGCAAACTCAATCAGTATGTAATACTTGTGGAGGTACCGGTAAAGTTGCGGATCATATACCGCCGGGTGCTAATAATCATGGTTTAATTAAAGTTGAAGAAGAAGTATCCATTAAAATTCCTGCCGGTGTTAGAGAAGGAGTTCAACTGCAAGTTAGAGGAAAAGGAAATGATGCTCCATTTGGAGGAATACCCGGAGATTTAATCGTTGTGATTGAAGAAATTGAGGATGAAAATTTAAAAAGGGAAGGGGATAATCTTCATTATGAACTATATATTTCTGTACCCGAAGCTATTTTAGGTACGAAAAAAGAAATTCCTACGATCACGGGAAAAGTAAAAATTACAGTAGATTCCGGAACTCAATCAGGGAAAATTCTACGATTGAAAGATAAAGGATTGCCTCAAGTTCAAGGATATGGATACGGAGATTTATTTATTCATATCAATGTTTGGACACCTAATCCGAATAAATTAACTAAAGAGCAGAGAGAATTTTTTGAATCTATGTTAGATAATGAACATTTTCATCCTAAACCATCAAAAAATGATAAAACATTTTTTGAAAAGATCAAAGATATGTTCATGTAAAAAATTATCCGGAATTTATATAGAAAAAAATCTTTGAGTATATATGATACTCAAAGATTTTTTTATAGTTAATATACAAAAAGGTACCAACTTTACATTGATACCTTTTCATTAATAATATTTAAAATTATTTATACTATTCAGCTTTTTTCTTAGCAGGTATTTTTTTCGTAGATTTTTTAGTTACACCGGCTTCATCTTTTGTATCACCATTTGATACCTCATTAGTAGCTGTTTTTTGTGAAATGTTACAATCTTCTGAATTTTCTTTTTGGCTATCATTCGAAGCTTTAGCTAGATTGTCTTCATAAGCTTTTACGCTTTCTTCAGTTATGATACCATTTTTAACCAATATATTATACCAAGTAAAAAGCTTTTTAAGATCTGAATTATATACTCTGTCTTCTGCATAATCCGGTTGAGCATCTTTCATTAAAGATCTTAACGTATTGGTATCATTTTTATCAAATTCAATTTCTTTAAATTGATGTTTTTTGGAAATTGAAACTAAAACTGAAATTAATGATACTTCAGAATCTTGAGTATAGATTGAAATGTTTTGCAGTAAACTTACTTGACTATTTGCATTAATAGACAATTTCTTTTGAGCAACTAAATCTTTAACAATGAAACCTCCTTTAGTTTGAGATAATAATTCAAATAAACCGGATTTCCCTGTAATTGCAATGATTTTAGTAAGATCCATATCAATAATGTAATTATATTTTTAATTAATTTCTTTTAAAATTTAATGAGAAGGAAATTTCATTCGGTATTCAGTCTCCACCTTTCCTTTACTAATATTGGCAAGTTTACCTTTTAGTAATTTTTTCTTAAGTGGAGATAATAAGTCTGTAAACAGAATTCCTTCAATATGATCGTATTCATGTTGAATAATACGCGCACGAACATCACCAAAATTTTCAGTTTTTTTATTCCAATTTTGATCAAAATATTCAATTGTAATATTTTCCAATCTTTTAATATCTTCTCGAATATCAGGAATACTTAAACAACCCTCGTTAAACTTCCAAAGTTCACCATCTCTTTTAGTTATTTTCGGATTTATGAAAACTTTCTTACAAAGGGCTAACTCGTCTTTTATGTCAACATAATCCTCATCTTCTGCCAATGGAGAAGCATCAATTACAAATAAACGTATGTTCAATCCTACTTGTGGGGCTGCTAAACCAATTCCATGTGCTTTATACATGGTTTCATACATATTTTCAATTAATTGATCTAAATCGGGATAATCTTTACCGATTTCTACTGTTTTTTTTCTTAAAACAGGTTCTCCATAGCCATAAATAGGTAAAATCATAATTTTATTTTTTCTCTAAATAGGTTTGTAAAATTAAAGTAGCACTTACTTCATCCAATAAATGCTTATTTTCTCTATTTTTTTTATTTTTTCCACTCAAACTAATAAAGTGAGAAGCAATTTTTGAAGTAAATCTCTCATCCACTCTTTCAACCGGGATATTGGGAAAAAGAGAAGTAATCTTCTTGATTAATTTTTGAATTGAAATTTCAACATCTGAAAGTTCTCCGTTTAATCGAACAGGTAAACCGATAATTATTTTTTCAACGGAATTTTCAGCCATATATTTTTCAAGAAATGGAATCAAATTGGAAGTCATAATTCCGGCCAACCCACTGGCAACAATTTGCATATCATCCGTTTCTGCTAATCCGGATCTTTTTTCACCATAATCGATGGCCAGTATTTTTGACATGAAAATAAATATTAGTTTACAGATTAAAAGCTTCTTTAATTTGATCTAAATAATCTAATTTTTCCCAAGTAAATAATTCTACTTCGATTTCTTTTATTTCTGTCTTTCCATTCTCACGATTTCTTATAAATTTTTTTGTAACGATTTCGTTCTTTCTTCCCATGTGGCCATAGGCTGCTGTCTCCGTATATATTGGATTTCTTAATTTCAATCTTTTTTCTATAGCATAAGGTCTTAGATCGAATAATTTTTCAACTTTTAATGCTATATCTCCATCGGACAGGTTAACTTTTGAACTGCCAAAAGTATTAATATAAACACCGCACGGTTCAGTGATACCAATAGCATAAGAAACTTGTACTAAAACTTCATCAGCAACCCCTGCCGCAACTAAATTTTTAGCTATGTGTCTGGTAGCATAGGCAGCAGAACGATCCACCTTAGAAGGATCTTTTCCGGAAAATGCGCCACCGCCATGAGCTCCTTTACCACCATAAGTATCAACAATTATTTTTCTTCCGGTTAATCCGGTGTCTCCATGAGGTCCTCCGATTTCAAATTTTCCGGTTGGATTTATATGGTAAGTGATATTATCATCAAATAATGCTTTTATTTCATCTTTTGATTCTGCCTTAACTTCAGGTATAACAATTGAAATAATGTCCTTGGCAATTTTGTCCAATACAACCTTTTCATCCTCATCGAACATATCATGTTGTGTAGAAAGAACTATCGTGTCAATACGTATCGGCTTATTATTATCGTCGTATTCAATAGTTACTTGAGATTTTGCATCCGGACGAAGATAGGTCATAATTTGACCTTCTTTTCTTATTCGAGCTAACACACGTAAGATGCTATGTGAAATATCTAAAGCCAAAGGCATATAATTATCCGTTTCATTGGTGGCATAGCCGAACATCATCCCTTGGTCACCTGCACCCTGTTCTTCTTTATTCTGTTTATCCACCCCGCGGTTTATATCCTGCGATTGTTCATGCAAAGCGGATAAAATACCACAAGATTCGGCTTCAAATTTATATTCACTTTTCGTATAGCCTATTTTTTTTATAATATCTCTAGTAATATGCTGAACATCAATATATGTGTTGGATTTAATTTCTCCGGCTAATACTACCTGACCGGTAGTAACTAAAGTTTCACAAGCTACCTTAGAATCGGGATCAAATGCTAAAAAATTATCTAATATCGAATCTGAAATCTGATCAGCAACTTTATCTGGATGGCCTTCCGAAACCGATTCGGATGTGAATAAGTAAGGCATATTTTTTGCTTTTATTTTATTATAATCATTGCAAATTTAAGAACATTAATTAATAAATTTACTATATTTCAAAAATTATTATAGAGTTTATGAATTCAAAAAAATGCTTATTACTATCGCTAGCATCTTTATTAACAGTAGCATGTGCAACTAATCCTTTAACCGGAAGAAAATCATTAAATTTTGTATCCAACTCTCAATTATTGCCATCCTCATTTCAGCAATATCAAGAAGTTTTATCTTCCAATAAAATTATTACAGGAACTCCTCAAGCAAGGCAAGTGGAAGAAGTGGGTAACAGAATAAAAAAAGCCGCAGAAGATTATTATAGATCTATTGGGAAGTCTTCAGCTTTAAACGGTTATCAATGGCAATTTGTATTAATTGATGATCCCAAAACGGTTAATGCATGGTGTATGCCCGGAGGAAAAGTGGCTGTATATTCAGGAATTTTACCTATTTGTAAAGACGATACAGGACTAGCTGTTGTCTTGGGACATGAAATTGCCCATGCTCTGGCAGGTCACGGAGCTGAAAAAATTTCACAATCATATATTTCAGAAATCGGTGGACAGGTATTAGGAGGGGTTACCAACAACCAAGCCTTGCGTTCGGCAATTAATCAATATTACCCCGTAGCCAGTGGCATCACTCTTTTACGTTATGGTCGTAAACAAGAATCTGATGCAGATGAAATGGGTTTATATATTATGGCAATGGCAGGATATGATCCTAGACAAGCCCCTTTATTTTGGCAAAGAATGATTGACGCTACCGGAAGTTCCGATACACCTGAATTTCTTTCCACGCACCCGAATCCTCAAAATAGAATTGCTGATATAAATAAAATAATGCCTAAAGCATTACAATACTATCAAGCTTATAAAACTAATTAATTTGAATTAGTCTTTATTGGCATGTAATTTGGCTTTAACTAATGACTTTTAATTTGAAGAGAAGAAACAGATATATTCGAATTGATTACCATATAACCAAAATAGGATCCTAATTCTTTATTTTTGGATATGGTTGTCAATATTTTACCATTCAAAAGGAATTGAATAGAACTTTTGTCTGTTACGATTGAAAAACTATTCTTTTCCTTTTTTTTATATTTTTGAGTTTTTTGTTTAAAATAAATTTGTGATTTTCCTTCTCTTTTGCTCTCGTATGATATAACTACTTCGTTTTCTGCATTAATTCCAAATAGGAGATAATTTTCAGGATATTTTCGATCATCAGCATATAAAATTATACCCGCAACGCCATTAGGATCATAAAAACTATTAATTTGTAATGAAGTAGTATAGGTTATATTTCGATCGGATATTGGAAGGGAGAGCAAAGAATAATTTAAAACATTTTTCAAATCAGCCTTCATCAATAAATGTCCTTTTTCAAATTTAGTATATAGTGCATCTGTAGATATCGTATCCCAGTGATTGGTATTGATATGAAAATCATCGTTCAACAATAGGGACTCTTTTTTACAGGAATTAAAAATTAATAAACTTAAAATAAATAGTAAGCTTTTTTTATAAAAGTTATTACCAATCATAATCTTACATTTTATATCTAGCGGTAGCTATAGTTTTAAGATCAGAAAATTTATTATGTTTATATTTAATGCTTCCAACCACGGCAATCATGGCTGCATTGTCTGTAGTATATTCGAATTTGGGGATAAATGTTTTACAATTTTTTTCTAATTCTAATTTTTTTATCTCTCTCCTTAACTCCGAATTCGCCGAAACACCACCGGCAATTGCTACATTTTTAATTCCCGTAATTTCAATAGCCAACTTTAATTTATCTAACAATGAAGATAGGATTGTTTTTTGGACGGATGCACATATATCTTCAAGATTCTCTTTTATAAAGTCCGGGTTTTTCTGTAGTTCTTTTTGTATGAAATAAAGCACGGAAGTCTTTATACCACTAAAGGAAAATTTGATTCCTTCCAATTTTGGTAAAGGAAATTTAAATTTATATTTATCTCCATTTTGAGAAAGTTTATCAATTGTAGGTCCTGCCGGATATTCAAGTCCCAAAATTTTACCTATCTTATCAAAAGCTTCGCCCGCCGCATCATCCAAAGTTTCTCCCAACACTTCCATATCAAAATAATCATTTACCTGAACAATTTGGGTATGTCCACCACTTACCGTAAGACATAAAAATGGAAATGATATATTTTCTTTAGAATCATCCTCAATAAAATGTGCAAATATATGCCCCTGCATGTGATTAACTTCAATAAGAGGAACGTTCAATGACATAGATAATGATTTAGCAAAACTGGTACCTACTAATAAGGAACCTAATAAACCCGGACCACGGGTAAAAGATATCGCATCAATTGCTTTTTTATTTATATTTGCTAATTGAATTGCTTGATGTACAACGGGTATAATATTTTGTAAATGTGCACGAGAGGCTAATTCCGGAACTACACCGCCATAATTTTGGTGTATTTTTTGGGTAGATACTACATTAGATAGTATTTTTTTACCTTGTATTACAGCTGCTGATGTATCATCACATGACGATTCTATTCCTAAAATAATGGGTGTTTTCATTTATGACAAAGTTACTAATTAAAAAAATATTTTTTAAATCATCCAAGGCAATTCTCTATGCTTTTTGCATTTTATTTTTATTACTTCTATCTTTAATTATTGTTATAAATTTACCTTCTGTAAAAGATAAAATAGCAAAAGAGGCACTTTCTTATTTAAACAAAGAATTTAAAACTTCGATTTCTGCTCAAAGAATTGAAGTTGATTATTTTGGAAATCTTACTTTACATGATGTAATTATTAAAGATCATCATCAGAATAATTTACTAACCGTAAAAGAATTAAAAGGATATTTAAATACCTTATCTCTAATTGAAAATTTGGTAATTAAGCATGTTGATGATATCAAAATTGATCAATTGCGTTTACAAGATCCTGTCATCAAAGTAATTACTTATAAAAATGAAAATCATGATAATTTTTCTATTTTCATAGATAATTTTAACTCAGATAAACCTTCTCAAAAAAAAGATTTTAAATTAAACGGAAGGGTAGATATAATCAATGGTCGATTTTCAATTGTAAATCAAAATTTACCATTAGAAGATCAAGTCTGGTTAGATACTTCTGAATTAAATTTAAAAGCTTCCAGCGTTGATGTTTTTAATTCGGATGTAAGGGTTTTAGTTGAGCAATTTAATTTCAAAGCTAAAAGGCATAAGGAAAATTATACGGTTTACCAATTTTCATCCGATATTCATTATTCAGAAACAGAACTTTCTTTCAAAGACCTTCTTTTTGAATCAGATACCTCATTGTTATTAGGTTCTTTATTTTTTAATCACACCAAAGAAAATGGATTGAGCAACTTTTCTGATCAAGTAGCATGGAATATGGATGTTACCAAAGGAAGTAAAGTATCAGGTAAAGACATACGATATTTTGTAAAAAACTGGGATACTAATTCTATACTTAACATTTCTTCGAAAGTTAATGGTACACTTAATAATTTAACATTAACTAATCCAATCTTATCGGTTAACGGTACTTTTTATTCTTCCCCTAGCTTAGTGTTGAAAAATTTAGTTAGTAATGATCCTTCCCAATCTTTTAATATAGAAACCAAAGAAACGCATCTTCAATCTTCATATGCCTCTCTTAATTCATGGTTACCGAAATTTATTTCTAAGGAAATACCCAAAATTGTATCAGAATTTGGAACTATGAATTATATGGGTTCATTTTTAATTGATAAAAAAGACCTTAGTATAAATGGTAAAATGATTAGCTCTTTAGGTACAGTAATAGCGGATGCTCAATTAAAAGATTACGCTTCCCAAAAACCTAGATATAAAGGAAAATTAGAAACATACCAATTAAATTTAGCTTCTTTTATTAAAACAACAACACTAGGTCCCATATCCGCTAAAATTCAATTTGACGGCAGCGGATTTAATCTGGACCATATGGAAACTAAATTTGATGCAAAACTGAATAGCTTAGTTATTAATGGTAAAACGATTAATGATATTTCAGCTGTGGGTAACTTAAGAGATAAAATTTTTGAAGGTAAAATTATTTCCGATGATAAATACGCTAATTTTGACTTTAATGGTACAATAAATTTCGCTCAAAAATATATTAAAACCAACTTTGATGTAGATATCCAATCATTAAATTTAGGCTATTTTACTTCTCAAGCCGATAAAAATAAATCATTTAAAGGATTTGTTAAAGCAGATATTGAATTCAGCTCCATTGATGATTTAATTGGACAAATCAACATTAATTCAATTTCTCTAGAAGATAATGGTAAAACTACAAATTATAATGATATTCAAATTAAAACAAGTTTTGAAGAAGGAAATCGAAATTTAGATATTTTTTCTCCGAACATGATTACTGCCAATATTTATGGTAAATACAAATTAGAAGATATTCCTGATATGTTACAGAAAGGAATTGGGAACCTGGTAGCTAATTTTAAAACTAATAAACGATTTGACAATCAAGAGTTTTCATTTATTTTGGATATACAAAAGGATTTATTTGATTTATTAATGATGGATGTTAACTTATCCCCGGGAACGACTATTACAGGAAGGTATGTTGGCAATGGGAATAAGTTACAGGCACAAATGATTTCAGAATATATATATTATAAAAATATCAAACTAACCAATCCGAATATATTTTTAAATACAGAAGATACCTTACGACAATTTATGGGATCTTTATCTTCTCTAAATATAGACAATACGAATATTGAAAAAATCAATTTTTCCGGATATAATAAAAATGATTCCCTTTTTGTTTCCACGAATTTTTATCATGGAAAATATAAAGAAAAACAAACTAATTTTGATTTAAATTTATATCAAACTCAAAAAAATAATGATATTATTATTGGATTTAAACCTTCTAATATTAATTTGGCACAAGCAAAATGGAAACTGAATCCTAATTTTAAATCGGATGAAGCCATTGCGAAATATAATTTATTAACTAACAAATTAGTTTTACAAAAAATTGAATTAACATCTGAAAATTCTGAAATTTTATTGTCCGGAGAATATACCACCAAAAACGAATATACTTTTGATCTGAATTTAAAAGATGTTAAATTAGAAAAAATATTACCTCACAGCTTACTTAAAGATATGTCTTTTGAGGGTGTTGCCAATGGATCTGCCAAAGTACTTAAAAATTCAAGTGAACTTAAACCGCTTGTGGATCTTTATATTGATCAATTGAAATTTAATGGTCAAAATTTAGGGAATTTGGCCATGAGAGCAATTTACGATGCTAAAACCAACAGATATTTACTACAAAGTAAATTAGAAGACTCCGGACAAGATCGTTTTTTAGCTGACGGATATATAGCCAATCAAAATGGTAAGCCTTCTCAATTGAATATAGATTTACAAGCCAATCAAATGAACATTGCTCCTATAGGGACTTTTTTACAAAGTATATTCTCAAATTTCAGAGGAACTGCCACCGGAAATGTTCAAATTTCAGGAGATATAACTTCTCCTAAATATCAAGGATCCCTTACAATGTCTAAAGTTGGATTTAAAGTTAACTTTTTAGGGGTTGATTATCAACTTACTAAAGATCAAGATTTACAAATATCTGACGGTATATTTTTATTTGATAATATTGAGTTAATGGATACTCAAAGGAAAACTAAGGGAGTAGTTTTCGGACCTTTAATGACTAAAAATTTTTCCGAATGGGGAATGAACCTAGACTTTACTTCGGATAAACTTTTAGTGTTGAATACTACCATGAAAGAAAATGATCTTTTTTATGGAACTATTTATGCTTCAGGTAATTTTTCCATAACAGGAACTACGGATAAAGGTATTGATATTTCGGCAACTGCCATGGCTCTTGAGGGAAGCAGCCTCACAATAAACAGCAGTAGTACAACTAATGCTACCGACATTCAATTTATCAAATTCATTCCTGAACAACATAAAGAAGGTGATGAAAAAGAAACTAAACCACCTATGGGATTATCCATACGTGCAGATGTTACAGCAGACAATAAATCTGTAGTTAATCTAATTATTAGTCAAGAAACCGGAGATAAAATAGTGGTTCGGGGAGATGCAAAACATCTAAAATTTGATATGTCCAAAGCAGGAGTTATTTCTATGGACGGTACTTACACAATAACCGGTGATAGCAAATATTATTATAATATGTTTGTTAATAAGGATTTTACTATCGTTCCCGGAAGTACTATCCGATGGGAAAATCGTGGTCCTACCGAAGCCGATTTAAATATTCGCGCTTCCTATACCAGATTAGTAAGTAATATTGGCGATTATTTGGGTATATCTACAGTTCCCGCTTCTAATGTAACAGTTTCGGCATTATTAACCGGATATTTATCCAAACCAAGTTTAACTTTTGATATACAAGCAGATGCTTCTTCTTCGGTTCGTGATCAACTCAATACTAAACTAAATAATAATGAAGGGGAAAAATACAATCAAGTAGCCGGAATTGTTGTTTTTGGAAGCTTTTTATCCGATAAGATGGGAGGTAGCAGTTATGCTTCTTCTGCTTATGATGTAGTATTGAAACAATTAACTTCTGCAATAAATAATATAAGTGGAGTATTTTCTCTGGATGCTAATTTTAATGCCGGTTCAAGAGTCGACGATACAAGTGACCGGATCTCTTTAGACCCTACATTTAAAGTGAATCAAAGGTTATCCATAGTTGGATCAGTTAATATGCCTCTGGAACAAAAAAGTGCAGCCGACGTATGGACCTATGGGGCAAAAATTAATTATGACATATCAAAAAACAATGATAAATCGCTAATTATTAATGGTTTTTCAAAACCTTCCACTTTTGGATTGGAAACATCGGTATTATCCACTACAGGGGCAAATAATCAATCGTATGGCGGGGGAATAGTTTACAAAAAATCTTTTAATAAATTCAGTGATTTGTTTAGTAAAAAGAGAAAGAAAAAAGAAATTATAAAGGATAAAAAGGATTCCATTAGTACTCACTAATGGATTCCAAAATTAATTATAGCGTTATAAATTATTATAAATTTTATTAAAACCACCCTTTACGATTTAAAATATAAGTCTTATAAAATTCTTTATCAGATTTGGTAAGGTACAAAATTCCTTCAATTAATCCTATAATACCCATTACAATTGCGCCTCCACCACAAGTAAACCATGAAGTTAATAAAGTAATTAATAACATAATTAAGCCTTCTTTATTATACCCTAAGTAAAATTTATGAATACCAAAACTACCTAGTAGAATACCACAAATTCCGGATATTAATTTTTTACTATTAGCATCTTTAAGTTGATCTTGTGAAATTTCATATGAATTACTATAAGTTTGATTCGTTTCTTGCATATATTTTTATTTATATTAAATATTAATAAAACCGTAATCTTATAATATTTTTTAAATTATAAACAAATATTATGCATTTTTTGGGTTTATATATATAAATCTTCTTTTTGGAAAAAAAATAGTATTTTTGTCAACAAAATAATCTGTACCATGAATTATGATATTATAGTTATAGGTAGCGGGCCCGGTGGATATGTTGCTGCTATTAGAGCCGCTCAATTAGGTTTTAAAACAGCTGTAGTAGAGCGAGAAAATCTAGGAGGAATTTGTTTAAACTGGGGATGTATACCAACTAAAGCTCTTATTAAAAGTGCTCACGTATATGAAGAAATAAATCATGCTGAAGAATTTGGATTGAATAAAACCGAATCATCTTTTGATTTTTCTAATGTTATTAAACGCAGTAGGGGAGTAGCCGATAAAATGAATAAAGGGGTTGGCTTCCTTATGAAAAAAAATAAAATTGATGTAATTAACGGAAATGCCAAAGTTAAGCCCGGAAAAAAAATAGAGGTTACTGATAAAGATGGTAAAGTAACAGAATATTCAGCATCTCACATTATTATTGCTACCGGTGCAAGATCAAGAGTATTACCTAATTTACCTCAAGATGGTAAAAAAATAATCGGTTATAGAGAAGCCCTTACTCTTCCAACTATGCCTAAATCTATGATTGTAGTTGGTTCAGGAGCTATAGGTATTGAATTTGCATATTTCTATGCAACCATGGGAGCTAAAGTAACCGTAGTTGAATTTTTACCTAATATTGTCCCTGTCGAAGACGAAGAAGTTTCCAAACATGTTGAAAAATCTATTAAAAAACATGGTATAGAAGTTATGGTTAATTCTTCAGTTGAAAGAGTTGAAAATCAGGGAGACGGAGTTAAAGCTTTTGTTAAAACAGCGAACGGGGAAATAACTTTAGAAGCAGATATTATTTTATCTGCAGTAGGTATTACCGCAAATATTGAAAATATAGGATTAGAAGAGGTAGGAATATCTACAGATAAAGGAAGAATCCTTGTTGACAGTTTTTACAATACAAACATTCCGGGCTATTATGCCATTGGTGATGTTATTCCCGGCCCTGCTTTAGCCCACGTAGCTTCTGCAGAAGGAATTCTTTGTGTTGAAAAAATTAAAGGTATGAATGTTGAACCTATTGATTATGGAAACATTCCGGGATGTACTTATTGTTCTCCTGAAATCGCTTCTGTGGGAATGACAGAGAAAAAAGCCAAAGAAGCAGGTTATGATATTAAAGTGGGTAAATTTCCTTTTGTAGCATCCGGTAAAGCAACAGCTAACGGTGACACTGATGGTTTTATAAAAGTTATTTATGATGCAAAATACGGTGAGTTATTAGGTTGTCATATGGTTGGTAACGGAGTTACTGATATGATTGCGGAAGCTGTAGCTGTGAGAAGATTAGAAGCTACTTCACATGAAATTTTAACCACTGTGCATCCACATCCGACTATTTCAGAAGCATTTAAAGGTGCAACAGAGGCGGCATATGGAGAAGCAATCGATTTATAATATTGTTTAGTTATATAGTTCTGTTTAAATAGTGTGAATTCTTATTCTATTTAAATAAATATATAATGGATGCAAAATATAATTTTAAAATAAAAGACTATCTATTCATAAGATAGTCTTTTATTTTTTAACTTATTGATTATCGAATTACAACTATATGAATACATTTAAAATTATTTTAGCTTCTCAATCTCCACGAAGACAAGAACTTTTAAAAAGTTTAAATTATAAATTTGAGACCCTACATTTAAATATAGATGAAAGTTATTCTCCCTTATTAAAAGAAAATCAAATTACCGAATATTTAGCAGAGCAGAAATCTAAACACTATGGAGAAGTAGCTGATCAAACGGTTGTGATCACAGCGGATACCATTGTCTGGATGAAAGATCATGCATTGGAAAAACCTGAAAATTTCGAACAAGCAAAAAAAATGTTGTTTGAATTATCAGGAAATTCACATAAAGTGTTTACTTCTGTTGGATTTTCAACCAAAAATGATTTTAAGGTTTTTACGGATTGTACAGAAGTTCATTTTTTACCTATGAATGAAAAAGAAATTGAATTTTACCTATCTCATTTCAAACCCTATGATAAATCGGGTTCTTATGGTATTCAAGACTGGATAGGGTTGGCTAAAATCGATAAAATAAACGGTTCATTTTTTACTATTATGGGATTACCAACGCATATAGTCTATGAATATCTTGAAAATCTAACCTTTTAACCTATCTTATATATTGTATAAAAGCTGTAAAGTAATTACAATCAAAATATTCCATTATTTAAAGAGTTAAAAATATTTTCAGAGTACTAATTCTTTATATATTTTTGTATCATATAAAATAAGTAAAAGTGAAAAAATCCATAAGTGTTTGTTTATATTTTTTTACCTGTATTGTATTTTCACAATCGGTTTTAATGACCATAAATAATGAAAATATTTATACCAATAATTTTGAAAATAATTATCGAAAAAGTTTAGAACTGCTTGGAACGGACAAGACCATAGACAATTATATTGACTTTAACCTTCTTAAACAATATGCACT
This sequence comes from Apibacter sp. B3919, assembly GCF_026537405.1. Lineage (NCBI taxonomy): Bacteria > Pseudomonadati > Bacteroidota > Flavobacteriia > Flavobacteriales > Weeksellaceae > Apibacter > Apibacter sp. B3919. The sequence continues at coordinate 334,061 of NZ_JAFNMG010000001.1, read as the reverse complement.
TGCAAACAACATAGAAAATTCAATAGGTTTTCAGACAGAATTAGCCAAAGGAGCTGAACAATTAAAAAACAGCTTATTTTATCCTTCTGAATTTCTTGAACCGTTACTGCGCGATTATTATAAAAAAATTCTGGTTGAAAAAAAATTTCAATTGTTGGTTTTTAAAAATGAATTTTTAACCAACAAAAATGAAACTGATAAAGGCAAATTTATAAATTCAATTATAGATAGCATCGGTAATGATCCCTTACGCTTTGAAAAAGCCGTATCAAAATATTCAATGCTTTCGGATTTTAAAAAACCTTCTTATTTAAATATATTCGCTTTAAATAAAAAAATGGTGGATGCTATATATAATGCACCGCTTAATCAGGTAACTACATTTATAGATGAAAATGATAATATATATCTTATTTTGGTTTCGAATGAAAGAAAATACTTAGGTGAAGTATCTTTAGGCCAAATATATATACCGGATACTTCTCGATTAGGTAAAATTGAGATCGATAAAGTTTATAAAGAACTTAAACAAGGAGAAAGCTTTTCTAAAATTAAAGATGAAATCTATAAAAATTATAATGTTTTAAATAAAAATAATATTCTTTCTAATGAGGAAGTATATACATATGTGGTTAATCAAATTAAATCCGAACCTAATAATACTTCGGATTATTCTCAACCCATTAAATTAGAAGATGGTTATGTAATTTGCGAATATTATTTTAATGATAATTATGATTCATATTCAATCGTTAGAAATAAAATATACAACAGCTTAAAAAAATCAGAAGAAATCAAACGGTTAAACGATTTATTAGTTTTGAAATTAAAAAAACAACCTTTTTATAAAGAAAATTTTATCCATCTAAGTAATTTTATTTCTTCTTTACCTCAAACTTATAATCAATTTACTGATTTTACTATTCCAAATAATGAGACAATTATTACTATTGGAGATTCCTATACACTTACCTTAAATGATATACTGGTAAATCTTAAAAAATATTTAAATTCTGAAAATTATTATGAAAGAAATCAATTAATTTTTGATAATTTAAATAAATGGGGGAAAGATAATATTTTGGAGTTTTACACGACACACTTTTTCGAATTCAACACAGCTAAAAAAAATTATGAGAATATTAAAGATCAACTTCTTATTAAATATGCACTTAATTTAATTGCTTACGAAGCTCAAAACGATAAAATCGGTCAAAAAAAATTTTTACATGATCAAGCTGCTCGATTGACCTGGAAGGAAAGAATTGAAGGTACTTTTTATTATTGTCTCAATTCTGATATAGAAACTAAAGTCCTTAATTGGTTAAAAAATAAAAAGTCAATAAACTTTATAAAAAAACAATTTGAAGATAAACGTGAAGAATTAATAATTGAGGAAGGTAAAAAGACTCGAGAATCTCTTAATTTGCCTGTAAATAGAAAATTAACTAAAGGATTATATGTCGTTGACAGTAAAAATAGAAGATTAATAATAAATATTAAAAAAATAATTAAAAATGATAAAATGAGTTTAGATGATCTTCAAAAATATTATTTAAATGAATTCATTGATTATAAAACGTCACAAACAATTAAATTATTGAAAGAGAAAGCTGTTGTCACAATGGATTCAAATCAAGTAAAAAGATTAAAAGATATTTATAAATGATAACGTTAAAAACTAATATAAACACTAATTACTCATAAAAGAATTTTAAATTTGCAGAATATAAAAATTAAAATGAATAGATTATTTATAGTTGTAACCTTTTTTATGGCTACCTTCATTTTTGCACAAGAAACAAAAATTGATGGAATTGTAGCTGTCGTGGGAAATGAAATTATTACAGAAACTGATGTTAAAGAAGGTGAAAATTACGCTCGATCTGAAGGACAAACCGTAACTGATAGATGCAGCTTTATAGAAAATATGATGAAAGAAAAAATTATTTTATATAAAGCAAAACAAGATACTCTTATAACTGTTAATAAAGATGAAGTAGCTAGAGAGGCTGAATCACGTATCGAAGGATATAGAAATTATTTTGGTTCAGATGTTAATATTCTAACCAATTTCAAATTTAAAACAATGGGTGAGCTAAGAAGTTTACTCGAAACAATGATTAAAAATCAAATGTATACTCAAAGGAAAATGGCTGACATAACAAAAAATGTAGACGTTTCTCCAGAATATTTAAAAGATTTTTACAAAGCTCATGAATCAGAATTTCCTACTTTAAATGAAGAAATCGAATATGGGCAAATCTATATGTACCCTAAATTAACTGAAAGTCATAAACAAGAATTGATTGATCAATTAAAATCTATAAAAAAACAAATTGAAGAAGGAGCCAGTTTTGCTGACATGGCTAAAAAATATTCACAAGATCCGGGTTCAGCTGCTAATGGTGGACAAATTTTAAATGTTAGAAGAGAACAAATGGTAAAAGAGTTCGATGCGGTTGCTTTTGGATTGGAAGAAGGACAAATATCCGAACCATTTGAAACTGAATATGGATTCCATATTGTTTATCTTGAAAAAAAGAAAGGACAAGTGATAGATTTAAGACATATATTATTAATGTCTGTTCCTAATCAAGAAGAAATTAAAACAGCTATAAAAAAACTGGAAGATATCAGGGAAGATATTAAATCAGAAAAAATAACGTTCAATCAAGCTGCTTTAAAATATTCTGACGATAAATATACTAAATACAATGGCGGTTTATTATCAAATTCTCAAACCGGTGATAACAGATTTGAAAAAATAAAACTACCTACCAAAGTGCTTTATAACCTTTCAGGACTTGGAAAAGGAGATTTATCCGAAGTATTTGAAGATAAAGAAAATAACCGAACGGTAGTGAAACTATTGAAGATAACCGATGTTATTCCGGCTCACAAAATGAATTTAGAAATTGACTATAACAGAATCAAAGGCTTTGCTCAGAAAACTAAAGAAAATGAAGTAATTGAAAAATGGGTAGAAGCACAAATTCCTTCAACCTTTATAACAGTTCAAGATGAATATAAAAAATGTAACTTTTCTATCGATTGGTTACAAAATAAAAATAGATAATTAGTAAACTATTAGTTAAAAAGCCCTGTAATACAGGGCTTTATTTTTTTCAATAAACTTCATTAGTATATGCGAATGTTTTTTATAATTTATCTGTAATCAATAACTATTGATTGAATAATTATTTCGGTTTAACTAATAATTGTACTCAATTATCAATTTCTAGAAAAAGTAATCCTATATTTGAAAAATATTTTAAGAATCTATAAAATCTTAAAAAAATATTTTAAATAAAATTTAATATATTCCTATTAACACATTTAACTTCATTTTAATTGAAATATTATAATGTTTGCTAATAACGATTCCTTTACGATGCAAGCCAAAACCTTTTATGGTTTAGAAGATGTGCTTGTACAAGAACTAAAACAATTAGGTGCTTCTCAAATTGTTAAAAAAAACAGAGCGGTTGAATTCCTTGGAGATTTGGGATTTTTATATAAAGCGAATTATTCGCTAAGAACAGCCCTGAAAATTTTGGTGCCCATACACCATTTTAAAGCTAAAAATGAAACTATTTTTGAAAAGGAAATAAATAAAATTCCTTGGGAAAATTATTTTTTCAATTCGCAATCTTTTGCAATTGATGCAACGGTATATTCCGATTATTTTAAACATTCCCAATACATTATGTTAAAAATGAAAGATGGAATCGTTGATCGTTTCAGAAAAAAATTTGGCAAAAGACCCGATATTGAAAGATTCCATCCGGATATAAAATTCCATCTACATATCAGTAACCAAGAAGTTACTATATCTTTAGACAGCAGTGGAGATCCTCTCTTTAAAAGAGGTTACAGAAAATCTCATTTTGAAGCTCCTATAAATGAAGTATTAGCTGCCGGATTATTGAATTTAGCAGGATGGGACGGAAAAGGAAATTTTCTTGACCCAATGTGCGGTTCGGGCACTTTGTTAGTTGAAGCCGCCATGATCGCTTTAAATATGCCTCCGCAATTGCATCGAAAACAATTTGGATTTATGAATTGGAAAAATTTCGATTTGGAGTTATTTAACAAAATAAAAGATACTCGAATTAACAGGATTAAAGATTTTTCAGGTAAAATAGTCGGATATGATATTTCTGATAAAGCCTTAGTTTCTGCAAAGAATAATATTGAAGCAGCAGATTTGTCAGAATTTATAGAATTAAAAAATCAGGATTTTTTTACTTCACAAAAAGAACTATTTCCCTTATTAGTTGTTTTTAATCCTCCTTACGATGAAAGACTATCCATTACTACAGATCATTTTTATAAAAATATCGGCGATACATTAAAAAATAATTATAAGAACACATTAGCTTGGTTCATTACTTCAGATTTGGAAGCCTATAAAAAAATCGGCTTACGTCCTTCAAGAAAAATTAAAATTTATAACGGTAAATTGGAATGTCGTTTTTTTCAATACGATATTTATGAAGGAAGTAAAAAAATAAGATAATAAGTTAAAAATTAGTGAAAATTGATGATTATAATATAATAATTTAGTACATACAGTTAAATTTGCTATATTTTAATAACTAACAACGGTTATATAATAACAGTAAATTATGAAAATCGCTTTAATATCTTTAGATTATTATAGATATGATAAATATATTATCTCTGCAATGAAAGAACTAGATATGGAAGCAATTCATATTGATATTTATGCAAACAGATATAGATATCCCAATCTATGGGTTCGATTTAAAAATTTAATTAATAAATCATTTTTTAATACTAATATCAAAAGAACCCATCTGGAAAAATTAATTAAAAATACCTTATCTAATAATAACGATAAATTTGATAAGATCGTTATTATTCATGCAGAATGGTTATCTCCTGAAACTTTAAAATTTTGTAAACATACAAGTAATGAAATGATTGCCTACCATTACGATGGTATTCAGCGTATGCCTTCTATTACAGATACTTTTAAATATTTTGATAAAATTTACAGTTATGATAGAAATGATGCTGAAAAATATAATTTAAAATTTATACCCAATTATATTTATGAGCAAATGGAAGATAGAAATCTTCATGAGCAAAAAATAGCTTTCAATATTTCATCATTAGATAATAGAACTCCCATATTAGAAAAAATTGCAAAAATTTTAGAAAATAAAAATTATCCCTATGAATTTCTGGTTGTAAATCGTAACCATTTTAATTTTTACACTCAAAAATTCAAAACCAAGATTAAATATTTAAATAAAATGGTTTCCAGAGATGAAGTTCTTGAAAAAATTAAAAGATCTAATCTTATGGTTGACATACAAAGGCCTGAACAAATAGGCTTGACATTTCGTGTATTTGAAGCTTTAGGACATCATAAAAAATTGATAACTACCAATAAAGACATTATCAATTACGATTTTTATAATCCTGCGAACATTTTAATTATAGACCCTGAAAATATTGAAATACCGGATGAATTTTTATATTCAAAATACGAGATAGTTCCGGATCATATACTTAATAAATACCATGTTAAAACATGGGTTAAACAAATTTTAGAATTAAATTGATCAAAATACTATTTGATTGTAATCAATCCTGTACATTTCATAAAAATATAAATAAATTTGCCTTATTAAAAATAACAGCGAATGCGAACAAAATCTGTTGGGAAAAAAAAAATTAACGTTATAACTTTAGGCTGTTCTAAAAATATTTACGATTCTGAAGTTCTCATCAATCAATTAAAAGCCAATAACAAAGAGGTTGTTCATGAACAAAACGGTGACATTGTAGTAATTAATACATGCGGATTTATAGATAATGCCAAAGAAGAAAGTATTAATACAATCTTAGAATGTGTCAAACAAAAAGAAGAAGGAACTATTGAAAAAATTTTTGTTACCGGATGCCTTTCGGAAAGATATAAACCCGATTTAGAAAAAGAAATTCCTAATGTCGATCAATATTTCGGTACTCGTGAATTGCCATTATTGTTGAAAGCTTTAGGTGCTGATTACAAACATGAATTAGTAGGAGAAAAATTAATTACCACTCCTAGACATTATGCCTATTTAAAAATTTCGGAAGGTTGCGATCGACCGTGTAGTTTTTGTGCAATTCCTTTAATCCGTGGAAAGCATATTTCAACTCCCATTGAAGAACTGGTAAAAGAAGCTCAATCGTTGGCTCGAGGTGGAACCAAAGAATTAATTTTAATTGCTCAAGATTTAACTTATTACGGTTTAGACTTATACAAAAAAAGAGCTCTCGCAGATTTATTAAAAGAGCTTATTAAAGTGGAAGGTATTGAGTGGATTCGTCTGCATTATGCTTTCCCTACAGGATTTCCTATGGACGTTCTGGAACTTATGAAAAACGAACCTAAAATTTGCAATTATATTGATATTCCTCTCCAACATATTTCAAGCGATATATTAAAATCCATGAAAAGAGGAACTACCAAAGAAAAAACTAACCGATTGTTGAATGATTTCCGTTCCAAAGTTCCCGACATGGCAATTAGGACAACCTTAATAGTAGGCTATCCGGGAGAAACTCAAGAACATTTTGAAGAATTAAAAAATTGGGTTATTGAACAACGATTTGATCGTTTAGGTTGTTTCTCTTATTCCCATGAGGAAAACACGTCCGCTTATTCATTAGAAGATTCTCTTTCTGAAGAAGAAAAAATGAATCGAGTAAACGAAATCATGGAAATTCAATCTCAAATTTCGTGGGAATTAAATCAAGAAAAGATCGGTAAAACCTATAAGTGTATTATAGATAGAAAAGAAGGAGATTATTATATTGCCCGTACAGAATACGATTCACCGGATGTGGACAATGAAGTTTTAATTTCAGCCCATGATGTATATTTATCCGTAGGAAGTTTTGTATCTGTTAAAATTAATCGTGCAGAAGATTTTGACCTTTATGGCGAATTAGTTTAGTAATCCTAATTTATTTAAAATTTTGCCGGCTATCAATAATCATTTTTATCCAGCGATACTTTTGATTAAAAAGTTCTTATTTACGCATTTGCTTTTACATATTGGTAAAAAATATAAAAATGGGACTGATATATAATTTATATCAGTCCCTTATATAAAGTTACAATTACTTAAATTATATGACAATCAACGGTTGTCACAAATAAGCAAAAAAAAATAATATAATTGATTGATTTTCGGCGTTTATTAACTCATATAAAATTGCTTAGCAATCTTAACTCATTAAAAACCCTATCCAACTATAATTCTTTTAATTCTTATCAATCATTTTATTAAGATTTTCCGGATATCGATCTCCAACAATATTAATTTTAGACAATCCTTCAGTGATTCGATTTAAAACTTCAGGACTTAATTTTAAAGAAGTAGCTTCTATGTTTTCTTTCAAACGATTTAATTTAGTAGTACCCGGTATGGGAACAATCCACGGCTTTTGAGCTAATAACCAAGAGATAGCAACTTGGGCAGGTGTTGCATTAAGTTCTGTACCGATAGATTTTATAAAATCAATTAATACAAAGTTTTTTTTCCTGTTTTCAGCCGACAAACGAGGAACTATATTCCTAAAATCATTTTTGTCAAACCGGGTATTTTCATTAATGGTTCCGGTTAAGAAACCTTTGCCAAGTGGACTAAATGTAACAAATCCTATCCCTAACTCTTCCAGTGTAGGAATAATCTCTTTTTCAGGATCTCTGTAAAATAAGGAATATTCACTTTGCAGAGCAGTAACCGGTTGAACGGCATGGGCTTTTCTTATCGTTTGAGGACCTGCTTCCGATAATCCCCAATGTTTAATTTTGCCTTCTTTCATTAAATCTTTTATTGTTCCTGCCACCTCTTCAATCGGTACATTTTTATCAACTCGGTGTTGATAATACAAATCAATATAATCGGTTTTTAATCTTTTAAGTGAGCCTTCCAGAGCTTTTCTGATACTTTCGGGTCTACTGTCGGGAGAATTGGCAGAATTTCCATCTTTAAATCCAAATTTGGAGGCTATTTTTATTTTACTTCTAAATTCTTTTACCGCTTCTCCTAAGAGTTCTTCATTCGTAAAGGGGCCATACACTTCAGCTGTATCAAAAAAAGTTATTCCGGAATCGTAAGCAGTTTGTATTACTTTTATTGCTTCTTTTTTTTCAGTGGACGGACCTAAACCAAAACTTAATCCCATACAACCCAAACCTAATTCGGAAACCTCAAGTCCATTTTTTCCTAATATTCTTGTTTTCATTTAAAAATATTTAATAGTAAATTTATATCAACAAAGATACTTTTATAAGATAGCTTTAATTTTATATAATTTACTGAAATTGTTATCAATTTTACTGATTATTAATTTCTTATACGAGTAAAAACATGATTTACGTAAATTTGAATGAATCTAATGATCATCTAAAATGGAAAAAATTATTTCTATAGATAGTGTTAAAACCTATAATACCATGCGAGGAGTTGAAACTACTCATCCATTAGTTAACGTACTTAATTTATCAAAAACTAAACCGATAACAGCTCAAACATTCAATTACGGTTTATATGCCATATTTTTAAAAGAATTAAAATGCGGTGAATTAAAATATGGAAGAAATACGTATGATTTCCAAGAAGGCTCTCTCGTTTTTATTTCACCCGGACAAATTATGAAAGTGGAGCCCAATGTAACCACCTATGCACCTAAAGGATGGGGATTATTGTTCCATCCCGACCTATTACTTGGAACTCAATTAGGTAAAGACATAAAAAAATATTCATTTTTTTCTTATGACAGTAACGAAGCATTACATCTATCCGACAAAGAAAAACAAATGATTTTAGAATGTTTTAAGAATATTCAATATGAAATTGAACAACCTATTGATAAACATAGCAATACACTGATCACTACCAATATTGAACTACTATTAAATTATAGTTCTCGTTTTTTTGATCGTCAATTTGATACACGAAAAGATATTAATAAAGGAATCTTAGAAAAATTTGAAAAACTACTTTATGAATATTTTTCTTCTGATAATTCAAAAAATTTGGGTTTACCTTCGGTAGCCTTTTGCGCCTCACAATTGAATTTATCATCCAACTATTTTGGAGATTTAGTAAAAAAAGAAACCGGAAAATCAGCTCAAGAATATATCCAAGAAAAAGTTATTTATTTAGCTAAAGAAAAAATTTTAGATCTGAATAAAAATATTTCTGAAATCGCTTATGAACTTGGATTTAAATATCCTCAACATTTTACCCGATTTTTTAAAAATCAATTGGGTATTACTCCTAATGAATATAGGAATATCAATTAAAAATTTTTTATAAGTATTGGATATTCAAATTTAAACAATTAACTACCTAATAACTTGTACGTAAATAAAGAAAATCAATTGATATCTTATCAAATAAAATATCTTTTAAAATACAATTTATTTACTCCATTTCATTTTAAAATAATTAAAATGAACAATTCCAAATTTATAATCATAAAAAAACTCCGGTTACAATAACCGGAGTTTATAATTAAAATTTTTTTAAGCAATGAAATTACAATATTTCATAATTAACTTTTATGACTCCTGCATTTAAACTTGTTAATTCTGCAAAAGCAGCTTTACTTAAATCAAATTCTCTTTTAGGTACAAATGGTCCACGATCAGTAATTCGTACAATAACTTCTTTACCATTTTTTGGATTTATAATTTTAACTTTCGTCCCAAATGGTAATGTTTTATGTGCAGCAGTAAAATCATTCATGTTATATCTTTCTCCGCTTGAAGTCAATCGACCGTGAAACTTTCCTCCATACCAAGAAACACGCCCGGAAAGAGTGGATTTTTCATTACTATCTACCTCTTCTTTGGAAACGTTACTTGTCAAACTGTCATTTTGGTAATTTACTTTAATAGTGTCACCGGATACATGAGAAAGGGAAGGAGCTTTTACCAATTCTTCACTGTGAAAAAATGTAAATGATAAAGACACTAATAAAATAATCATCAATGCTAAAGTTACTTTCTTCATATTTTAGTTTTACTCTTTTGTGCTGCAAAATTACAATCTCATTATCTAAAATATTCTTAAATACATTTCACATATGGTAAGCATACATATGAAAACTTCTATATTTATTTTAAATAAAGGGTTTCAATGAGATAGTTAAAAAAATGTTAAATTATATTGATTTTGTTAATTTTTTTTACTTTTAATTATAAATGAAATTCACTTTATTAAAAACAAATGTTTTATTGATAAATAAATATAAATTAATAGTATTATTTTTGACAACTAAACGTAATTATATAATGAAAAAAATTGTTTCTTATTTTCTTTTATGCCTCGTCTTACTATCGTGTACTTCAATTGAGAAAAAGAAAAATATAAAAAATGTAGAAGAATTTTATAAAATATATGCTCAAAGAAAAGACGTTAAACAACTTATGGGCTTTTATACGGACAACAATCCTAAATGGGTAGATGCCGTTTCGCAATCTTTATTGGAAGGCAAAAATATAATTTTGGATATGTATGAGAACAGTTGGAATGACAAAAATTTCAAAAAACATCAAGATTATCCCGAAAGCGTAACAATTAAAGAAATAGTTTCGAATGATAGCATCGTAGCAGTTAGTGGGCAATATAATCCCTATTATTATAAGGATAAATTAATACATTCCATGAAATTCACTTCATGGTTCTATTTTGATAAAGAGGGAAAGATAAAAAAACAAATCGAGTGGATGCAATACACCATGAATGATTTAAAGGATATCATAAATTTTAAACAAAACGCAGAAATAAATTAATTTTTTTAAACGAAATTTTAAAATTCTTATTTTTGTAGCTCCAAAAACCAAGTAGTAAAAATGACTTCTAAAGAAATACGAAAAACTTTTCTGGATTTTTTTAAATCTAAACAACATAGTATAGTTCCGTCTGCTCCGATTGTTTTAAAAGATGATCCTACACTCATGTTTTCCAATTCCGGAATGACACAGTTTAAGGATTATTTTTTAGGCTATAAAGAACCTAAAAATAAGCGTACGGCCGACACTCAAAAATGTTTACGGGTTTCAGGAAAACATAATGATTTGGATGATGTAGGTAAAGATACCTATCATCACACCATGTTTGAAATGCTTGGAAACTGGAGTTTTGGAGACTATTTTAAAAAAGAAGCTATTGAATGGGCTTGGGAATTGTTAACTGATGTATTTCAAATTTCAAAAGACAGGCTCTATGTTACCATATTTGAAGGAGATGCAGAAGAAGGCTTAGAAAAAGATAGGGAAGCCTACAACTTTTGGAAAGAACATATTTCAGAAGATCGAATACTTCTCGGTAACAAAAAAGACAACTTTTGGGAAATGGGCGAAACAGGACCTTGTGGACCTTGTTCGGAAATACACGTTGATATCCGTTCGGATGAAGAAAGAAAAAAAATTGATGGTAAAAATTTAGTTAATCATGACCATCCGCAAGTCATTGAAGTTTGGAACCTGGTTTTTATGGAATTTCTCCGTAAAGCAGACGGCAGTTTAGAAAAACTACCTAAAAAAAATGTAGATACAGGAATGGGATTTGAAAGACTTTGTATGGTATTACAAGGCAAAATTTCTAATTACGATACGGATGTATTTACTCCCTTAATAAAAAAAATAGAAGAAATATCCGAACTAAAATACGGTGAAAACACTAACGTAGATATAGCCATGCGAGTTTTGGCAGATCACGTAAGAGCCATCACATTCTCTATAGCCGACGGACAGTTACCTTCTAATTCCGGAGCAGGATATGTAATACGAAGAATTTTGAGACGGGCCATTGGTTATGCATACCGTGTATTGTATATCAAAGAACCTATTTTATATAAGCTGGTTCCGATTTTAAATACTCAAATGGGAGAGTTTTTCCCCGAAATTTCTAAACAAGAAAGTCTTATATCAGAAATTATAAAAGAAGAAGAAATTGGATTTTTAAGAACTTTAGATCAGGGATTGGTACGATTGGCTAATTTTATGGAAAACAATCCGAAATTAGAAATCATACCCGGAGATGTTGTTTTTGAATTATACGATACCTATGGTTTTCCTTCAGATTTATCTCGAATAATTGCAGAGGATCATGGAAAAACCATTGATGAAAATGGCTTTAATGAAGAAATGAGCAAACAAAAAGCTCGTTCCAAATCTGCTTCCACTTTTAAAAATTATGATTGGGTTATCTTACAAGAAGATGATGTAGAAGAATTTGTAGGTTATGATTTTTTAGAAACTCATGTTAAAATAACAAGATATCGTAAGGTAGAAAATAAAGAAGGAGAATTTTATCAATTAGTATTTCAAATTACCCCGTTTTATGCCGAAAGTGGAGGACAAGTAGGGGATATAGGGTATATTGAAAATTTAAATGAAAAAATTGAAATTTTAAATACTAAAAAGGAAAATAATTTAATTATTCATACGGTAAAAGAACTTCCGAAATACCCTGAATTTCCATTTAATGCAAAGGTAGACAGCAAAAGAAGAGAGGCTATAACCAAAAACCACTCGGCGACCCATCTTTTACATGAAGCATTGCGTGAAGTACTTGGTAAACATGTTGAACAAAAAGGTTCTTATGTAGGACCGGACTATTTACGTTTTGACTTTTCCCATTTCAGCAAAATGAGTCCGGAAGAAATACAAAAAGTTGAAATGTTGGTCAACACCAAAATTTATGAAAGAATCGAATTAGACGAAAATAGGGCAGTCCCATTTAAAAAAGCTATTGATATGGGAGCTATGGCTCTTTTTGGCGAAAAATATGGCGATTTAGTACGGGTAATTAAATTTGGAAATTCGGTTGAATTATGTGGAGGAACCCATGTAAAAAATACGCATGAAATCATATTTTTTAAAATTATGAGTGAATCTTCCAGTTCCGCAGGAGTACGAAGAATTGAAGCGATTACCGGCGAAACGGGAATAGCATTTCTAAAAGATCAATTCAGTCAATATGATCGTTTAAAAAGCTTTTTGAAGCAGCCGGATGATCCTATTAAGTCCATTGAGAAATTATATTCGGAAAATGATCAACTAAAAAAACAAGTTGAGCAACTCAACAAAGAAAAAGCAAATCATGAAAAAATACTTTGGAAAAATTCAATTACTCAAGTGAATGGAGTAAATTACCTTGGATTACAGACCGACTTAAGTAATGCTTCGGTAAAAGATTTAATTTTTCAACTAAAAAATGAATTTTCCAATTTGTTTATTATTATAGGTACTCATACAGATCAAAAACCTACACTTTCCATAGGAATTTCTGAAGATTTAATCAAAGCTAAAAATTTACATGCAGGAACGATCATAAAAGCTTTATCTAAAGAAATAAAAGGCGGCGGTGGAGGACAACCCTCTTTTGCCACAGCGGGAGGAAGCGATTTATCAGGATTGGAAATTGCTATTAAAAAGTCTTTAGACTATTTACAATAAATAAATAAATAAATAATAATAATTTGTGTTGTGCTCAATTATAAAAATTTATAATTGAGCACAAACTTTTTGTATGAAAAGATTGCGACTTCGTCTAAACTTTTTTACTACCACAAACATTATTCTTTAAGCTATAATAAAACTATAATAAAGAATCTAAAGCACTATCTAAATCGGGATACTTAAAAGTAAATCCGGCTGTGCGAATTTTCTCCGATGAAATTCTGCTTCCTTCCAATAAAAGTGTAGACACTTCACCAAATAACCAACGCAATATAAAACCGGGCACATTAGGTAAAAAAAGAGGTTTATTTAACTTTCGGGCAATAGCAACGGTTAAATCTTTGTTAGTTGTGTAGGAAGGAGCCACCGCATTGTAAGTACCCTGTAAACCTTCATTTACCAACATATATTTATATATAGAACATAAATCATCAATATGTATCCATGGAATATACTGTTTTCCAGAACCGAGACAGGCGCCTACATAATAATTTACCATTTTTTTAATTTTATATAAAACGCCTTTTTTATTTTTAGATAAGGATATACCTGTCCTTATTTTTACAACTCTGTCGGCTACGCCTTCCGATAAAAATTCATCAGCTGCTGATTCCCATTGAAAACATACCTCACTTAAAAAATCATTACCCTTAGAATCTGTTTCTTTATATATCTTGTCTGAAGTGGTATTGCCATAATAGCCGGAAGCCGAACCACTGATAAAGGTGAGTATTTTTTGATTCCTATTCTTTAGAGTTTTTAAAATAAGTTTGGCCGAATCTACACGGCTGGAAAGTATAACTTTTTTTCTTTCATCCGACCATCTTTCATCGGCAATACCTGCACCGGCTAGATGAATAATATGTTTAACTCCCTCCAAAGCGTTGGTATCCAAATATTGCTTTTCAATATCCCATTCATATTCATTCGGTTTGGTTTTTTTTCTGGTAAGATAACGGAGTGAGTAACTTTTTAAGAGTGTCGATAATTGGTTGGCAACCGCTCCGTGGGCGCCGGTTATTAGTATAATTTCTTTTTCTTCCATTTTTTAGTATTTAACGGTAATCGTTGTAATTACGATAACAAAATTATATGCTGCTAGTTATCAAACTATTATATCAAATAACAGGCCGTTGGTTTAATCCCATAGTTTATTTTATATATTTAAAAATAAAATCTTATTTTTTGAAATAACATTCCTTTAATAAAGAATATTTTTATTATAATGCATGAAATTATTAATTGAAATTAAACTTTTCTAATTTCTTATTGTCTTAATAATAAGGAATAAAAATGGACGAAACAGAACTTTTACTTCTTTTAGAAAAAGATGTTAACAGCGGATTCAGGCTGCTGGTAAAAAGGTATAGTCAACCCATATATTGGCATATACGTAAAATTGTCTATACTCATGCAGATGCAGACGATATAACTCAAAATGTATTTATTAAAGTTTTTCAAAATCTACCCGGATTTAAAAGAAATTCAAGTCTTAAAACCTGGATATACAAAATAGCAACTAATGAATCGCTGAATTTTATTAATAGTGCTGCTCAGAAAAAAAATATAAGAAGCGATGAATTAGTCATTCAGTTGTCTTCTCAACTCAAAGATGATAATTTTTTTGATGGAGATGAAATTCAATTCAAATTG
Source organism: Apibacter sp. B3919 (assembly GCF_026537405.1). Classification (NCBI taxonomy): domain Bacteria; kingdom Pseudomonadati; phylum Bacteroidota; class Flavobacteriia; order Flavobacteriales; family Weeksellaceae; genus Apibacter; species Apibacter sp. B3919. Next base: position 318,901 of record NZ_JAFNMG010000001.1, on the reverse strand, counting down.
CAACAAGCCATAGCCGAATTACCCGAAAAACAACGAATTGTATTTAATATGAAGTATTTTGACGATATAAAATATGAAGATATGTCGGAAATTCTGGAAACATCTGTAGGGGCTTTGAAGTCTTCCTATCATCATGCTTCTAAAAAAGTTGAACAATTTCTTTTAGCTAATATTGAAAAATAGTTTATTTAAAACCTTATATGAATAACGTCAATAAATATAAATCTACTCCTTTCCAAACTCCTGAAAATTATTTTGCTCAGTTGGAGAATCGTATTGTTTCCAAATCGTTAATTAATAAAACTTCAAAATCACCCTACAAAATTCCAAATAACTATTTTGAAAATTTAGACAAGAAAATTGTATCAAATACGATTGAAAAAATAAATCCTGATAAGCCAAAAATTTTTACTTTATTTTCTAAAAAAATATATTGGATTCCGGCAGCAGCCTGTTTATTTATCACTGTAATGCTGGGAATATATAGTACTAAAATTCAATACACTACTGATTCTTCGATAACAAGTGCTAACTTAGAAAATCAAAACCATTTAGCTCTAACAGATAATCTATATGCACCTAAACCGTCGGATTCGTTTGTATCAACTTCCGGTTTAACGACCAATATCCATAAAACCACTAATAATATTCCTAAAAGTTCACCTAAAAGAACTCCAAAAAAAATGGTAACTAATAAAGATAAAATGATTGAACAAGAGATGATTTCTTCTTCAAATGTTATCTATGATTTGTATTTTACCAATGAAGAAACTACCAATTTATACGATGAAGAAACATCACAGGATAGTTTTGCTTTATTTTAAAAAAAGTAAAGTTGTTATTTTTTCAATAATTAATGATGGGTATATTCGAAAAAAGCTTCTTCCAAACTTAAATATTTACCTTTAAAATCCTCAATGCTTCTATCTTGAATAATAGATCCTTTATTTAAAAGTATGACTCTTGAACATAAGGCTTCAACCTCTTGCATAATGTGAGTAGACAAAATAACGGTTTTCTTTTTACCTAATTCCTGAATTAATTGCCTGATTTCAATAATTTGATTTGGATCCAAGCCATTAGTCGGCTCATCTAAAATTAAAATTTCAGGATCAAAGAGAATTGCTTGTGCCAGTCCCACTCGTTGTTTATATCCTTTAGATAATTGACTGATTTTCTTATTTTGTTCCTTTTGTAGGCCCACCTTTTCAATAATGTCGGAGATCTCGCTTTTGGGAGTATGATGAATATCCGAAACAAAGCTTAAATACTCCTTAACATACATATCTAAATATAATGGATTATTTTCCGGAAGATAACCAATTAACGATTTGGTTTTATATGGAAACTCTTGATTATCCATACCATTGATCCAAATTTTTCCCCGGTCAAAAGATAACGATCCTGTAATTGACCGCATCATGGTTGTCTTACCTGCTCCATTTGGACCTAATAAGCCGACAATCTCACCTTTTTTTATTTCCAGAGAAATAGCATGTAAAGCAATTTGTCCTTTATAATGTTTAGATAGATTTTGTATTTTTACAGACATTTTATTTCTAGCTTGAACAAAGCTGTTCCATTAAATTTATGTAAATATAATTAATAAAAATAAAAAAAATTGGGTGTTTAGTACCATTAATTTATGAAGTCAATATCAATACAAGGGATTAAAGGATCGTTTCATCATGAAGCCGTAAACCGTTTTTTTCAAAATGAAAAAGTGGAAATAATTGATAGTCCTACATTTAAAACCGTAGTAAGGGATGTAATTAATGGGAAAGCAAACTATGGAATGATGGCCATAGAAAATTCAATAGCGGGAGCTATTTTACCCAATTATAGTTTAATTACCAAACACGGGTTACACATAGTCGGTGAAGTGGTCTTACCGATTAAACATCATTTATTAGCATTACCGGGAGAAACATTAGATTCAATTTCTGAAGTTAGAACCCATCCTATGGCTTTATTACAATGTGAAAATTTTCTTGAAAAATATCCTGATTGGAAATTATTATCTAAAGACGATACCGCAACTTGTGCATACAATATTCACAGTAAAAAAATGAAAGGTATAGCGACTATTGGCTCAAAATTGGCAGCAGAAATGTATCAATTGCAAGTATTGGCTGAAAATATTCATGATGTTTCTGACAATTACACCCGTTTTTATTTATTATCTCCTCAAACGGAAAAAGTTGAAAATTTTACGAAAGCATCCTTATACTTCACTACAGATCATACAATGGGTAGTTTAGCAAAAGTTTTAAATATTCTTGCTAACCATCAAATGAACATCACTAAAATACAATCTGTGCCTTTATCAGGATCGGTTTTCCAATATTCTTTTCATGCGGATATTATTACTCCCGGAGGAAATGATGACAATTACCGCAGGGCGTTGGAAGAGATAAAAAATAATACCAATTTTTTACATATCTTAGGGGAGTATAAGGAAGATAAAATTTAAAAATGAACTATGAATATATTTTATTGGGAGGCACTCTAATCGGTGCAATTATAGGATATATTAAAGGTTTTCTAAAACAAATTTCTTCAATCGCAGGACTCACGGTCGGATATTTATTTTCTTCTCTGTTTTTATCTCAAATGCATCACATTTTATTACAAAATAAAATAATTTCAGAAGAAACATCGACATGGGTCAGCTATGTCTGCGTTTTCATCATTTTATTTATAAGTATTCTATTTTTATCCCGAATTATTGAAAAAATTTTAAAAAAATTAGGTTTAGGTTTCACTAACCAACTAGCAGGAATGGCATTGGGTGCTTTAAAATATTTCTTACTAATAATGATGATTTATTGTTTTTTATACTATTTAAATATATTAACTGAAGAAAATTGTTCTATTAATTTATTAAATTTTGTATCTTTATTCAAAACTGTTGTTTTTAAATATATATAATGAAAATTAATTTGTTTAGTAAACAATTATGTTTAGCCAATTTTTTTAATTTTTTACTGGTAATTTTTTTAGGGATTAAATATTTAAAATATATCGAAAATTTAAGCGGATTCATTACATATTTTTATATGTTTTCTTCACTTATTACACATTTTTTTATTCTTAATTGTGTTCCACTGTTACTGAGTCTTTTATTCTTATTTTTTACCAAATCAAAATTACTATCTAAACTTATTTTTAGCTTACTTTCTATTCTTATTATATTATATCTGCAAATAGATATACTGGTATTTAGCCAATTTAGGTATCATTTATCTCCTATAGTATTTAAATTAGTCTTTGGAAAAAGAGCTACAGATATTTTTCATTTTTCAACTATAAATACTACCATTGCAATACTTTACCTAATTGGACTTATTTTACTTGAGATACTAATACTGTATTTTTCTTCCAAACTATCCAAAAAATTACCTAATTTGAAAATTAAGCTAATCTTAGAGATTATAGGATTTTTATTAGTTGGTACAAACTTTATATATGCTTGGGCTGATGCGAGTCGATACAGGCCTATTGCTCAAATGAAAAATATATATCCTGTCTTCTATCCGTTAACCTCTGAATCACTTTTTCGCAAACTTAATTTAATTAATAAACAAGAAATTGAAAAAAATACTTTACTTAGTCGCTCGTACTCAAAATCATTGATCAATTATCCTTTAAAGCCCATTCTATCTGAAAATAGCCAAAAAAAGAATATAATTTTTATCGTTATAGACTCTTGGAGATTCAATTGCATGACCGAAAATATAACTCCGCATATTTTTGAGTTGTCCAAAAAATCACAAGTATTTCAAAACCATAAAAGCGGATCAAATATGACCACAGGAGGTATATTTTCGTTATTTTATGCCATACCTGCTACTTATTATGATAATTTTACAGGATTACAAGTATCTCCGGTTTTTTTCAATGAAATACTCAAGCAAGGCTATACATTATCAATTTTGTCAAGCTCAACGCTTGAAAATCCCCCTTTTAATAAAAATGTATTTTCAGGAATTCAAAATTTGAGACTGGAATCGAATGGAAATTCACCTTCAGAAAGAGATAAAGACATTTATAATGAATGGATAAAATTTATTAACGGCTATGATTCAAAAGAAAATATTCCCTTTTTTAGCTTCTTATTTTTTGATTCTGCTCATGGCTTTGATTACCCTTCAGATTTTCCTGTTAAGTTTAAACCGACGTTAGATGAAGTAAATTATATAGCTTTAAATGATGATTACAATCCAATCACTTTTTATAACAGATATAAAAATTCATTAAATTATATTGATAGTCTCATCGGAAACATATTGAAAAAATTAGAAGAGAAAAAGCTCTTAGACTCTTCAATTGTAGTCATTACAGGAGATCATGGACAAGAATTTAATGACAATAAAAAAGGATATTGGCAACATGGAGGAAATTTTTCAGATTATCAAATTGGCACACCTCTAATTGTATTTGATGCTTCTAGACCGGCAAAAACTTATACTCATTTAACTTTACATTATGATATTATTCCAACGCTTATGAATACCGTTTTGGGGGTTACAAATCACTATTACGATTATAGCGTAGGCCAAAATTTATATGATTGCAAGAATAGAAAATGGTTTATCTGCGGGTATAATCAAAAATATGCTATCATTGAAAAAAATATGATAATTAATGTTTATTCCTCGGGAATGTATGATGTAGTCGATAAAAAATTAAATCCGGTAAATGAAAATACCGTTGATTTTAGTGTAATTAAAGATGCGGTAATTGAAAATTCACGTTTTTACCATACATCCAAAAAATAGTAGTTTTCAGTTGCTAAATAAAGGAAATCTATACTTCAAATAACAGAAAATTAAACAAAAAAATATATTCAGAATAATTAATAATACGACTGAACTTCCAATCTAATCGACTTTTAAAGTATTAATGATTTTAATTACTTACTTATTACTTTCAAAAATAATTTTAAAAAAATATATATAAAAGCAAGAAGCTGAAAATATTCTATCAAAGTTGTACATTTGCAAACTTAAACCATCAGTATATATGTCAGATTTAGTATCAAAATTAGAGGCTATAAAACAAAGATTTGATGAAGTATCAGATTTAATCATTCAACCGGATGTTATTTCAGACCAAAAAAGATATGCTCAACTAAACAAAGAATATAAAGACTTAAACAAAATAGTAGAAATCTATCATCAATACAAATCCTTACTTAATACAGTTTCAGATGCCGATGAAATTATTAAAGAAGGCATTGATCCTGATATGGTTGAATTGGCAAAAGAAGAAAAAAATGATGCCTTAGCCAAAATTCCTGAAATGGAAGAAAACATAAAATATATGTTAATTCCAAAAGATCCTGAAGACGACAAAAATATCACCGTTGAATTAAGAGCCGGAACGGGGGGTGATGAATCGGCTATTTTTGTGGAAGACATTTTCCGAATGTATACCATGTATTGGAGACAAAAGGGTTGGAACTTTGAAGTAGTAGACGCTACGGAAGGTAGCGTTAAAGGATATAAAGAAATGATTATTAATGTTAGTGGAGAAGGAGCTTACGGAACCATGAAATTTGAATCGGGAGTACACCGAGTTCAAAGGGTTCCCGAAACCGAATCACAAGGGAGAGTACATACTTCAGCCATAACCGTAGCCGTTTTACCCGAAGCTGAAGAAGTAGATGTTGAAATTAATCCGGCAGATTTAGAATATCAAACCGCTCGATCCAGTGGAGCAGGAGGACAGAACGTTAATAAAGTAGAAACCAAAGTTCAACTTACACATAAGCCCACCGGAATAATGATTCAATGTCAGGTAGCACGTTCACAACATGCCAATAGAGAGATGGCGTTACAAATGCTTCGTAACAAATTATACGATATGAAGTTGCAAGAGCATCTTGATAAAATTTCGGCACACAGAAAAACGATGGTATCCACCGGAGACCGTTCGGCTAAAATTCGTACCTATAATTACCCGCAAGGTCGTGTAACGGATCATCGTATTAATAAATCCATCTATAATTTAGATAACTTTATGAATGGAGATATTGATGAAATGATTGAAGCGGTAAAAATTGCCGAAAATGCAGAAAAACTAAAAGGTCAAGAGGACTAAATTCTTACACAATAAGCTTTATATAATTCGCTATTAACTACCATTTTATCTTAACGAATTATATAAAGTTTATTATTTATAAATCATTCTTAAAAGATACTATACTACTTTATAAAGTTCTATTTATCTGTTAAATAAATCCTTTACGTGTTAAAATTACTATCGGTATAAATCATTGATGTTTAAGAATTCTTCAGGATTTACTACTTTAAAATCAATATAAACATTTTTTCAATTAATAATTTTAAGGTTTTTCTTTTTACATTTTGCAACAAGTGTTAACTTCAAATATCTTATATTTGAAAATAAAAACACAGATAACCCTAAAGAATGACCAGTCAAGATTGCGATAAAAAACTATTTCTGATTGATGCCTATGCTCTTATATTCAGAGCTTATTATGCCTTTATAAAAAACCCAAGAATCAATTCTAAAGGGTTAAATACTTCCGCTATTTTCGGATTTACCAATACACTTTTCGATTTAATGAAAAAAGAAAAGCCATCACATTTGGCAGTAGTTTTTGATGTGGGAGAAACGTTCCGTCATCAGGTATATAAAGAATACAAAGCCAATCGGCAAGAAACACCGGAGGCTATACGCATAGCTGTTCCTTATATCCATAAACTGATGGAAGCATTACATATTCCTTGTCTTTGGAAAGAAGGATACGAGGCCGATGATGTGATAGGAACTTTAGCAAAAAAAGCGGAAAAGGAGGGATATACAACCTATATGATGACATCGGATAAAGACTATGCGCAATTAGTTTCCGAAAATATCTTTGTTTTTAAACCGGCATCCAGAGGAAACGATATTGAAATTTGGGATGTAGAATCTGTCAAAGAAAAATTCGAAGTTAAAAATCCGTCTCAAGTTATTGACCTTTTGGGCATGATGGGAGACAGTGTAGACAATATACCCGGAATACCCGGTGTAGGCGAAAAAACGGCTAAACAATTTATTAAAGAATACGGAAGCATAGAAAACTTATTTGCTCATTCTTCTGAATTAAAAGGAAAAATGAGAGAAAAAGTGGAAGCAAATGAGGAATTAGGCCTTTTATCAAAAAAATTGGCAACCATTGATACTCATGTTCCTATCGAATTTAATTATCAAAGTTTAACGGTGGATCAGCCGAATGTTGATGAAGTCATTAAAATTTTTGAAGAATTAGAGTTTAGAAATATGATTACAAATTTTCAGAAAACGTATCATATTATCTCTGAAAGCGAATCTAATTTAGAAAAAAATTCTTCCGGTAAAGCTCCGGTAAATGGACAAAGATCGTTGTTTAATACAACCGATCAGGACATTGAAATGAAAGAAAGCGCCAACTGGAAAACTATTGAAAATACAGATCATCTCTATCAACTGACAGAAACGCCTGTGGCAGTAAAATTGTTGGTAGATAAGCTTTTAAAGCAAAAAATTGTATGCTTTGATACGGAAACTACTTCAACTGATTCCATGATCGCGGAATTAGTCGGTATTTCATTTTCATATGAAAAGGCAAAAGGGTACTATGTACCTTTTAGTACTAAGGACAAAGAAAAAACACAAGAATTTATAGAACTGCTCCGACCGGTTTTCGAAGATGAGAATATAGTTAAAGTAGGCCAAAACTTGAAGTATGATTGTAAAGTTTTAAGAAAATATAAGGTTGAAGTTAAAGGGGTACTTTTTGATACCATGATTGCACATTACTTAATCAATCCCGATGCAAGGCATAATATGGACTTATTGGCTGAAACAGAGCTTAATTACAAGCCTGTTCCCATAGAATCTTTAATCGGAAAAAAAGGTAAAAATCAAAAATTGTTTTCTTCCGTTCCTATTGAATTGCAAAAAGAATATGCGGTTGAAGATTCTGATATTACCTTACAGCTTAAAGACAAATTTGAACCTCAACTCAAACATGATAATCTTAAAAAGCTTTTTGATGACATAGAAATGCCCTTAATGAAGGTGTTGGAAGATATGGAATGGGAAGGTATAAATCTAGATATCAAAGCATTAGGCGAAATGTCTAAAGAATTAGTTGAAGACCTGTCAAAGTTAGAAAAAGAAATATATTCTCTAGCCGGAGAGGAATTTAATATCAGTTCACCCAAACAATTAGGAGATATTATTTTTGATAAATTAAAATTAGGTACTAAGCCCAGAAAAACCAAAACAGGTCAATATGCTACCGGCGAAGATGTTTTATTAAAACTGGCGCATAAACATAAAATTATAGATTTATTATTAGAATACAGACAGCTGCAAAAATTAAAATCAACCTATGTTGATGCCCTGCCCAATGAAGTAAATCCACTAACAGGAAGAGTACACACAACCTTTGCACAAACTGTAGCTGCTACCGGTCGTTTAGCTTCTAATAATCCCAATCTTCAAAATATTCCTATTAGAACCGAAAGAGGGCAAGAAGTACGTAAAGCCTTTATAGCAAAGGATTCTAAACATAAAATAATTTCTGCTGATTATTCGCAAATTGAATTGAGAATCATTGCAGCCATGAGTAAGGATCCCACCATGATCACTTCCTTTAAAAATGGTGAGGACTTCCATAGGGCTACTGCATCAAAAGTATTTCATGTACCTATGGATCAAGTGACTAAAGAGCAGCGCTCTCAAGCGAAAACGGTTAACTTTGGTATCATTTACGGAGTATCTGCATTCGGATTAAGTGAACAAACCGGATTATCTAGATCCGAATCTAAAAGTTTGATTGATGCTTATTATCAGGCTTATCCCATTTTAAAAGAATACATTTCGGAACAAGTACAGATAGCACGAAAAAACGGATATGTAGAAACCTTATTGGGAAGAAGAAGATATTTGCCGGACATCCATTCCGGAAATAGCGTAGTGCGTTCTCATGCAGAAAGGAATGCAGTAAATGCGCCTATTCAGGGAACAGCAGCAGACGTAATTAAAATAGCCATGATACACATTCATGAACTGTTGCAGGAAAGAAAATTTCAAACCAAACTTTTGTTACAAGTGCACGATGAATTGGTTTTCGATGCTCCTGATGAAGAAATTAAGGAAGTATCGACACTCATAAAAAATACAATGGAAAACTCCGTACGTATGGAGGTTCCTTTAATAGTAGATGTTGGAGTGGGTCCCAATTGGCTGGAAGCCCATTAAGAATTTATATAGAACACTCTAGAATTGATGAGTTTATAAATATTCTCTTTTAACTATATGAATTTCCTGACATTTGATAATTTATCAGCATACAAAGAATTAACCCATTTTACAACTACAATCGAAGGAGGAGTAAGTATCGGGAAGTATGCATCATTCAATTTAGGAACTACTTCCGGGGATGATCCTAAAAATGTGAGTGTAAACAGAAAAAGACTCTGTAATGAATTTGGTATTTCAACCCATAATTTATATATACCTGTTCAAACTCACAGCAATCATTTGTTACTTATTGATCGTAATTTTTTAGATCTAACAAGTGATAAACAATCGGAAATTCTTCAAAATAAAGATGCTTTACTGACTCAAGAAAAGGGAATTTGTATAGGAATAACTACAGCCGATTGTGTACCTATAGTACTTTATGATCCTTTAACCCAAACTTTAGCAGCCATCCATGCAGGATGGAGAGGAACCGTTAGCAAAATTGCTTTAAAAACTCTGTCGGAAATGGTTCGTCATTTTAATTGCAAACCTGAAAATATGAGAGTAGGAATTGGTCCGTGCATTTGCGCGAACTGTTTTGAAGTAGGAGATCATGTCATTGAAGATTTTATTAAGGAAGGTTTTGATAGTAATCTAATTAGTTTTAAAAATAAAGAAACCCGAAAATATCATATTGATCTTAGAAAAGCAAATCAGTTGCTACTGGAACAAGCAGGTTGTATCGCTCATCATATTGAAATAAAAAATTTATGTACGGTTACTCAACCTAATTTATTTTTTTCGGCAAGAAAGCAAACCATAAATTCCGGTAGAATGGTAACCGGTGGTATTTTACGTTAATTTTTTATGAATTTATTAAAATATTATATAATTTTGTTAATAAATTTATAAAATGGATAAAAATATATCAGATAAACAAAATATAGGAAATACTATTGATAATATCGATAAAAAAGATAATGATCAAAAGAAGAAAAAAAATTCAGGATCCTTAAAGTATTTTTTAGTTACCCTATTAGTGTTAGTCTTAGTAGGTTTAGGATTTTATTATCATATCATCCAAGAGATATTTTACAGTTTTCTTTCTATAATTTTTATTGTAATTGTTTTGGCTTTAGGCTTGGGATGGGAATATTGGGTATTCACTCATTTCACAACCGATGAATTTACGTTTATCAATAAAGAACAAAACAATACTTCTGATTCTTGGAAAAACTTGGAGGAAGAATTTAAATTATGGATAGCAAGTTCTGAACAAAAAATAAAGCAAGTAAGACAATTATCATTGCTTAACTATATGACAGCTATTGGATTGTTTATAATTTCCGTCCTTGTTTTATTAGTTAATTGGATCTATGATGAAAATCCATCATCTTCTGCCTATCAACAATTTAATCCCGCGCTTGCATTGGCTATTATTTTACTTATTTTTTCAATACTATTTATGCTTCTTCATTGTATCAATCAAAAAGATAGTATAAAAAAACAAGAAAAGCTGGATCATACCATCCAATGGATTCTGTCACTTAAAGCAGCCCATACTATAGGTAAAGAGCATATGTTAGAAATTATTAACTCAAATATCCTTAAATCTTAAAATTCTGATATATAACTACTTACATTTTATTTCAAATTTTAGTTAATAAAAAAATTTACAAACTATTTTACAATCTATTTAAAGGAAATGCGTACATAACTATAATTAATTAGAAAGTATATAAGTATCTATATAGTTCATTATAAGACGATTATACTAAAATATCTGTTATTTTCCCATTAATAGCATCATTTACATTGATTCCTACAAAAAACTAAAGAATTTTATTAAATAAAAATATAAAATAATTTAGTTTTAAATTTGTACCTTACCATTGAGCTTTTTTGTTAGTACAACTTATGAAATTTAAGCTGCTCTATATTTATATAATTATTTTTCCCATTTTGCTTCATGGCCAAGTAGAAAAAAATTTCATTAAGATATATAATAATCAAAAACTTTGGTTTTCAAAAACCTATTCAGAAAATAAAGTAGGTTCGATTTTAGATTCTTTAGTAGATCTAGGTTTTTATACCCTAAAACTGGATTCTTTAAAAAAAGATAAAAAAGAAACCTTAGTTTATATTAACAGAGGAAAATTTTACAAAAAAGTATGGGTACAATTAGACTCTCTTTCACAAGCGGCAATTACTAACAAAAATTATTTTCAAACAGATAATATTGATTCTTTAGCAGGAGTAATCCATTATTATTATATAAAAAAAGGATATGCATTTAACCAAGTCCACACACAATTATTCCTTGCAAATGAACCATTAGAAGCATCCATACATGTTGAACTTCATCAAAAAAGGCTCATCAATTCATTTGTTTTAAACGGATATACCAAAATCCCTCGAGGAATAATAAAAGAATTAGAATATGGATTTCTTGGTAAAACCTTTACAGACGAGCGACTTAAAGAAATTTCAGCAATGTTACAAGGAACAGCATTTATAGCTGAAGAAAAAAATCCGCAAGTATTATTCACCCCCGATTCTACCAAGATTTATTTATATTTGAAAAAAAGAAAAGCCAGTTCATTGGATGGCATGGTAGGCTTTGGAAATGACGAAAAAGGTAAATTCAAAGTCAACGGTCAACTGCAACTTTCTTTAGGCAATGTATTGAATTCATTTGAAACCATTAACTTAAATTGGCTATCCACACCGGATAAATCTCAAAACTTTGAAGTTCAAGTCAACGTACCCTATCTTTTTAAATCTAAATTCGGATCGGAATCATCGTTAACTATATTTAAACAAGACAGCACCTATGCAACCATTCGCCTAAATGAACATATATATTATCAATACACCGTAAATCAACGGTTAGGTATAGAAGGATTATATGAAAACTCACGATATGTATCGGAATTAGATAATAATAACAACTTTTCCAAAACAGGATTAGGCATAAGTTATCAATACAAAGAAAGAAATGAAAACGAAATTTTAGGTCCTAAAAATTTATACTCCATAAAAGGAATTGCATATAGGAATATACCGGAAGATCGAAAAAATTTAACTGAATATAATGTAAGTGCATCCATCGAAAAATTAATAAAATTATCTGCCTCTCATTATTTAAAACCGAAAATAAATGCTTCAACCTTACTATCGGATACGTTGACAGTAAATGAATTATTTAAAATCGGTGGTTTGAAAACTATCCGCGGATTCAACGAACAATCCATTTATGCCAATGCGTATATCATCGGAAGTTTAGAATACAGATACGTTCCGTTTGAAGAACTGTATTTAAGTTTATTTACAGATGTTGCATGGATTGAGAATAAAAATCAAAATACAAGACCCTTTTTATTGGGAACCGGAGTAGGAATTAGCTTTTTAACGCGTTTCGGGATTTTTTCATTGAACTATGCCGTTGGCAAATACGATTCTGAACCTGTAAATTTTTCAGATTCTAAAATTCATATTGGAATACAAGCTACTTTTTGACAAAAAAGAATCGAATTTTTGTTTACCTTTGTATTAATCTCAAGGTAGCATGAAATCATTAAAAAAAATACTAAAAAAATTTGCCTCTCCCTACAGAAAAGAATTTATATTAGGAATTCTATTTAACGTTCTATATTCTTTATTTTCAATAGTTTCCGTTTTTTCCATTATGCCCATTTTGGAAATGCTTTTAGGAGGAAAAAATCAAATTTTAATTGAACAAACGAAAAAAGAAATGCAAGCCTCAACGGGTATGATGGCTGAGCTGAAATATAAATTTTATGTATTTTTAGACCATTCCCTTGAAGGAACCAATCCTAAAACGATTTTAGCTTATCTTTGTGTTACTGTTATAGTTTTATTTTTATTTAGAAATATTTTCAGATATTTAGCTCAATATTTTATTGTACTGTTACGAAGCGGAGTTTCCAAAGATTTGCGGGTTGCTATGTATGATAAAATCCTTACGCTTCCGGTTTCTTATTTCACTGATCGAAAAAAAGGGGATATTATGATACGACTTTCCGGAGACGTAGGAGAGGTGGAAGGCAATATTTTAACTTCTATTTTAGAGCTTTGGAGAACGCCTTTTTCCATTCTTTTTACTCTTATTGCTTTGATCACCATCAGCCCTTCGTTAACTTTAATAGCATTTATTGTTCTGCCTTTTATGGCGTGGATTATTTCCGCAATTGGAAAAAGTTTGAAAAAAGATGCTAAAAAGGGATTAGCCGAATCGGGTAATGTGCTTTCAGTAATTGATGAAACCCTAAACGGAACTAAAATAATCAAAATTTTCAATGCCGAAGAATCCATGAAAAACAGATTTATGAATAGCGTTCTTAATCTCAGAAGGCTATCCATAAATATGATGAAAAAATATGAACTTGCTTCGCCTTCTTCAGAATTTTTAGGCTCTGTTGCCATGATTTTTATTACCTGGTACGGCGGAGTTCTTATTTTAGACGGTGAAGGTTTAAATCTTCCTTCCTTTTTAGTCTATATAGCCCTATTTTTTCAATTATTGGAACCGGCCAAAACCTTATCAACTTCCATCACGAATTTACATAAAGGTACGGCCTCTACAGATCGCTTGGTGGAAACATTAGAAACCAGCATACAGATTTACGAACCGGAACATGCCATAGAATTATCCGAAATAAAAGAAGGAATTCAACTGAAAAATATTAATTTCCAATATGTTGACGGACATCCCATTCTTCAAGATGTAAATTTATTTATACCTAAAGGCAAAACAATAGCAGTAGTGGGACAGAGCGGTAGCGGTAAAACTACTTTAGCCAATTTAATTGCACGGTTTTATGACGTAGACAGCGGCGTGATCTATGTGGATGGTCATGATTTAAGAGATTTAAATTTAAAAGTTTACCGTAAATTACTGGGCATGGTTACCCAAGAATCCATATTATTCAATGATACCATTGCCAATAATATTAAATTAAGCAATCCAAATGCATCGATGCATGAAGTTATAGAAGCTGCTAAAGTTGCCAATGCACTGGAATTCATTGAGCAAATGCCGGAAGGTTTCGAAACAACCATTGGTGAAGGAGGCGGAAAATTATCGGGTGGACAAAAACAAAGAATTGCTATTGCCAGAGCTATATTGAAAAATCCACCTATCATGATTTTAGATGAAGCAACCTCTGCTTTAGATACTCAAAGTGAACGATTGGTACAAGATGCTTTAGATAATCTTATGTCTAACAGAACATCCCTGGTTATAGCTCATAGATTATCAACCATTGTCAATGCAGATATGATTGTGGTGATGGATAAAGGAAAAATAATGGAACAAGGAACTCATGCTGAATTATTGGAGAAAAATGGTATTTATAAAAAATTAATTGACATGCAAAATTTTTCTTAACTTTTTGATAATAATATATATACTATAAAATTAAAAAGAGCTTCTATTAGATAGAAGCTCTTTTTAATTGAAATAAGAATTGTATTATATACTATTTTCTCTAGGAATGAAATTTTTTACCCTGTTTATGTAAATGCTTTTTATTATGCATGTCCTCTTTAATTTTCTTAAGCTTTTGTCTTTGTTCTTCAGTAAAAACTTTATTTATTTCAGATTTTTTATCTTCCTTTAATTGATGAATTTGTTGACGCAATTCTTCTGATTTTTTCCTTAACTCATTCTCACGGCTTTTATATTTATCCTCAATTAAATTAATCTTTTTAATTTGATCTTCCGTTAAATTAAGTTCTTTAGCCATCCTATCCCTCATCTCTTTCACTTTTTCTTCTTTTTTATCATGATCCTTAAGATCCTCACATTTAGATTGTGTAAAAGCAAAAGTAGAGGAAAATACTAATGCTCCTACAAAAATTATTTTTTTCATATAACTTTAGATTTACAACTATATTGACAAGGAATATTTTAAAAGGTTTAATTTAAAGTTATACATTTTAAACTATTTTTTAATATATAACAAAAAGCAACTTTTTTAACTTGTATTACATTTGCTATGAATGTTTAAAACCAAATAAAATTAAAATAAAGTTCAAAGTAAAATAATTAAGTTAGAGAGAAAAAACAGCATAATAATACCAAAAAAATAGTCGATAACCTGCTATAAATCCCTCTAATGTTGATAATTTTTTCTGAATATACCGTTTAAAAATTGTATTTTTACAGCTTGAAATTTTATTATACTGATGGGAAAAATTATTGCTATAGCTAATCAAAAAGGAGGAGTTGGAAAGACCACTACAGCCGTTAATTTGGCTGCGGCCATAGGGGTGCTTGAAAAAAAAGTTTTACTCATCGATGCAGACCCTCAGGCAAATGCCAGTTCCGGATTAGGTATTAATATCGAAGAAGTAGAATATGGTACATATGAAGTGTTGGAACACAGTGCTTCTGCCAAAGATGCCATACAACCTTCTACTTCCCCAAATGTGGAATTAATACCGGCTCATATAGATCTTGTTGCTGCCGAAATTGAATTGGTTGACAAGGTTAATAGAGAATACATGTTAAAAGAAGCTTTAAAAGATATAAAAGATGAATATGACTTCATAATCATTGATTGTGCCCCGTCATTAGGATTAATTACTTTAAATGCTTTAACTGCTGCCGATTCTGTAATAATTCCCATCCAATGTGAATATTTCGCCTTAGAAGGTTTAGGAAAACTCCTTAATACGATAAACAGCGTGCAAAAACTGCACAATCCGGATCTAACTATTGAAGGGTTATTATTAACTATGTATGATGCCCGTTTACGTTTATCGAACCAAGTGGTAGAAGAAGTCAAAACTCATTTTCCGGATATGGTGTTTGACAGTCTCATTCAAAGAAATGTGCGATTAAGTGAAGCTCCGAGTTTTGGCGAATCCATACTAAAATATGACGCAGAAAGCAAAGGTGCTATAAACTATATCTTACTTGCTGAAGAAGTATTAAATAAAAACAAGGCTGAAGTTAAATAAATTATGGCTATAGACAAAAAAAGAGCTATGGGTAGAGGTCTATCCGCTATCTTAAGTGAGAATTCTAAAAAAGTTAATTCTGCCGAAGAAAAAGGAGCAGAAGAATTAGTAGGTAACATTTTGGAAATTTCACTTGATGATATTATAACCAATCCCAATCAACCCAGAACTAATTTTGATCAAAAAGCATTAGATGAATTATCTATTTCTATTAAACAGTTAGGATTAATACAACCAATAACCGTTCGTAAAAATGGAGACAAATTCGATTTAATTTCGGGAGAAAGGAGATATCGCGCTTCCAAACAGGCCGGTTTAAAAAAATTACCTGCTTTTGTTCGATTAGCTAACGATCAGGAACTTTTAGAAATGGCTTTAGTTGAAAATATTCAACGAAAAGATCTGGATCCTATCGAAATTGCCTTAAGCTTTGAAAAATTAATTGAAGAAATCAATATTACTCAAGAAAACTTGAGTAACAGAGTAGGGAAGGACAGAAGCACCATAACCAATTATTTAAGACTTTTAAAACTTTCTCCGATTATCCAAACGGGAATCCGAGACGGGATAATTTCCATGGGGCATGGAAGAGCGCTCATATCCTTGGAAGAGCAAGAGAAACAATTATTTGTATATGAAAAAATTGTTCGAGAACAATTATCCGTAAGACAAACCGAAAGTTTCATTCGAACCTTTAAAAATCCTAAAAGCAAAAAAGTTTCCAAAGAAAAAGAATTACCCAATCATTTAAAAAAGGGTTTGAAAAATTTTGAGGATTATTTCGAAACAACTATTGAAATAAAGGCTACAGAAAAAGGAAAAGGAAAAATTATCATTAATTTTGATTCCACGGAAGAATTTGAAAGAATTCAGAAATTATTAGAATGATACAAAAGAAAATATTGGTTATACTTTCATTATTTCTTACTTGTTTTATTTTAGCGCAAAATCAAGAAACAAACCATGCCACCATTAGTGATGATGGCGTTATAATACGCAATATTAATCATACAGATTCACTTACTCAAACCATGTTGAGAAGCCCTCTGAAAGCTTCTTTATACTCTGCCATACTTCCCGGTTTAGGACAATTGTACAATAAAAAATATATTAAAGCTCCTATTGTGCTAGGGGTTATTGGTGCGGGGATCGGTTTTATAAAATATTACGACAATCGATATAATAAATATCACAAAGCTTATTTAGCGGAACTTAGCGGACAAAAGCATCAATTTTCAGATGTAGCAGGAATCAGTCCTAAAGTTTTAGCTAACGCTCAAGATTCGGAAAGGAGAAACAGAGATTATGCGATTGTGCTGACTTCTCTGGCTTATCTTTTAAATATTGTTGATGCCACTGTTGATGCTCATCTATCAATATTCGATAAAGATAAAGATCTTGCCGTACGACCTGTTATTATGGAAGACGCCGATACCTGGTTTACTAATCAAAAAGTAGGACTTTCATTTTGCTTGTCTTTTTAAAATGGTTAATGTTTATAAAAAATAATATATATTCTTATGAAAATAGCTTTAGTAGGTTATGGTAAAATGGGTAAAGCCATTGAAGAAATAGCTAAAAATCATAATCACGAAATTGTAGCCCGATTAGAAGAAAAACCAACTCAAAAAAATTTAAATGGTGCGGATGTAGCTATTGAATTTTCAACTCCTTCTACTGCTTATGAAAATGTAATTGCTTGTTTAGAATTGGGAATACCTGTTGTTTGTGGAACAACTGCCTGGTTAGATAAGCTTCCTAAAGTAAAAGAATATTGCGCAAAGCATAACGGGGGATTTATATATTCTTCCAATTACAGTTTAGGCGTTAATTTATTTTTCGAAATAAATAAAAGAGCAGCTGAAATAATGCAGAAGTACCAAGAATATACGGTTCATATTGAAGAAATTCACCATACAGAAAAAAAAGATGCACCCAGTGGTACCGCCATAACACTTGCCGATGAAATCATACCGATTTATGGTTTTGACGGATGGAATTTATCCTATAAAACCAATAATAATTTATTGGGAATTGAAGCTAAGAGAGTTCATGATGTTCCCGGAACACATACTGTGATTTATAATTCGCCTATAGACGATATCGAACTGAAACATGTAGCCCATTCTAGAAAAGGATTTGCTATGGGAGCATTAATTGCAGCCCAATGGCTTATCGGAAAAAAAGGGGTATTCACCATGAAAGATGTATTAGGCTTTTAGATAAAAACTATTTTATTTTAGGCTACTAAATAACTAAATATTAAAAAGATTTAAAGATTATCTCATGCATTATTTAACTTATTATTTACTATTCGCTTTACTTTCAAATATATTTTATTTCCTGACTGCTTGGAAATTATTTCAAAAAGCAGGTAGAAAAGCATGGGAATCCTTAGTTCCTTTTTATAATATTTTAGTTACTTTAAAAATTATTCATCGACCTTGGTGGTGGTTTATTATAGTATTTATCCCGATTGTCGGTCCAATTATGGGAGCTATTATATTAGTAGATTTTATAAGACATTACAATCGTCGTTCGTATTTAGATGCCGTTTTAGTTTTATTCTTCTCATTTATTTTTTTAGCATATATAAACTATTCACCTGAAACACAATACAGTGGTAAACAAGAACGAAAAGAAACATTTATATCTGCCGTATTGTTTGCCGTTATATTTGCCACAGTCATCCATGCTTTCGTCATTCAACCGTTTACCATTCCAACAGCTTCTATGGAAAGAACCTTGCTGGTAGGAGATTTCCTTTTTGTCAGTAAGTTGAATTATGGAATAAGAATTCCAATGACTCCGGTAGCGTTGCCTTTTTTACAAAATAAAATTCCGTTGGGAAACAATCAACAACCTCAAAATCAAATAAATTCTTATGTTGATAAAATTCGTTTGCCGTATATGAGACTTCCCGGTTGGACTAAGGTTAACAGATATGATATTGTTGTTTTTAATTATCCTACAGATTCTTTGCATACTGCCATCGATAGGAAAGATCCTTATGTTAAGCGCTGCGTGGGTTTACCGGGAGATAAAATTCAATTGATTGATGGAAATTTATTTATCAATGGAAAACCCGAAGAAATAAAAAAAGATGAAGAACAACAAAGAGACTATTTAGTATATACAACCCAAGCCGGAATCAGTCAAAGAAAAATTGAAGATCTATTGGGATATGCCACATATCAAGAAGGAATGAACGAACAGGGTAATACTATTTATTATTTCAAAGGGCTTACCCAAGAAAATGCAAACAAAATAAAAAATTTTGATACGGTAGACTCTATTCAGATTTTATATGCAAATAAAGGAGAGGAGGGCATCCATTATAGAGATATAGCAAAAACAAAAATTGATACAACTAATTCCATTTTTCCCCTTCATAGTGGTTGGAACGGCTCTCAATATGGACCTCTCATGATACCTAAAAAAGGGGATATTATTACGTTGACCCGTCAAAATATAGATCAATATAGAAGAATCATTAAAAATTATGAATATAATGATTTGAAGGAAAAGGAAGGCAAATTTTACATAAACGGTAAGGAAACTAACACCTATACCATCCAACAAAATTATTATTGGATGATGGGGGACAACCGAGATAATTCTTTAGACAGCCGTTATTTCGGATATGTACCGGAAGATCACATTATAGGAACTCCTATTTTTACCTGGTTAAGCATTCAAGGTTTATTCGAAAATGATCCTTTCGGGCATCCTGCCAAATTTAAAATAAGATGGGATAGAATGTTTCGTACCGTTAACACAAATGTTCCGCTTAAAGATAAAACTAATTATATACCTGTATTTATCTTATTGTTAGGAGGATATTTTGCATACGATTACTTTAACAAAAAGAAAAAGAAAGCAAACGATAAAAAATAATTATCAAATTATGAAGAAAACCATCTTTTTTGTAATGGCATTATGGATCTTACCTTCAATAAGTTATGCTCAAGATGATTTAATCAATAAAATTAAAGATAATAAGTCAACCCATACCGATTTTCAGTTTACCATCATAAAACAGCTGGATAATACTTCCGTAAAAAATCAAGGATCTTCAGGGACTTGCTGGAGTTATGCAGGAAATTCTTTTTTAGAATCTGAAATATATAAAAAACATCATCGAGTATTAGATATAGCAGAAATTTACACTGCCAGAAAAACTTACGAGGATAAAGCCAAAAATTATATTTTAATGGACGGTTACGTTAATTATGGTGATGGCGGTTCTTTACACGATGTTATTAATATGTACAAAAAATATGGAATGGTTCCTCAGGAAGCGTATACCGGACTAATTAATGGTGCTATAAAGAATAATTTCAGTAAAATGCAGCAAGAACTTAAAGAGTATCTAGATACGGTAAAATCTCAAAAAGCACCTATTAATACCCAATGGACGCAAAATTTTTCATCTATTTTAGATAAATACATTGGAAAAGTTCCTGAAACATTTATTTATAAGGGTAAAGAATATACACCTAAAACATTTGCAGAGGAAATCGTTGATTTAGATCCAAATAATTATATAGAAATTTCATCTTTTAAAGATTACGACTATTATACACCATTTTATCCGCCATTACCTGATAATTGGAGTGGAGACAAAATGTACAATGTTCCCATGAAGGAATTGACTGAAATTATAGATCATGCTTTATCAACGGGATATACGGTTGGGTGGGCCAGCGATGTTAGCGAACCGTATTTCAGCTGGAAAAATGGTATTGCTTATGTTCCCGATACGAATATTTATTCCATTTCTTCCGAAGAAAAAGCAAATTTGTTCAGTTATCCCAAGCCGGAAAAGGTAATAACTGAAGAATTGCGTCAGGAAGCCTTTAACAATAAAACTACAACAGATGATCATGCCATGCATATAGTGGGCTTGGCAAAAGACCAAAACGGAAAGGAATATTATTTAGTTAAAAATTCTTGGGGAATTAGCAATGATTATCAAGGATATTTATACGTCACAAAAAATTACGTACAATTTAAAACCACCGCAATTTTAGTAAACAAAAAAGCCATTCCTAAAAAAATTTATAAAAAACTAAACCTTAAGAATTAATACAATGAATTTTTCAATTCAACCCAATTTAGAAAATGATTATGTACAAATATTACCCTTAGAAATCAACGATTTTGAGAGTTTGTATCAAGTAGCAAAAGATAAAAAAATCTGGGAACAACATCCTTGTCATAATCGTTGGAAAGAAGACGTATTCAAAGTATTTTTTAAAGAAGCAGTTGAAAGTAAAGGAGCTTTTAAAATTATTGATAAAACAACCGGAGGATTAATCGGAAGTACTCGATATTATGATTATTCGGAAAATGATAAAAGCATTGTAATCGGATATACTTTTATAGCAGTGAACTATTGGGGTACAGGTATCAATTCTTCAATTAAAAAATTGATGATTGATTATATTTTCCAATATGTTGACAAAATTTATTTTCATATAGGTTCTACAAACTTTAGATCACAAAAAGCTATAGCTAAAATAAATGCAATCAAAACATCTAGAGAAATCACAGTTACTGATGGAAAGAGTTCCTATATTAATTATGTGTATGAACTTAAAAAAGAAAATTGGAGATAGAATCGATAAACTTAAATAGCAGCATTAAATATTCTATTTAACATAATATAAATTATAGGAAAATTAAATATTTTTAAATTAAAGATGTTTTCATACATTTTCTATAATGTTATTTTATGTCTCTGTTAAAGCTTCGAACTGTGGCTTTAATATTACATTGTAAATTATTTAAACAAATCTAACACCCGCAGATTTTGCTATTTAGTTTTTTGTCTAACATCTTAAAATTAGTTCTGAATTCTGTACTTCGGTTGATGTTAGAAATTTGAATATTGTAAGTTATGATAAAATAATAAATAATCGAGACTCTTCCATATTAAATTCTACCTTGGTATCAATTAGAGAATATTTAAAAAATTCTTAATCCCTCTCTTTAAAAATTTAACAGCTCAAAGCTACATAAATGTATCTAATACAAGAATATTATAGAATACAAAATTAAAAGCCCGATAGTATTAAATTATCAGGCTTTTAACATTAGGTAATATAAGTTTAATTTTCTAATTGTGTACCATCGGCAAAAACAATTTTTTCTATAGTAATTTTAAATTTTAAATTTCGAAAATTGGACTCATTAATATCTTTTTCTTTTTCACTACGTCCTTTAGCAATCTCAGTTTCAGCTTGGATAGATTCTTTGGGAGGTATTCTTTTGTCGGTCAAACTAACCGTATTAGATAAATCAATCATTTCACCTAAAGTATTATAGATTGTGTAAGTAAATTTAACTCCAACAATTTCTTTATCTGTTTTATTTTGAACAGCATATTTAAAAACATGATAAGAGGTAAATAAATGATCAACATCTGTAGGTTTAAAATAATAATCATAAAACGAAATAGTTATAGCATTATTAATCTTTTCTTCCTTTTCTGCTTTTTCTCTTGCAGATTTTTCTGCTAATTCTTTTCTTTCTTTTTCTTTTTCTTTAGCTTCCTTTAAAATTTGCTTATATGTTTTGCCTATTGAAGATCGATTTCCAAATAATGCCATTGCTGCAAGTAATTCTTCATCTTCTTTATCTAGTTTTTTACTTTTTAAAATAGCTTCATAATCTGTATCAAATGTTTTGGGATCAAATTTTTTATTTAAAGGATTTGAACACGATACCAGAAAAATTGATACCAGGCAAGCAATAATGATCTTTTTCATGATTAAATGTTTTTTTTATTTACAAATGTAATAAATTTTTTATATTTTATCCAATATAAGCATAATTTGTACAGTTAGATATAATATGATTTTTATTATTATTTAACTTTTGTTTCGTTACTTTACAAATTTAAGTTCAAGCTGAACGTATTTCTAAACACGTGCATATTGATGATTTCAAAGGAATTTTTTAATTCAAGGCAAATTAAAAAGAATTGAGCCTTACAGAATATTAAAATGAACCGTACAACAAAATAAAAAAAGAAATCCCATTATATTTTTACTTGAAAAAATAAATATCATTCAAACCATACAATTATATCATTAATAAGGTTGAAATAATGATTTTATTAACACCATCAATCCTCAACGAATGAAAAAAATAATCCTATTACTGGCAATGAACCTAGTTATTTGGGCAGCCGGTCAGCAAAATAAACATCAAGTAGAAATGAATCAGACGAAACAAACCGAACATTACACATTTACGTTAAGCGATAAGGTAACAAGACAGAAATTTACATTCAAAAATCGCTACGGAATTACTCTTACCGGAGACTTATATATCCCTAAAAAACACACTAATAAACCCTTACCCGCCCTTGCTGTGTGTGGACCATTTGGAGCAGTTAAAGAGCAGGTTTCGGGATTATATGCCAATCAAATGGCAGAACGAGGTTTTATTGCTTTGGCTTTTGATCCTTCTTATACAGGAGAAAGCGGCGGGGAACCTCGCAATGTAGCATCTCCTGATATTAATACTGAAGATTTTAGTGCAGCCGTTGATTTTCTGGGAATTCAAAAAAATGTAGATAAAAATAGAATTGGAATTATTGGTATTTGCGGATGGGCAGGATTTGCCCTGAACGCTGTGGCAGTAGACAAAAGAGTAAAAGCTGTTGCCACAATGAGTATGTATGATATGTCCCGGGTGATGTCCAAAGGATATTTTGATAAAATGACTTTAGAAGAACGAACCAACATTTTAAAGCAATTAAGTGAGCAACGATGGAAAGATGCAGAAGATGGCATTTTTCATGCAGGCCCCTTATTAAATCCTGTAAAATTGAATGGCGATGAACCGCAATTTGTAAAAGATTATTACGATTACTACCGAACACCCAGAGGATTTCATGAACGTTCTTTGAATTCAACGGGAGCTTGGAATGCTACCAATCCCCTCTCCTTTATGAATATGCCTATCTTAACCTATATTAAAGAAATCTTACCCCGACCAATATTATTAATTGCCGGAGAAAATGCACATTCACGATATTTCAGTGAAGATGCCTATCAATCGGCTTCAGAACCTAAAGAATTACTACTAATTCCAAATGCTGTTCATGTGGATTTATATGATAAAATAAAAATCATTCCTTTTGATACATTGGAACGATTTTTTAAAAAGCATTTAAATTAATGCTAAATAAAATTTTTTGTTATTGTAAGATTTTAAATAAATAGTAAAAAATATCTCAGTATTAACCCTATAATTTTATTAATTCGTTATATCTTCATAACTTAGTATCAGAATTAATAATTATTTAAATTTTAAAAATAGAAAATATGGATTTTTTGGAATTAGCAAAAACCAGGTATACTACTAAATTATACGATCCCACTAAAAAAGTATCTGAAGAGAATATTCAAAAATTAAAAGAAATCTTGAGGCTTAGTCCCTCTTCCATCGACAGCCAACCTTGGAAATTTTATTTTATATCAGATCCGTCACTTAAAGATCAATTAGCGGAAGCTTCTGAATTTAATTCACAAAAAATAAAAGATTGCAGCCATATTATAGTTTTTAGTGCCCTGGATAATGTCAAAAAATTTGAAGAGGAAATGCCAAACTATTTACCTGAAGGAAGCATGGTTTATTATAATCAAGTACTAAAACCGCAATCAGAATTTGAAATAAAATCTTGGTTTCAAAAACAAGTATATCTATCCTTAGGATTCTTTTTAAGTGCCTGTGCCGCCTTAGGTATTGACAGTACTCCTATGGAAGGAATTGAACCTAAAAAATATAATGAAATATTGAAACTCAACGATTATATAACCCTTTTTGCTGTAGCCATTGGATATAGAAATCCGGATGACAATAATCAACCTTCTAAAACTCCAAAATCCAGATTGGAAATGGACAAGATTATAAAATCAATATAATAATAGATTAAAAAGTTAAAAAAAATACTATTTAATGTTTAAATAGTATTTTTTTGTTTATATGCTTCAACGTATTTAATTCAAGATATTTTTTAAATAAATGATACTTGATCAAATACGTATATTAAAATTCCAATTTCATCATAAGATCCGTTTGCTTATCTTCTCCTAATACAAAAAAATGCGTATTAAAAACCTTGAGTCCATTTTTCTGATAAAATTTTATGGCTTTAGTGTTTTTCTCCCAAACTCCTAACCAAACATAGGTGCAATTTCTTTCTTTAGCTATGGCAATGGCTTGATTAAATAATTTTTGTCCAATAAATTGTTTTTGAAAATCCCTAAGAACATATATCCGTTCAATTTCCATTCCCTCATTTTCTTTAATTTCCGTTTGAGCTTTTCCAAAATTAATTTTAAAATAACCTACAGGATTCTGATCGATTTCGGCAAAATAAAATTCAGAATTGGAATCAGCTAACTCGGATTTCAATTGATCTGAATTTACATGTTCATCCAAATAACGATCCATATTTTCTTGAGTATTTGAACTTCCAAAAGTTTCAACAAACGTTTTATAACTTATATAAACCAGTGATTCTATATCTCTTTCACTTATTTTTCGTATCTCTAGCATTTTACCTGAATTCTTTTAAATTCAAAATTAAACTAAAATTACTATTCATACACGATCATATAGATTTTTTATCAATTGAAACAATTCCTTATAATAATTTCAAACTATGTGTAAGTAAAACCTATTCCTTACAATAAAAAATTACTAATTTCGTAATTGTATATATAAAGCAACACCATGGATTTGCAAGATCAGCTTAAGAAACTATTTCCGAATCATCAGTTTGAAGAACCTGAAGAATCATCTTCCACCCCTGAAAAAGAATTATTTATGCAGGATGAACCTATTATTTGTAAATATGAAAAAAAAGGGAGAAATGGAAAGCCCGTTACTATCTTGGAAAATTATAACGGAGCAGATGAAGATTTAAAACAACTTGCCAAAGAACTAAAATCCCAATTAGGTGTTGGTGGATCTGCCAAAGACGGAATTATTGTTATTCAGGGAAATTATCGAGATAAAATAATGGATATTTTAAAAGAAAAAGGATTTTCCGTAAAACGAGTGGGCGGATAAAATATAGATATCAAATTAAAAAAAATTAGCTTTACAAACTATGGCTTCTAAATTATCAAATTCAGAATTAGTATTAAATCCCGACGGGAGTATTTATCATTGCAATATCAAACCCGAAGAGCTGGCAGATACCATTATACTGGTTGGAGATCCGGGACGTGTACCTAAAGTGTCTCAATATTTCGATTCCGTTGAAGTTACGTCTCAAAAACGAGAAATTGTTACTCACACGGGAACAATTAACGGAAAAAGGCTTACTGTAATATCCACAGGTATGGGTACCGATAATATTGATATCGTTTTGAATGAGTTGGATGCTCTTGCCAATATTGACTTAGTTAATAAGAAAATTAAATCTACCCCTACCCGACTTACTTTTGTTCGATTAGGAACCTCAGGCTCTTTACAGTCCGATATTCCGGTAGATACGATGGTTGCCTCATCTAAAGGATTAGGATTTGACGGTTTAATGAGCTTTTACGCAAATACTGAAAATTTTTACACCAATGAAATTGCAGAAGCGTTTACATCGCAAACCAACTGGAATAAAAAAAGAGCAGCTCCTTATGTTGTAGACGGCTCTCAAGAATTACTGGACCTTATGTGTGAAAATTCAGCCGTCAGAGCCGGTATCACTGCAACCGCTATTGGTTTTTACGGTCCTCAGGGAAGAATTTTACGTTTGGACTTAGATGATGAAAAGATGAACGAAAAACTTAATCGATTTGAATATAAAAATCACAGAATTACCAATTTTGAAATGGAAACTTCAGCCATTTACGGTTTATCTCAATTGATGGGTCATCGTGCTTTATCATTAAATACTATTGTAGCTAACCGTTATACAGGTACTTTTAGTATAGATCCGTATTCCTCTATAGATAAAATGATACAATATGCTTTAGAAAAGCTTACAAGTTCTAATTAATTTTTTTAAATTAATTAGAACCCAAATCTATTTTCTTAATCATTGTATGGTTGAAAATATAATAACCCACTAAATTATGCTGTAAATTCTCCAGAGAAAATAGGCTAAAAATATAATTAATAAAATCCATTTATATTTAGGAAATCTATAACAGAAATACAGAACAAACAACCATACAGGAATCAGCTCAATAGATAATTCCATACCGGTAAACCACATAATGGGTAAAATTCCAACTAAGAATATCAAACAAATAATATTTCCCAGCGGAAACCATAAAGAAGGAAATTTAGTTTTAAACACTCCATCTTTATTTTTACTTCTTTTAAAATAAAAATGGGTTAAACTGATGATTATCCAATTGATGATTAGAGAAGAAACTACTAACGACATTAAATAATTGAGAGCTTCTTTCGGCATTACTTTATTTACAATAACACAAACAGCAGCAAATAAGGCGGAAACCAATATGGCCATTACCGGTACATGATTGGCATTCAGTTTCGATAAAAATTTAGGAGCATTTCCTTGTACGGACAAACCATATAACATCCTGCTGTTACTGTACACGCTGCTATTATAAACAGATAGGGCTGCAGTTAAAACCACCACATTCAGAACATTTGCAATGATGCTTGTAAAATAAAAAGTATGACCTAATAATGTAAAACTAAAACCGTTAAGGGTATCAAAAACGGTTACAAACGGACTGCTTCCTGTTGTTATTTCTCTCCACGGAGAAAGTGAAAATAAGATCAGTAAAGCTCCGGTATAAAAAATAAGGATTCTGTATATTACCTGATTCGTTGCTTTAGGGATAGTTACTTCAGGATTTTCTGCTTCAGAAGCAGTGATCCCGATCAGCTCCAACCCTCCGAAAGAAAACATAATGAAAGCCATTGCGGCAAGTAACCCTTGATAACCTCCTGTTCCATCTGAATTAAATAAGCCCTTAGGAAAAAAACCACCGTCATTCCATAAATTAGTTATGGATGCTTTAGGGCCTCCCGAACCGCTTATCAAAAGATAGCTTCCAAAAACAATCATAGCTATGATTGCAATAACTTTTATGATTGAAAACCAAAATTCTGCTTCTCCGTAAATCTTTACATTAGCCAGGTTAATTAAATTAATAACCACAAAAAAGAATAAACTCGATACCCATAATGGAATTTCCGGCCACCAAAAATGTACATACGTTCCTATGGCGGTTAATTCCGTCATGCTTACTAACGTGTATAACAACCAATAGTTCCAACCGGAAGCAAAACCTGCAAAAGGTCCCCAGTATTTGTTGGCAAAATGACTAAAACTTCCCGATACCGGTTCTTCAACCACCATTTCTCCCAATTGCCTCATAATCATAAATGCTATAAATCCGGCAATGGTATAACCTAAAATAACGGATGGTCCTGCCATGACAGCAGCCGGTCCGATTCCTAAAAATAATCCGGTACCAATGGAGCCGCCTAAAGCGATAAGTTGTATATGTCGATTAGATAATCCTCTTTTTAATTCTTTCTTTGTTCTATCAGACTTTAAATTCTTCAAAATTAATTCTTTACAGTTAGTAATTTAGTATTAGTATAACAAATTGTAATTATTTTTGCTCTATTTTCAAATAATACATAATTTCAGATAAAATTTATCTTATTTTATACGGAATTTAATAAATTTTACAAA
Organism: Apibacter sp. B3919; assembly: GCF_026537405.1. Lineage (NCBI taxonomy): Bacteria > Pseudomonadati > Bacteroidota > Flavobacteriia > Flavobacteriales > Weeksellaceae > Apibacter > Apibacter sp. B3919. The sequence continues at coordinate 289,965 of NZ_JAFNMG010000001.1, read as the reverse complement.
TATAATGAAATTCGAAAAATAACTGTTTTTTTAATGATATATATCTGTTAAAATCTTACATTTTCGATAAATCTATTCCTAAATTAACAATGATTTTTTACCAAATCACAACTAAAACTAAAGATTCAACACAAAAAAATGTTAATTATATACTTTGCTGTATAAAATAAACCAATTGATAAATTTTTTAACGCTTGAAACTATAAATTGATACTGCAATTGATCCATTCTGCATCAAATTTTGCATTATACTTTTTATAAAATTCTATCGCCGTTTCGTTCCATTCCAATACCTGCCATACCATCCCGTTTAATTGTTGATCTTTAGTTTCCTTAATTACAGCCTCAAAAAGTTGACTTCCTATTCCTTTTCCTCTCCAATCGGGGCATACATACAGATCTTCAAGATACAGGCGTTGTCCCTTCCATGTCGAATATCGCACATAGTATAAAGCAAAACCTATAATGGTTTTAGATTTCTCATCTTCAGCGACCAACGCCCACCAAACGGGATGATCTCCAAATCCGCTTTCTTCAAAATGGGATAGATTTACGGTAACTTCATTCGGTGCTTTTTCAAAATCGGCTAATTCTTGTACTAATTCCATTAATCTTTTACAATCTCCTTTAACTGCTTTTCTTATCATTGTGTTTATACTTAAAATTAAGTTTATAATAATTTTTAATTTAAACTATTAAAGATAAAAAATTAAGATGAATTTATCTTATTTCAGAAAAATAAAAATTGGATAGTATATAGTAAATTCAATTGTAAATGCTTTTATAATAATGGAAATAAAAATCATCTAATGCTAATAAGCCTTTTACCTTTGTTTCCCGTCATTTTGTCATAAGATTTTCATTGGTACTTTTTTTGACTTTTGAAAATTAATTTTCATTAATTAATCGTAAAAAACAAAAAAATATATGGCAAAAGGAAATATTAATGTATCGGTTGAAAATATTTTTCCACTGATTAAAAAGTTTTTATATAACGATCACGAAATATTTTTACGTGAGCTGGTATCTAATGCTACCGATGCTACATTAAAACTTAAACATTTATCGAATATTGGAGAAGCTAATGTTGAATACGGCAGTCCAATTATTGAAATTAAAATAAACAAAGAAGATAAAACCCTTCATATTATCGATCAAGGGATCGGTATGACAGAAGAAGAAGTACAAAAATATATTAATGAAGTAGCTTTTTCCGGAGCTGAAGACTTTATTTCTAAACACAAAGATGCTGAAAAAGAAGGTATTATAGGTCATTTCGGTTTAGGCTTCTATTCTGCTTTTATGGTTGCCGATAAAGTGGAAATCATAACTAAATCTTATACAGATGCTCCGGCCGTGCAATGGGTTTGCGACGGAAGTCCTCAATTCGATTTAGGTCCTGCGGATAAAAAAGATCGCGGTACTGAAATTATTTTACACATTGCCGAAGATTCTTCTGAATTTTTAGAAGAATACAAAATTCGCGAGCTGCTGTTAAAATACAATCGATTCATGCCTATTCCGATTAAATTCGGAACTAAGGAAGAAATGTTACCGCTACCTGAGGGTGCTGATAAAGATGCCAAACCAGAAAAAGTAATCGTTGATGATATCATCAATAATCCTAATCCGGCATGGACAAAGTCTCCTTCTGAATTGAAAGATGAGGATTACAAAGCATTTTACCATGAGCTGTATCCAATGCAATTTGATGAACCTTTATTTTACATTCATTTGAATGTAGATTATCCGTTTCATTTAACCGGAATTTTATTTTTTCCTAAATTAGCCAATAACCTGAATTTAGATAAAGACAAAATCCAATTATATCAAAATCAAGTTTTTGTTACCGATGAGGTTAAAGGCATCGTTCCCGATTTCTTAATGTTATTGAGAGGGGTTATTGATTCTCCCGATATTCCGTTAAACGTTTCTCGTTCTTATTTACAAGCTGACGGCGCTGTTAAGAAAATTTCTTCTTACATCACTAAAAAAGTGGCTGATAAGATGGTTTCTTTAATTAATGAAAACCGCGAGGATTTTGAAAAGAAATGGAATGATATTAAAATAGTTATAGAATACGGAATGATTTCCGAAGAAAAATTCTATGAAAAATCAGATAAATTCGCGCTTTATCCTACGGTAGATCATGTATATTATACGTTCGACGAGTTAAAAGATAAGATTAAAGATCATCAAACCGACAAAGATGGTAAATTAGTGATCTTATATGCTACCAATTTAGATGAGCAAGATCAATACATTCAAACGGCTAAACAAAAAGGCTATGAAGTTTTATTATTGGATTCTCCAATAGTTCCTCATTTAATTCAAAAATTGGAAACGTCTAAAGAAAATATTTCTTTTGTACGAGTAGATGCAGATCATATTAACAATCTTATCAAGAAAGACGAAAACACCGTATCTGTTTTAACCGATGAAGAAAAAGAAACTCTTAAAAAAGAAATTGAGGAAAATGTAGATTCTAAAACGTATACTATTTCGTTAGAAAATTTAAGTAAGGATGACGCTCCTTTTATTTTGACTCAGCCGGAATTTATGAGAAGAATGAAAGATATGCAACAAGTGGGCGGTGGAATGTACGGCATGATGGGTAATTTCCCTGAATCTTATAATCTTGTCGTTAATACCAATAATCCTATTGCTTCCGAGATCTTAAAGAAGGAAAATAAAGACGAAAAAGCTTCTATTATTAAACAAGCTTTAGATTTAGCTAAACTTTCTCAAAATATACTAAAAGGTAAAGATCTTACTGATTTTATTAAGAGAAGTTACGAAATGATAAAGTAAAAAATAATCTTTGATATATTAAAAGCCATTCTAATCAGAATGGCTTTTTTTAATTTTATTTTAATAAAACTTGTTTTAGTTATCTAATCCTCTATTTTAACCGTTTCTTTATTTTTTCCGGATGACTAAAATTAAGTGATAGATACTGTTTAATTCAAAAATAACTTTCTTTTTAGCTTATTTAACTAACGATTTAATAAGATCTGTAGAAAGATTGGAATTTTTTACTTCATATTCTTCTGCTACTTGAAAAAATCCATTAACAATTTGACTAGTTGCGTACTTTGCAATCGAATTAGCTCCGTTTTCAGTTGTTGAAGCAGGGTTTCCCGTAATCATGGCTAAGGCATTTTGAATTGTTTTGTTGTTTAACGCAGAATTAACCAATGCGGTTACTCCACTGCTGTTTAATTCATTTTCAACCTCGGGTTGTATTGCTTCAAAAAGTTTCGCTTCCGTTTTCTTTTTCAAAAATTGAGTGGCTGCTCCCTTTCCTCCTGCAATAATTTTAGCAGCTTCTAAAGGCGTGATGTCTTTAATTGCAGTATTAATGATAGGCTTAAATAAATTAACCGAAGATTGAGCTGCTTTTCCTATGTTTTGCTTTTCACTTTCAACGATACTGGATAAGCCTAAGGTTTCGAGTTTCGTATTAATATCCTTAAGTTCATCGGGTAAGGCTTCTTCCATTTTTGTATTGATCAGAAATGATCCTGTATCTTTTAGTACGGAAAAACTTTCATTGGTACTTGCAGTTAAAATTTTTTTTACGGCATGTAAGGCGGCTAAATGATTGGTTGATCTTTTTTGACAGGTACATAGTTGAAAACTCAATATAAAAATAAAAAGCAATCCAATTTTAGAATAAAATGTATAATTCATAAATTTTTATAATTAAAAATAACAAGCAAAAATACTATTATCTTTTAATTATAGTAACGATTTTATCCGATTAACTTTTTTATCGAGTTTTTACAAGTTTAGAAAATCTTATTTATCTGTTTTAAAATAATTTACAATTATTGAAGTTCTTTTATCACCAATAAGCTTTTGAATTTCATCTTCGCTAGCCTGTCTTATGGCTGATACGGATTTAAAGTGATTTAAGAGTATCTCAATGGTTTTTTTTCCAATTCCGGGTATTGTTTCCAGTTCAGTCGTGAATGTTTTTTTACTTCTTTTATTTCTGTGTCTGGTTATTCCGTATCTGTGCGCTTCATCCCGAACTTTTTGCAGCACTTTTAGAGTTTCTGAAGTTTTATCCAAATATAAGGGGATGGAATCATGGGGAAAATAGAGTTCTTCCAACCGTTTGGCGATTCCGATAATAGGTATTTTTCCCGCCAATCCCAGTAATTCCAATGATTTATAGGCAGAGCTTAACTGACCTTTTCCTCCGTCAATTAGTATAAGTTGAGGTAATTCGTTATTTTCTTCTAATTGCCTTTTGTATCTGCGATATATTACCTCCTCCATAGTAGCAAAGTCATTAGGTCCTTCTACTGTTTTAACATTAAAAATACGATACTCTTTTTTACTCGGTCTGCCGTTGCGGAAGACAACACAGGCAGAAACCGGATTGGTTCCTTGTATATTGGAATTATCAAAACCTTCAATTAATCGTGGTTCTTCCGGTAAATGTAAAAGCGTTTTCATTTCAGCCATAATTCGGTTAGAATGTCGTTCGGGATCTACAATTTTAACCTGTTTTAGCATTTCTAACCTATACTCTTTGGCATTTCTTTCAGATAAATCTAATATTTTCTTTTTATCCCCTATTTTAGGAATATATAATTTTACATCCGGTATTTTTATATCTACAGGAAAAGGAATATAAATGATTTTAGATACTGAATTGAATTTTTCTCGTATTTCAATTATACTTTTTTGTAATATTTCTTCATCGGATTCATCCAACTGTTTTTTTATTTCAGTTGTATAGGATTGAATGATTCTACCTTTTACAATTTTAAAATAATTAACATAAGCAGCCGATTCATCGGAAGTAATACCGAATACATCCACATTGGATATAGTGGGTGAAATAACAGTTGATTTCGCTTGATATTTTTCTAAAATATCTAATTTTTCTTTTATTTGCTGTGCTTTTTCGTATTCCATTTTATCAGAATACTGCATCATTTTTTTTCGTAAGGATGCTAAAGGCTCGGATATATTACCTTTGATAATATCCCGTATTTCTTTGATATTTTCTAAATAATCTTCAAGCGTTTGATATTCCTCACAGGGACCTAAACAATTATGGATATGATATTCCAGACAAACAGAAAATTTATGCGATTCTATTTTTTCTTGAGTTAAATCTAAATTACAACTTCGTAAGGGATAGATACTTTTTATTAACTCTAACAGTGCTTTGGCAACTACTACGGAACTATAGGGTCCATAGTATTCAGAACCGTCTTTTATTAGTTTTCTGGTTAAAAAAACTCTTGGAAAGGGTTCATTTTTAATGCATATGCAAGGATAGGTTTTATCATCCTTTAAACGAATATTATATCGCGGCTGAAATTCTTTAATCAGATTATTTTCCAACAATAAGGCATCGTATTCAGTATCAACAATCGTAATTTTTAAATTTTTAATTTTTGAAACTAAAACTTTAGTTTTACCTACATGTTCTTTGTTGAAATAGGATGAAACCCTTTTTTTTAAGTTTTTAGCTTTTCCAACATATAAAATTTTCTGGTTTTCATCAAAAAACTGATAAATTCCCGGTTTTTTAGGTAATGTTTTTAACTGAAGTTCTAATGACATATCTGTTACTGAAATTTCCTATACAAAAATACGTATAACTAAATTAATTAAAGATTCAAAAATAGAGACAAACTAAGATTCTTATCTTAGTTGCAGCTATTGAATGGCAAGGTTGGAAAATTTAAAATAGGTCTAAAAGGAAGATTTATTCTATTTTTACTACATCTTTTATATCACTGAATTTTAGTCAATTCTGTGATCATATTAAAAATTGTATTTATCCATCCACAAATTTTTAAGATAATCTCTGAGTTTGTTTTCTCTCGGATTATTACCGGGTTGATAAAAACTTTGATGAGAAGCTTGATCGGGTAAAAATTCCTGATATACAAAATTTCCCGGATAGTCATGGGCATATTTATATCCTGAACCGTAATTCAGCTCTTTCATTAATTGAGTGGGTGCATTTCTTATTGGTAAAGGAACGGGCAAATTTCCTGTTTCTTTAACGTATGCTAAGGCTGAATTTATTGCTAAATAGGAAGCATTTGATTTAGGAGAGGTTGCTAAATAAATGGCACACTGACTTAATAAAATTCTTGCTTCGGGATTTCCAATGACATTTACCGCTTGAAAGGTATTATTTGCTAATATTAAAGCTGTAGGATTGGCCATACCTATATCTTCTGAAGCGGAAATAACCATCCTTCGAGCTATAAATTTAATGTCTTCTCCCCCATCCAGCATTCGGGCTAACCAATATACGGCTGCATTGGGATCTGAACCTCGAATCGACTTTATAAAGGCGGAAATGATATCGTAATGTTGTTCTCCTCCTTTATCATACAAAGCCATATTTTGTTGAATGACTTTTTTTATTTCTTCATTATTGATATGGATTTCCTCCTGATCACTGAATTGTTGTACAACTAAATCCAAGCTGTTTAACAGTTTTCTGGCATCGCCTCCTGAATATTGCAATAAGGCCTCTTCTTCATCTATGATTATTTTCTTTTGGGACAAAATTTCATCTTCTGTTATAGCTCTGTGCAATAAATTGGACAACGCTTTTTTGTCTAAGTGATAAAGGGTATATACCTGACACCTGGATAATAGTGCTGATACAACTTCAAAACTGGGATTTTCCGTGGTTGCTCCGATTAATACGACCCATCCTTTCTCAACGGCTTGTAATAAACTGTCTTGCTGCGACTTATTGAATCGGTGGATTTCATCAATAAACAAAATAGGACTTTTTCCGGTAAATAAATTTTGATTTTTAGCCTTTTCTATTACTTCTCTTACTTCTTTAACTCCGGAGCTTACCGCACTAAGTGTATAATAGTCTCTTTGAGATTCATGGGCTATTATTTCTGCGAGAGTTGTTTTTCCTGTTCCCGGAGGACCCCAAAAAATCATGGAAGCCAGATTTCCACTTTCCACCATTCGTTTAATGGGACCGTCTTTTCCTATTAAATGATTTTGATATTGATAGTCCTCAAGGGTTTTCGGACGCATTCTTTCTGCTAAAGGTGACTGGATCATCCTCTTATTTATTAATACTGTTTCTAAATGTAATTATTTATTTTCAAATTATATGGATAAAAGGCAATAAATTTTCACATTTTCAAGTATATATATGCTTTATAGTTTTGAAATTAAAACTTTTAAAAATATCCTACTTTATTAAAAATAGAGTTACCTAAAGTTTCTGTAGTTTTACCATATAATTTTTCGTAAACTAATATTATATTGAATAGATATCCTTATTAGTTATTTTTGTAAAGCGTTTTGCCGTCTTTTTCTAATTCATACGTATCATTAATTTTTTTTACTACCCAATTTCCATTTTTCCATTCAGTATCATTTATCTTTTGTGCTATCACTGAACCGGGTATCTCTGATGAAAATATTTCTATACGATCTTTATCTACAAGTATATAAGCTGCTTGAGTAGAGGTTGTAGAAACAGGTTTTAATTTAATTCCTACACTAAACGGTTGAATGCAATCTCTTTTAATTTGCGACCATTGAGAACCGGTAGATCTTTTACACCCGTGTTCGTCTGCATCATTTCCTACAATGACCGAATGGGTGTTATTTTTAGATGAACAGGCAAGTAAACTTAAAGTAGTTCCTAAAATTAAAAAAAATTGTTTCATTATTAAAGTTTTTAGATTATTAATGGTTTAAGTTCAGCAATGAATCCAAATATTCCCTGTCATTAGCTAAACGGGGTATTTTATTTTGACCACCCAATTTACCTCTTTGCTTCATCCAGTCATAGAAAAGATGAGGTCTTGCTGAATGTACTTTGGGCATTGTTAATGTCATATTATTATATCTTTTGGCTTCGTAATCGGAATTTAATTTCTGCAATTCATTATCTAAAATTTCCGTAAATTTTTCCAGAGAATTCGGTTGTCGTGCAAATTCTATAATCCACTCATGCGAACCTTTTTCTTTTCCTTTCATAAATATCGGCCCGGCCGTATATTCGGATATTATCGCTTGGGTTTCTTTTTCCGCCTCTTTTAAGGCTTTTTCAGCATTTTCAACCATCAATTCTTCACCAAATGCATTAATATAAAATTTGGTTCTTCCCGTAACTCTTATTCGATACGGATTTTTAGAAACAAACTTTACCGTATCTCCTATAATGTATCTCCACAATCCGCCATTAGTTGTTATAACCAATGCATAATTGGTGTCTAACTTTACATCTTCAATGGATATAACTGTCGGATTATCCGAATAAAACTCATCCATAGGTATAAACTCATAAAATATACCATAATCGAGCATTAAGAGCATATCTTTACTTTCATTGGTATCTTGCATGGCAAAATACCCTTCGGAAGCATTATAAATTTCATAATAATTAATCGGTTTGGAAAATATGGATGCATACTGCTCAACATAAGGAGTAAAACTTATTCCCCCATGAAAGAAACATTCAACATTCGGCCATACTTCATCAATGTATTTTTTATCTGTAGCTTCCAAAACTTTTCGTAATAATACCATCATCCAGGAGGGAACTCCGGTAAAACTTCCCACATCTTGCGTAATGACTTGTTCCACAATTGCCGGTAATTTGATTTCCCAATCTTTTAAAAGAGAAACTTCTTTATTTGGAGTGCTTTTCCATTCTGCCCAAAAGGGTAGATTATCTATTAAAACGGCAGATAAATCTCCATATTTCGAATCGAAACCGGCGTAATTTTCTCGGGTTCCTCCCAACCTTAAATTTTTACATTGAAAAATCTTTGTATTTGGATTATGGAAAGCATACATTGAAAATAAATCTTTTCCTGCCTTATAATGACATTCTTGCAAGCTATCTTCTGTAATTGGAATAAATTTACTTTTAGCATTGGTTGTACCGGATGATTTGGCAAACCATTGAATTATTCCGGGCCATATAACATTTTTTTCGCCTTTTCTTGCTCTCGTTATATAAGGTTCGAAATCTTCATAATGTACTAATGGAACTTGATTTTTGAAATCCTTATATGAAGTTATTTGATTAAACTTATATTTTTTCCCGTATTCGGTATCTTTTGCCTTATATAAAAGAGCTGTTAATACGGCATTTTGGGTATCTTCAGGATTATTAATGAACACTTCCATTTGCTTAACCCTTTTCTTTACATACCACTGGATAAAGGTATTTACAATTCCTGATACCATTTCTTTACTAATTTTAGGATATAAAAGTACATATATTACTAAATCTAGCCAAAAATTAACTAATTTTTGAAATAATTAACATACCTTAATTTCATAAGAATTATATTATTCTTAACTTTACATTTCGAGATTTAGGCTTATCTTATTCTAAATTTCGATAAAAAAAATTATATATGAATTTTTCGCAAATCATACTTGATAATAAAGTATTATCTTCTAAAGTAGCCTTAAATTTTAAAGAAAATCATGAATGGAAATCGTATACTTGGTTAGAGTTTACAAATTTAGTTAAACAGACAGCCAATGCTCTAAAGTCTTTAGGAGCTAAATCTGATGACAAGATTGCCATATATGCTGATAATATGCCGCAATGGATGATTTTAGATTTAGCGATTCTTACTATTGGTGCTGTTACTGTACCGATTTTTGCTACTCTAACTTCTGAACAAGCTGAATACATCATAGATGATGCTAATGTAAAAATTATTCTTGCCGGAAATGAAAAACAATATACGAATTGTTTAAAGATCTATTCTAAAGGAACTTCTCTTGAACATATTTTAGTTGCTAAGAATTTTATTGAATTACAAAGTAAATATTCCTATCATTTTTATGATTTGATTAAAGATCAGTCAACAGACTGTGAAGTGGTTTCTAAAGATAAAGATGATATAGCTTCTATAATATATACTTCCGGAACAACCGGAGAACCCAAAGGCGTAATGCTTTCTCACGGAAATTTTATCGAAGCTTGTAAAGCTCATGAAAGTTTCTTTGGTTTTACTCCTAAAAATGAAAATTCATTAGTGTTTTTACCATTAAGTCATGTATTCGAAAAATGTTGGAGTTCTTTTGTACTTTCAAGTGGTGGACAGCTGAGCTTTTGTGAAAATCCTAGAGAAATATCACAATTTCTTTTAGAAGTGAAACCAACAACCATGTGTTCGGTTCCTCGCCTTTTCCAAAAGATTTATATTTCTGTTAATGAAAAAATCCAAAGCAGTCCCAAATTTTTAAAGAAATTATTTACATCCTCTTTGAAAATTGGTCAAAAATACTCCAATCTAAAAAGAAACGACAAAAAAATCCCTTGGTTTTTAGCCCTTAAGTATAAAATCGTTGATACACTGTTTTTCAAAAAAGTTAAGAAACAATTGGGAGGTAATCTTAGATTTATTCCTGTGGGAGGAGCTTCGATTAGTCCTGAAATAACAGAATTTTTGGATTGTATTGGAATTCATTTATGCGTGGGATATGGCTTAACTGAAACTACTGCGACTGTAGCAGCATTTCCTCTGAAAAACTATGAGTATAATTCTGTTGGTAAACCCATGACAGGAGTACAAATACGTATAGGCGATGAGAATGAAATTTTAATTAAAGGATACGGGGTTTTTAAAGGTTATTATAAGAAGGAAAAAGAGACTAAAGATGCTTTTACTGCCGATGGATGGTTCAAAACCGGTGATGCAGGAAAATTTGACGAAAACGGTAATTTAGTCATTATTGATCGCATTAAAGATTTAATGAAAACGTCTAACGGTAAATATATTTGTCCGCAGCCGATTGAAAATCTTTTAACCAATGATAATTATATTGAGAAAGCTGTGGTTGTGGGTGATAATAAACCATATGTAACTGCCTTATTAGTACCTAATTTTGAAGCGTTGAAACATTTTGCAGAAAATTTAAATATTCATTTTAATTCTTTTGAGGAGCTTATATCTCATCAAAAAATAAAAGATTTGTTCACTGCGAGAATTAATCATATTCAGCAACATTTAGCAGGATTTGAAAAAATTAAAAAATTTCAATTGCTTCCTATGGATTTTAACATGGATTCAGGTGAGATCACTCCTACTTTAAAAGTTAGACGTAAAATTGTATTGGAAAAATTTAAATTTCTAATCGATGATATGTATAGTTAATAGTAAATAAATTCTTATTATTATAAAAAAACAACTAAGATAATCTTAGTTGTTTTTTATTTTATAATTAGTATAATAAGAAACAGAGTATTGATCCAATTAGAGTTTTATATCTATATTATTAATTGCTTATTGAAATATAAATTTAAACGTTCATCCCGATAAAATTTAATTTTAATAAAGATTATATTATAGTTGGTTCAATCTAAAAATATTTCTATATTTGCGCTCTACTAAACAGAGAGGTGCTCGAGTGGTTGAAGAGGCTACCCTGGAAAGGTAGTATACGGGTAACCGTATCGTGGGTTCGAATCCCATCCTCTCTGCTAATAAACCCGCTATTTAAGCGGGTTTTCTTGTGTTTACGCGGTTTATAGCCCTTTTTTACGTTTTTTCACCTGTGCCATATTCTGCCATATTCTGCCAATTTTTTGTTACACTTTTTTAAATTTGTAACAAAAATTTTGTTACAACTTGTAATATGGACAATTTAAGTATACGATTTGTTTTTGATAGGCGAAATGAAATAGCAAAGGGTAAAACGGTAGCGCCTTTGCATATTGAAGTTAGACAAGATAAATCTACGAAACGAATATTAATACCAACGGGTATCAAATTAAAATCTACTGAATTTACACCCAAAAACGGATTTACTTGTAAGAACCATCCTAATGCATCTGCTATAACCGCTAAGGCTCATCGGATATTTAGAGATATTGAAGCATTTGTTTTATCGGAAAACTGTAATTCCTTAGAAGATGCCAAAAACTGGAATAAAGATGAATCTTTAACCCATTCAATAGTTGAATTTATTTATTCTGAATTAAAACGGCGCGATCCGTCTTTATCTGTCATAGAATATAATAAATCGTTTATGAGAAGACTTAAAGATTTCGGAAAAATTAAAGTATTTGCGGATTTAACCTACAAAAATTTATTAGAATTTGATGAGTATTTAAGACAGTTTATTAAATCTTCCCCTACTCTTTACAAACGTCATAGTTTGTTTAAGGGATATATTAATGAGGCGATTAAAAGGGGACTTTGTAAATCTAATCCCTACGATTTATTTAAAATTTCAAAAGGTAAGTCTAAGAAGCCTGTATTTTTAACTCCTGATGAAATTGACTGTATTTATTTATTTGAATTTGACAACCCTAAAATTGACAGAGTCAGAGAGTTATTCTTATTTCAATGTTATACCGGTATGTCATATGCTGACACTCAACTATTCAATAGTGAATATATCGTTGAACTGGACGGGTATAAAGTTATTCGGTCTAATAGAAAAAAGACCGATGAAAGTTTTATATCATTACTTTTACCGGAAGCCGAAAGAGTGTTAAAAAAATTTGATTATAAACTACCTAAAATAAGCAATCAAAAATATAATGATTATTTAAAAATAGTTGGTGAATATGTCGGACTTACTAAAAAACTTACCAGTCACGTTGCTCGTCATACTTTTGCCACGTATTTACTTAATAAAAGTATTCCTATTGAAACAGTGAGCAGAGCTTTAGGCCATTCCAATTTAAAACAGACACAACACTACGCTAAAATGATGGGTAAAAAAGTGGTTGATGATATGAAAAAATTGATAGAGTGATAAATTAATTAATTACTCACATTTTGAAAGAAGAATATCTTTATTATTTAAAACATTTTTAATTTCTGATACAATTTTTTTATAATTCACCTTTAGACTGGAAAAACCATTTCTAACCAGGAATTTAAAAAAAAGCTTACTAATAAAAATTAAAACGGAAAGATTATAAGTACTTAAGATTGTAAGTTTTTTTGATGTATCATTAAATTGATCATAAGCTTTTAAAAATTCTTTATTTTGGATTTTAATTACTTCATTTATATTCTTTTTATCTTTTGAATACTCTTGATCTTCTAAAGAATTTAGAAAAATAATTATTTTTATTTTAAAGTCTAGAAATTCAGGATTAACAACTATATTTTTAAATATTTTTAAAAATTCTATGTCTTCTTTTTTTAAATATCCCTTGTTTTGTATATAGGTAAGTTCCATCTTATCATAATTTGTAACTAATATATTCATGTTTTAAATGAAAAGTAATACAAAGATAAAAATATATTTATTTGATTTTTAAATATTTAAAGTTGTAGCGCTAAATTTTTCAAAATAATCTTTAATAAAAATATTAAGAATTAGCATATTCCATTTATGACATCATAAAAAAGAAAAGCCTAAATTATTGAAATTAGGCTTTATTTTAATTAAGAAGAATAAAAGTTATTTATACTTCAAATACATTCATATCATAAATCTATTTCAAATATATAAATAAATATATTTTTAGCCAAGAAAAAGATGTTTTAAATTGTGCGAAAACTATTCATTTTAAACAAAATATAAAAATTTAAAGCCTTATAAAATTATAGCTTATACCAACGCCAACGGTTGGAGTCCATCCGTTTTTAAAGTCGGTGCCATAGCCGCCAAAAACACCGATACCAACGGGTTTTATTTTGCTTTTTTTATTCTTGTAAATCCCTATTTCTTTGTCTTTTTCATCGATAATTAGTTTTGACAAATTTAATTGCTGTTTGTTTTTTTCTAATTGAATGTTTTGGATGTCTACTAAACTATCGCATTGATACGCTTGTTCTTTCAATTGTTGGACATCTTTTTGGCAAAGGGTATCGTTGTATTGCTGTATTCGTTCTTCTGTAATAAGAGTAATTTTTTCTTTTCCTTTCAGGTATATTTTTTTTACTTCTTGTTTTACTTGCTCCAACTTATCGTATTCTTTCTGTAGGCTGTCGTATTCTTTTTTGTAGGTTTTTACCTTTTTTTCTGATACTTTAATTTCTTTTTGCTGTGTTTTAGTGATAACTTTTCTTTTACCGGCGTTATAAGACGTATAACAGGCGGCAAATATCATCACGAGCATTCCAACGGTAAATATGAATTTTTCTTTAGATTTCATTGGTTTAAGGTTTTTTCAACTCAAAATGAGGGTCATCGCACATCTTCCAATCGCCCCCCCATTCTACTGTAATATTTAATTCTTTGGACGTTTTTTTTATGTGTTCTGCTATGGCTTTTAATCTTTTTCGTACTTCCGGTCCTTCTCCTTTTTCTCCTGTTTGTACGGATCCATTGTAATAAGGATATAAGTCTAACGCATAGCCGTAACCGTCGGCCTTCGCTTGATGGTTGGACTTGTTTTTCTCTCCATCGGCATAAGTTATAATTTTGCCCTGCTTGGTTCGTCCCCGTGCGAAAAGTTCTTTTTGTTCTTGAGTGGACCGCAGCCCTTGAGTTATGGTGAAATCGTAAGGACTGTTTTGTATGGCCACAACCATTACGGTTACCAGGTCCGGATGTATATCTTTTAGGTTTTTATAGCTCCTGCTACTGAATTTATTCATATTCTAATTTTTTGATGTTTTGTTTTTTCTTGTTCTTTTTTTATGGGCTTTGTCTTGATTTTTTACTAGATTTTCTACGGCGGCTTCTTGTTGCTTTTTACTGTCTTCTTCTATTTCTTTTTGCGCAACGGCCAATTCGTTTTTAAGTTGGTTTAGTACCTTGTTTTTTCTTTCCTCCGTATTCAATAATTGTTTTCTTTTCGCTTTGATGCTCGTTACGTTTTTGCTTGTCATGGTTTTTATGGAATCGATATTCGGCAACTCAGAAACAGCAAAGCGGTTTTTCTTGCTTGCTGTATTTCTGTGATGCGTCCTATACTCTAAAGGGTAAGGCTTGAGTAAATAACAAAAAAGGAGTACTACAAGGGCCGATATGATAATTTTTAGTTTCATACTATTTTTCTTTTTTTAGTTTTTTTAATCTTAAAATAGCTTCGTTTGCTTCTCTAATTATTTTTTCGTTATCTTGAATATCTTTGGTTATATGGTGATATTCTTTTTTGGTTTCGCCTAAGTATTCTACCCATTTCTCATAACATTTTTGGTTTTGTTCTATGTACTTTTTTTCCAGTTCATCGTATTTTTCATCTTTTTTCTTCAGTTCTAAATAATACTCGTCTTTTTCCTCTTCTCTGTTTTTGTCGCATTCTATCTTTTCTCTTTTTTTATCTTCCAACTCATCGTGGAATATATAGGCGGGGATGAGCATTAAGGCGCATACTAACAGAAATAAAAATTCTTTTTTGAAAGCGTTGGTTATAAACCAATCGCCGAAAGATATTATTTTATCTATTATTTCTTTCATTTAATTTATTTTCTCTCAATTACTTACGGGCGGTATCTAAATTTTTAAGCAGGGATATGTTAACGTTATTTGTACTTTGCTGTTTTTGAAATCGTTAAAGGAGTCATATACTCCTTCGAATTCAGTATTAGAAATAGTTACGCTACCATCCCAACAGTAATAATCCAGCTCTCTGAGGGTACTTCTGTTTCCCATGACCGTCCCCTTTCTAACGACATTTATTAATTGGTTTACATCGGTCTTGCCTTTCAATTCTTCAGGGACTTTAAATAAAGTTATTACCTCAGTTTCTTCGGTGTCGTCAATGTCTATGGTTGCCGTGATTACGACCAAATTTCCTTGTTTTACAGCTAAAAAAGAAGTTACGTTGGTTTTCGGATGAAAATTCCAGTTGAGAGTTTCTTTGCCATAATTTTTTTGATTTATGTATGGGTAATCTTCAGGGGCGGGAGTATAATCGGTTGCCTTTTCTCCAAACTCGAATTTATACTTATACGAGCGTGGAGCTGCTATTCTAAGATAAAAAGCTTCTGTTGGTCTTTTATAGGTAAATACTGAATATCTATATCCTTTGATTTCTATACGATCGATAATTTTTTTGTCTTTATCATAAAAGGCAATAATCGGATTTTTTGTTTCGCATGGATCCCAAAATTTAACGGTTATTGCGCCGTAATCTTCAAACTCAATATAATTTGTTACTAATGTACCCCAAACGCGTATAATTTCTCCGGTTTCTCCTATAGTACCGGTTAAATCCTCGTTTTCACATTTTTTTTCATACCAAAGGTTTTTTCCTCCTATACGAACATTTTTAACCGCTTTAATATCATATGCTATTTGTTTAAGAGTTTCTAATAATCGGTTTGCAAAAGGTTTTAGTGCAAAGGTCTGCATAAGGTAATTATTTTAAGGCTTCTTGATAAACATTTAGTGGATCTTCTGTTTGGAAATCAAGTACAAAGTCTTGATAGGAAGGAGCATAACTTGTGGCCCGATTGCCTTCTTCAAGCTGCAAGGCGGCAAAAAGGATCCCTGAAGTAACGTTAACTCTTGATTCTACACGAAATAACGGATCATTGTTCGCACTGTTATCGAATTTAACCGTTATAGAAAATCGTTGCCATTCTTGGGTGAGTTTATTAATGTCTACAATTTTCGACCCGCTGTTTGTGGCCCCGTAAACGTATAATTCGCCGTCCATTTTGGAGGTATCTTCTATGGTTTTACAATAGAATGAAAAGGTATAATCCACGCCTTTTTTCAGTCCTTGTATGTTTTTTTTCTGGTATGACATGGCCGAATAATCACGTATAACCTTATAAACCGTTGCATCTAAATATTTTTCATCGGTTATTTGTGCCGCATTTCTATTGCTCCAATTTTTATAATTGGTTGAGTTTTTTAATAAATTAACCGCACCTATATTTATTTCTTCTTGTTTTTGGATTTCCATGTCCTCCGGTGCAGGGGTATAATCGGTTGCTTTGTCTCCAAATTCAACTTTGTATTTTCCTTTTTTCGTTAAAGGACGCGGGGTTGATATTCGTAAATAAAGAGTATTTGCAGGGATATCAACAGTGCTTTCTGTATAGGTATTCCCGTTGAAATCTACTTTTTTGATAAATTTTTTATCTTTATCGAAAAAGGCAAGGGAGGCATAACCGGTAAGGGGTTTTTCCCATACTTTAACGGTTACTTTTTTGTAATCTTTAACTTCTATAAAGTCAGTATAAATAGTATCTGTGGAAGTAGAAACGGATCCGTTATCTGCTATTGATCCAAATAATTTTTCTTTTTCGCATTTTCCTGCATACAGTAAATTTCTTGTTCCGATTCTGACATTTTTTAGATTTTCGATTTCTTTTTCTACCGTGTTTACCGTTTGTTTTTCTTTATCGGTAAAGGCATTGGTATTTGCATTGGACTCGTACATTTCCTTTATTTGGGACGCTGTTAATGCGGCAGATGTTCCCGCCTGTTTGGTCCATGCAAAATCGTTAGTGTCCCAAATGTAACGAGATACTTTTTTTCCTTTTCCTTCGTCTACATCGGCATAAAATCCTCCTTCTTTAGATGGGTTCCACTTTTGGGCGTTGGTTTCGGTTTCGGGATAAGCCGCACACAAGGCTTCAAAGGAAGCGTAAGTTCCTAAATATTTATTGGAAAGTCCTTTTAGTTTGTCTTTTTCTTGTTTGGTAAAGTTTTGCTCTGAAAGGCCTTTACCTGCTTCTTTGTCTACTTTGTTGTTAAGAGTTTCATTTACTTTTTTAGAGTTATTACCTATTAGTCTAAAGGTTTCATTGGCTTGTTTAAGCCATTCGGAGAGATTTAATAAGCTCATAGTTTTTTATTTTTTTAATAATTCTTCTTGATATATTTTTAAGGGATCTTCCTCTTGATAATTAATGGTTTCATTTAACCAGGTTGAAAGCACTAAAGGAGACCATAAAACAGAGGTTGTGGACACTCCGGCTCTTAATTCTGCCAACGTTCCGCTTGCTGCAGTTCCGTTGTTTTCACTTACCCTCCCACCTCCTTTTTTAAAAAGTATTTTATTTAATTCTTCTAAAAGATTTTGTAAGTCTGTAAAGATTTTTTTATTTACCATGATTTCATCTATACCACCAATTACCAGGGTTTCATTGGGGTAATCAATAGAATACACTTTGATTTTTTCAACAAATTCATGATTAGATCCACTCCCTGTTATCTTTACGGCTTTGTATCTTTTAGGATACGGTAACTTATATTTCTCATTCTTATTTTTAAATTGAAAATGAGATTTTTTAAGCTCCTCTTCTTCGTATGAATTAAATTCGTGCATTTTTTCTCAAAAATAATTCTAAGAAAAACGATTTATTATCGTGTATAGTAATTATTTAGTAATCATCTTTAACAATAACCTCCCTGAATTTTTGATTGAAATATTTTTGAATAAAATATATAACATGTATTCTATCACATATAAATTTAATGGCATTAATTGCAAAGACTTGGGTATTGTAGTTTCTCAGTCTTTCGGACTAACGGATATGCCTAAACCTAAAGAGCTTTTAACAGCCAATTGGCCGGATGAACACGGTATCGAAGTCGATTTAGCTAACAGAGTTTTTGAAGCGAGGATAATTAAACTTAATTGCTATATGAAATGCAACAATGAAGAAGATTTTATTTCAAAGTCTCAACAATTAAATAAATTGTTTTTAAGTAGTTATAGTAAAGGACTAGTAAGTTTGGTTATTGAGTTCCCTTATTCAAAACCGCTTGTATATGCAGTATATCTTTCAGGAGAAATAAACCATACAAAAAAATGGCGTAATGGAACATTTTTTTCAACGTTTACTCTTGAATTTACAGAGCCCGAACCCATGAAATTGACATATGCCGTTAAACCGGAAACTAGAGAAGTTAAATTTAATTTTAACAGTATTCAGAAAAATACCTTTATAACTCTATACACCATAAAAGAAGAGATCATGTCAGTGCGAAAAGATGTAGCATTAAGTGAAGGAAATGATCAACTAACCGTTTATCTCAACGCATCAAATAATTTAAAAAATCGGGGATATATTATTTTAACTTGTAATAAAGGGGTTAATGCACTCTATTTTCCCTACCCTGATGATTGTATACTGTTAACCCGTGGAATCTAATAAGAAAAAATAGTATGAATAATTCACAATTTACTGTATATAGAAGTGCTAACGGCGCTTTTCAAACATATTGTTTAAACTCCTCAACAAACGTTTCTCAGGTTACATCAGCAACACAAATTACCACATTATTAAGTGATGATATAGTTAACATGACTATAATCAGTGCAACTCCGATTGATTTTAGAATTAACGACTATATATATGTATTCGATAAGATTTATAAATTAAATTCTATTCCTTCAATAGTCAAAGAAAGCTCAAGGAAGTTTACCTACCAAGTTAAATTTGAATCTTTGCAATATGATTTATTAAAATGCACGTATCTTATTCCTCAAAGTAAAGGAGACATAGACCTAAAAGGAGATTATTTAGTATCTGATTTAAGAGGATTTGCGGAAGTTATTATTACTAATACACAAAGAGTATTCGGTAAACGTTGGAGGCTGGGTGAATGTCCTACAAATACAGAATATAAAAACCTTTCCTTTGATGGACAAAATTGTCTACAGGTGTTGCAAAACTTGTGCGATGAGTATGATACGGAATTTGAGATAATAAGATCTACTGAATTTCATACCATAAACATTAAAGAAATAATTGGAAATACCTATCCTTTCACTTTTCAATATGGCAAAACGGGCGGATTATACAATTTATCAAGAAATAATTGTAATAATAAATCTTTAGTAACTCGATTATTTGTTTACGGAGGCACTAAGAATTTAAGTACAAAATATCGTCAAACCAAACTATGTTTACCAAATAAAAATAAGGTAACCTCTTATTTAGAAGAAAAAGAAGCCGTTAATAAGTTCGGTATCATTGAAAATGTTGTAAACTTTGATGATATTTATCCTTGCCGCACGGGCAAAGTAACTTCTTTAGGAGGTAAATATTATCAATTTTGCGATGCGGAAATGTTTAATCTGAATGAAAAAGATGATCAAGGTACTCTGTGGTTAATTGAGGGGGCTAACGCTAAAGTACATTTTCAAACCGGTAATTTAGCGGGTTATGAGTTTGACGTGCACTCTTACGATGATAAACAAAAAATGTTTTCTTTAGTTCCTTTTGACGATGATAGAGGGTTAAGGTTACCCAATGAAGAAAGTCCCGCCTTTCAAATAATGCCAGGAGATACGTATGTATTATTAAATATAAATTTACCTCAGAATTATATTGATGATGCGGAACAAAGATTACTAAAAAAGGGTGAAAAATACTACCAACAAAATTCACAACCTTATGTAGAATATTCTTTAGTTATTGATCCTTTATTTTTAAAGAAAAGAGAAGGAGAAGGATCGATAACCAATTTTTTCCAAGCCGGAGATTTAATAAAAATTAAAGATGAAGATATTAATGTTAATAAAAGTATACGAGTAAATTCATTTTCAAGAGACCTGATAAACCCTTATAAATATGAATTGACTATATCAGACACGGTAGAAACCAATATAATCACAAACATATTGGAGAATGTGATTAAAAATGATACAATTATCAAAGTAAATAATTTAAAAGATCCCGCTAGAATTAGACGTAATTGGCGAGATACTGAAGAATTGAAAGGATTAATATTTGACCCCGAGGGTAATTATTATACCGAAAAAATTAAGCCCGGAAGTATTGACACCATGATGTTATCGGTAGGTGCAAAATCTATGCAGTTTGACTTGATTAATACCCTGTTGGAGGCAAACTATCAAGGTGATTACAATGTTATAAAGGTTACGGGTGGCAGTTTGGTGCACTACGCAATTGAACAAGATATCAAATATTGGAATTTAGGGTCAGGCACTACCAATTTAACTAATACTAATGCTTATTATATATACGCTCGATGTGAAAAAAAGGGGGACAATGGAACTCTTATTTTTTCTCAAGATCAAATTAAAGTTGATGATGACTCTACCTATTACCATTTCATTATCGGGGTGTTAAATTCAGTACAAGACAATGTACGGTCAATTTCTCTGACGTATGGAAGTACTACTATAAACGGTAAATTTATACGAACCGGTAAAATTACTTCTTCAGACGGAAGCTCTTTTATGGACCTGGACAACAATCACCTTAAATTTGGAGACGATAATGCATGTATTGAGTGGAACAGAAATAATGACAGAAAGTTGGTTATTAAAGGGACTATAGTACAAAGTCCTTCAGGAGATGAAAATGTTATTGGAGTATATAGGGGCGAATATGATAACTCGAAAAAATATTACGTGGGTGATGAAGTTACTTATTTAGGTTCTTCTTATCGAATGATTAAAGAGGCCAACCCTGGAAATACGCCCACCAACAGATCTTATTGGACTATTATATCTAAATCCGGTAAAGACGGCTATAACGGAAAAGACGGGACAAATGGTAAGGATGGTGCAAATGGTAAAAATGGAACGGATGGCAAAGACGGCTTAAACGGTAAGGACGGAAAAGATGGTAAAGATGGTAAAGATGGTAAGGATGGTAAAGACGGAAAAAACGGTTATAACGGTCCTTCATTAGTTTTCAGGGGTGAATATAAAGACCATACGGTATATAAGGGTACCCAACTTATTGTTGAAGTAGTTAAGTTTGGAAATATGTATTATATGACCAATATTGATGCCGGCGAATTTGCTAATGTTTGGCCCTTAGCTACTCATAAATGGACTCCTTTTGGAGCTAATTTTGAAAGTGTCGCTACAGATACTTTATTAGCCGAAAACGCTAATATTGGGGATTGGATAATCCAAAACGGTAAAATCACTTCACAAAATAAAACGTCACAAGGATCTCCTAAGGCGCAATTAAACGGGGTTAACGGGGGTATAACTTTTAATTCTAATTCAGATGTCATAACAAAAGAAGGAAATGTAAAGAATGTTCAAAATTCTATAAATATCAGTTCTTCGCCTGCTAATTCTATATCTATAACAGATACTGAAGGACATTACACGCATATCACAAATGAGGGGATAAATAGTTTTGGTGCAGGAAAAGTTATTGTTACTCCAGCCCATTACAGAGTTCTCGCAGGTATAGCGGGATATTCGAGAGAAGCTCGTAAAAATAATGGAATAACTGATAGCGCTGCTATAATTGGTCTTAAATCAGGAGTTTACGGTGGTGATTACATGGATTCTTGGGGGGGATGGTTTGAAATGCTGAAAGTTATAGGACTTTATACCTCGATAAAAACAATATCTTCTGATTACCATGTAGCATCTTCAGACGTTATATTAATTCATAAAGGAAGCAGAAACACGGTTTATTTTAATAGTGGCACTCAAAAAGGCCAATTAATAATAATAAAAATTGATTCAACGAACACTCTAACCCTTTCAGCTTATTTTGGAGGCTCGAATAATTCAATTCATATAGATCCGCAAAAATGTGAATTGGTTTTTATGTTTTTTGACGGGGATAGATGGTATGCCAGTTTGATACCAAAAATTAGATAAATTATAAAAATATTTATTATCTTTGTATTGAACTTTACACAAGATGTTAATAACATCTTTACAATTTAAAAGCCTTGTAGTCATAGAAAAGGACCGCAAGGCTTTTATTTTTCATTAATTTGCACTTTTCATTATTTTTACTATTTAATCAGGTTTAGATTAACTTTAAGCAAAGCCCTTTAATATATTCCAACCAACAACTTATAGATACTTGCATCAAAAGTTAATTAATTTAAATTATTAAAGCTGTTTTTTAAAAAATAACTACTCATTTTGTACGTATCAACTTGTTTCCAATCATGAAAGTTGGAATTTTGATTTTTTGACAGTACCTTTTCATAATAACCCATTGAAAAGATTAATAATTCTAAAATTACTGTATTATTATTTTTTAACCAGTTAAATTTTTCATTTGATATAGTGCCTTTTTTATTAAGGTACAATATGATTTTATATAGTTCGTTTTCGTTCATTTTTTTTAAGTATTTTTATTAAAAATTAAAAGTAAGTTTAAATTATGCTGTTTTTAAAGTAGAAATTTGGTGATGTATAAACTCCCTGCCTTTTTCTGTCCATACCGTTAACATACACGTCCTTTCAACCCCGTCACTACCTTTGTACAGGGTAGTTTTGGTTTTCGTAAATCCTTTGTCTTGAAACTTATGGTTCAAAACCCATACACCCGCTTGCTTATACTGTATTTTGTTGTCTGCTAAAATTTTGTTTAACGTCCTTGCGCTCATTCCGAGCTCTTTGGCTATCAAATTTGTGTTATAGGTACTTTCAGAATTCAGTACGTTGTTGTAATACTCAACTTTGGGCGCTTGTTTTTGAAGTTCTTTTTCTTGTTTTTCGGATTGTTGTCTTAAATATTCAGTTTGTTGCCTTTCTTGCTTTAATTGTGTAGCTAACCCTATAACTAGATCAGGGTTTTGTATTAGTTCGTCTATCTTTTGAGGGGTTGCCGTAAGACCGTGTCTTAAGAGTTCTTTTATTCGATCATTACACCATATAGCAAATGAAGGATTTAACCATCTTGCTAATTCTATTGCTACATCTTCATGCAGCCATGTGCCTTGCATATCGGGTATTCCCCCGCTTCTAACTATCACTAAATCAGCCGTTACGATTTTCTTCGTAACGCTCAAAACTTGTATAAACTCTTTAGTTGATTGTAATTTCAACCAATCAGTAGGCCGTTTATTGAAGACTTTGGCCATTTCTGTTGCATTGATCAATAGATTATTCCCTTTCTGAAATTTTACGGAAATGTTGTTGTAGTTGAAGGTAACTACATTTTGTTGTGAGTTATGCATAATTAAAATTTTAAATTTAAAAACCCGTACGCTGCATAACTCACATACTGAAGGTATAAGATGTCACCGCTCCAAACGGCTCGTACGGGCTTAAATATTTTTTGGGATTTTTTACCTCCAAATACATTATGTGTGTTATGCATGACAAATGTATAAAATTTTTCAATTCTTACAAATATTTTTTTTATCTGTTTAACTATACAACTAAAACCATAGCGGTTCATTATGTACATAGGGTTTGTCTTACCATTTGATGCTTTATAACTTGATTCAAAGGACATTTGGAGTACAGCCAAATTTTCGGCGCTACTTAATAATTCTCTAATTGATAATTTTTGAACTATCCGCAATGCAACTCTTTGGTGCGCCCATGTACCTCTTCCATTTTCAACTCTCAATAAATCAGTAGCTATAAAATTTTTTATAGCTGACAATTCAATAGCATATTCTTGTATTTCTTTTGAATTGACAATGGTTGATAAGTTTTTATTAGGAAATGCTTTTGCAAATTCTGTTACATTCACCATGATATCACCATTTCCAAACTGAAATGTAATCTTGTTTCCATTAAAAATAAATATTTGATTTTCCATAACTATATTAGATTTAATTTAAAGAGTTTCAAATAATTCTAAGTTTATTTTTTTATACCTGTTTAATTTTTCTGTATTGCTCATATCTTTATGTTTATTTAATTGCTATTTAAATTTTATAACACAAATGTAAATAACATTTAAATATTAAACCAATAACAAGTGTTAAATTTTTGTTAATTATTTAAATATAAATTAAATTATTACCCATTTAATAAAATAGTATTTAAATTTGCTTATAATAAAATATACGAAATGATCAAACTACGAGTTAAAGAGATATTAAAAGATAAAGGAGTTTCTCAGAAAGAATTGGCTGAAAAATTAAATATGACGGAGACAGGGTTATCTATTTCAATAAATGAAAATGGTAACCCTCCTTTAAAAAGATTAGAGGATATTGCGAATATTTTAGAAGTAGAACTTGTAGAATTATTTACACCTATAGATAGTAATACAAAAGGCTACATAGAACATAATGGAACTATTCATAAAATAAATTCTATCCAAGATTTAAGAAATCTTTTAGAAGACTTTGATGGTGAAAAAAGAAATTCAGATTATAAAATATAAGTAGTTAAATTTAAAAACCCGCATGCTATAAAAAAGTAAAAATGCTTAAAAGCTAATAACCTATAAAGAATTGATTAAAAATGTATAATTTTTCACAACAAATAGATGATGATATGCCTGATTTTTATTATGTATATAAAACTGTATATGGTTATATCTCTAAATTAGGAAGTGATTCCTTAAAATCAAATAAAAGTTATGTTAAGATAGATACTTATCCTGAAAGTATCTTAATTAAAGATCCAATCTTGTATTTAAAATTAATACCTTTATATAAAACTGATAAAATAGCTATGAAGATAAAAATCAAAAAAAATGCAAAAACGGGCCATGATATTTATGCTGAAACTACTAATAATTTTAGAGTATTAGGAAAGGGTAGTTTAATTGACAATCTCAAAGAGCAAGGGTATATAAACTTAGAAAGAACTAAAGGCTCTAAAACTATTGATGATATTTTAAAATCTATTTATGGATACCAATAAACCTATAAAGCAATTTTTTTATACTAAATGAATACTTATAAAGAATATTTCAGCAAATTAACAGATATTGAAAAAAAAAATAGTCCTAAAGAATTGTATTTTAAAGGCAATTTTTCTTTACTTAGTAAAGGGCGCCGTGTATCGATTGTTGGATCTCGAAATATTTCAGAATTAGGAATAAGAAGAACAAAAAAAATCGTAAAATTTTTAGTTAATTCCAATATTACTGTTGTTAGTGGTTTAGCTCAGGGTGTAGATGCATTTGCTCACTCTACCGCTATGGATAATAATGGTAATACAATTGCGGTAATTGGTACACCTCTTGACAAATATTACCCGAAAGAAAACAAACATATACAAGATAGAATAGCTGCAGAACAATTATTATTATCACAATTCCCTGAAGGTTATCCAATTAGCCCTAAAAATTTTCCTATAAGGAATAGGACTATGGCTCTTATAAGTGATGCAACCATAATAATTGAAGCATCTGAAAAAAGCGGAACAAAACATCAAGGTTGGGAGGCATTAAGACTTGGTAGAAATCTTTTTATAATGGAGAATATTATTAAAGATGGTAAAGTAACTTGGGCCAAAGAAATGCTTGACTATGGTGCAGAAATTCTAACCAATAAAAATTATGAAAATTTAATTGATGAAATACCATATTTAACCTCAAAAGAAGAATGTATATTTTGATTTTTCTACTTATTTAGTATATACTCCTAAAGGGGTAACTCTGAGCGTCTAAACATATTTTTTTTAAGCCTATATTAATTATTTAGAAGTAAATCGTTAATATCTTTCCCATCGAAATGATCTCCTACTATATCTCTTATATCTTTTAATGCTTTTGTTAGTGGAAGTGATTCATTTTCTATAATTCTTTCAATGGTAAAATCAAATAATTTAAAATTTTTTATCGAATATTTTGCTTCTCCCTCTAATCCAACTAACGATGTGGAGTATAAATAATCTTTTAACTTTAAACCTATACTCTTAGATATTTTTATGGTTATAGCATGATCATTTGATAAACGTATTTTGGCAGCTGGTTGTTTCCCATCATACAAATGTTCAACTTTAACGTAAATTATAGTATAATCATTAATAAGGTTTATGTATTTAGTTTGTATAAACTTATTCATCCTAAGAATAGTATTTTTACGTATATCTCTAATTTTAATAATAATTACTTAAAGCTATATTATTTTTCAGTTACCACATAATATATTTTATTATCACTACTTAACGATCTGGTTGCTTTTAAAAAAACTCTGATTTCGGGGGTATCCCAGTAATATATATCATTAAGTGTAGAATAATTATCTCCTGGAGTATCCAAATATTTTTCTGTCTGATTAGAATTCAATATTCGATCTGTAAAATTTGTTATTAGCCTAGTATCTCTTTTCACATCACTGATATTGTTTGAGTAGTTTAACTCGTAAACCAGGCCTTCACTTGTTTTTTGTTTTTTTATTTGTTTATTATAAATCTTTTTTAGTTCATATTCTAGTTTACTTTTCTTAGAAAAATGACATGAAATCATAATCAGCACTAAAATAAACAGTATTATTATATTAAATTTTTTCATATCATAAAGGTTCATTGTCGGTAACAAATTTTGCGATACTATCATAAATTATTGACATTTCTAGACCTATTTTTTTGAATTCAGAAGTCATTGAGCTCGACGGATTATTCACTATAGAATCAATTTTTTTTAACTTGTTGAAAATTTTAGTCAAATCACAATAGGCATCCTTAAATTTTTTCGGAGGATTTTTAAGATTTTGAATTTTATTTTCAATTTCTTTCTGTTTAATAGTCATTGAGTTTAATTGAGGTTTTAATTTATTTTTAGTTAAATTAAAAATCTCGACACTATCTTTAACAAAGAACAGATTTGATTCATCATTAACAACATATATATAGGTATCTACATAAATACCCAATATATCTACATATTTAGTATCTAATAATACAATTTCAACATATGTGTTTTTAAATTCATTATAATATTCATTGGTGTAATCTTTATCTTTGTTAGTACATGAGTAAAAGACCAAAAGTACTACAAACAATAAAAAGATCTTTTTCATATAATTAATTTTGCACTCAAATATATAAAATTTACTTTATTTTATCTCTAATAAAAATATTATTTTCATCTCCATTGATTATTTTAAAAGTAGATTGATCGAATTTATATAATAGTACTATGGCATTCTTACCCACCGACAGATCTACATGAGCAATATGCTTTAAATAGATCCTTACCACATCATACGGCTTGACATGTAAAGTGATCGTTGAATCTCCGTAAAGAATGTTTTGTTCTTGAGCTTCAAATACCCCCCTGCTGTCTACATAAACCCCGTAAGGCTCACCTTTCAACTTAAAATGTTCCATAATTTCATAAGTAGGAAAATCTTTTTTCATACAAGGTTTAATATAATCGAATAAAACGTGGGTCAATTCTCTAACGGTCCGGGCATTCTCAAGATCGTTTAATGAATCTTCACAATGCCCTCCCATTTTTAGCATGATATTTTTTATTTGTCTATTATCCATTTTTTTTATTTAATAGAATAATCCTTTTGCTCGGGCGCTGTCCAGTCCCGAATTAGATTTAATATATTGTACCATATCACTCATCATTTTTTCCATGGAATTTAATTTAAAGGTGTTCATTTCAATTTTACTCATCAATGTAAGTTGGTCTCTCAATAAATTAAAAGAGTTTAATTGATTCATGCGAATGGCATTCAACTGTCCGGCAATTAAATTTGCCGTATCTTCACTCACTCCTTTAATAGCTCCTGAGAGAGGATCCATATCTGCAGAGTTAATGTCTTTAAAAAAATTTTCAAACTCCGTAAGCGCATTAGTAAAACTATTTCCAGCCTCGCTCAACCGGTTTTTCCATTTATCAAAATCAAACCCTGATAAGGAATTGTTATTATTACCCATATAGTCAGACATATCCTTAACAAATTTGTCGGTGACCGGTTCTAATATGCGCAATTTAAGCGCGTTTTTAACGGAATTAGCAATGACCTGCTTAAACGTCTTTTCAAAATCTTTGGCCGCATCCTTACCCTCTGAAAAAGCAGTCGTAAAAACATCTGCCAATTGGTTTGCTACGTCTTTAAAATTTGTTTGGGTGAGGGTTTCTGCTATATTGTTTTGAATGTCGATGATTTGATTATTAATTTCATTTATTTGATTTTTCCAATCTTCAATCGCTCCGTTGTCGCGTTTTTTGCTTTTTTTCTTTTGCTCATTAGCTATTAACTCATTGAGTTTTTGTTGTTGAGATTGTAAATTTTGGATTTTATCCCGTTGCGTTGAGTAATAATCCTCTCCTACCGCCCTGCCTACTTCACGTTCCAAATTTGAGAACAACCGCTGTATTTCTGCTAATTCAGATTTTAATTGTTTCGTTCTTCTTTGCAATTTTCTTGATTTGCGATCAAAGGCATCAGAAAGCGTACTGATCAGTCCCATAGCTCCACCTATTATTTGCGCCGGATTTTTATTTAATATACCCGAAATAGCCTGCATTCCTCCTTCAATTCCTTTGACGACTTTATCTAAATCTTCGGTATTATAGCCTAAATCCTTTAATCCGTTGGAAACTGCCTTTAAAGACATTATTGCATTCTCTTCAAACTCTTGATACGCTTTTTTTAATTTATCAAGCGCCTTGGATTTATTCATATCACCTTCGGCATCCTTGTATTTTTTAATAGCCTTTCTAAGATTGGTTAAAGGAGAAGAAATAGAGGCTTCGTAATCGTCTAATTGGTTGGTTAGATTCTTTTTAATTCCTTCATCACTAATATTGGCGATCATTTCTTTCATCTTCTTCGTGCTTTTCTTAAACACATCTAAAGACACATCGCCCATCCCGTCAAATAGATTTTGCCAAACATCAGAACCTTGTATTTCCGAGGCGTCTAATTCTCCGATAAGTTTGTCTTTAGTCTTTTCTATGAGAGGAATCAATTCTAAATATCCTTTTTCTCTTGCAAGCAATATATTTTTCTCGGCTTCTTCAACTATTTCTTTTCGTTGAGTTTCAAAAGTTTTGAAATTTGCCAATAATTTATTTAAAATATCCTGCTGTGTTTTTTCGGATTCTTGATTGAGGAAATTAAACGCTTCATTTTTTTGCTCACCAAAAATATTAATCGCTCCTTCATTCAATTTTTGTTTGAATTCTGCAATTTTTTCCACATATTCAAACAAGGACCGGCTTTCATCTTTTGCTCGGGCTATACTGTCCTTTAATTGCTCAAAGGATGATTTTATACCTTTAATTTCATTAATTCTGTCCGTAAGGACGGATAGTTGATTGCCTTCAACTAAAGTTAATTGGCCTCCCTTATTTACGATATTGGATTTTTGTTTTTCCAAATATTCTAAAAATGTATTTCCGTTTTTTAGTAAATCGGAAAATTGCTTATCGGCAGAATCTTTACCCAAATTCTCGATCCATTTATAGTAATTAGAATACTGTTGACTCTTATAGGCCAATTCTTCATCAAAACCCCGTATTGCCAGATTAAAACGGATCTCTTCCACTTTTTGATCTGCTTCTATCTTTTTGTCGGAAAGCTTTTTAATAAACTCCTTGTTTTTTTCTTCATACGCTGTTTTTGATATAATGTCATCAATTTTCCTGGATACCTCTTCCCAATACTTTAAAGATCCGTAAGGATATTCTTCTTTCTTAGTTTTAGTCTTTCTTTTGGATGATTTTTCAACGGAAATATTGTATTTATCTAACTCTTTTTGTGCTTCTTTGATCAGTTGGGTGTATTCTTTAAAATCTTTTTCTTGATTGGAGGTCCTGCCCGAGGATGGCAACGCTTCCAGTAATTTGGTGTACTCTTCTTCTCTTTTTTTCCAATATTCCTTATTTTTAGTTGCTGCAGGTGATTTAAGAGCTAATAATTTTACGTCGACACCGCTTATCTCTTCTAATTTATTTTTTAAAGCATAATTGATGGGTGATAAATAAGAAGGAATAACCGAAAATGAATTTCCTAATTTATCTACCTCGTCTTTAGTTTCAATAATTAATTTTTTTTGTTTCAACAGACTCTCAGTCCCTTGATTTACTAAAGATATCTTTTTTTCATGCGATAAATTCTCTTTATTCAATACATTTTGATTATCCAAAATAGCCAATGCCTGGTCTGTTAAAATTTTCTTTTGCTCTTCAAGGTATTTAATTTTCTCTTTTTCCGATAATTCTTGATACGCAGCCTCTTTGGCGTTTTGCTCGTTAAGTTTTTTTTGCTCTTTAAGTAATTTTAATTCTTCTTCTTGAGCCGCAAGTAATTTGGTTACATGAATAATTTCAAATACATTTTTGTCATCTTTTACCGTTCTTTCATAACGTTCTCTTAATTCTTTAATTTTGTTTTCCACTTCTTCAATGCCTTTCGTGTTTATCTTAACATCGGCATCATCCATGGCTTTATTTAAAATCTTTTGTTGCTCTGCCGCACTTTTGGCTTTAAAAGCATGAAGATCTAAGTTTCGTAAATAGTCGGGGTATAAGGCTTTTAATTTATTGAAAGCTTCTACTTGAGCATAAATGGAGTTTGTTTGTGAATTGATCGTATCGACCCATCTTGAGGTGTTTTGTCTTCTTTTTTGTCCTTCTTCCAATCGAGCATTTAATTTTTTTTGCGCTTCTTCTTGAGCGTTAGTGCTGTCATGCAAGGCCCACATAGTAGCGGTTAATCCGACAATAGTGGTGGTAATCAACACAAAAGGATGAGTAATCAACGCGGCATTTAAAGCTTTTTGGGCCACGGTTTCAGCCGCTAAGGCTACCGCTCGGGACTTTGAAACTACAGTCAATCCTTGAGTGACCCTGGACAGATTAACTACGTTTGCAATCATAGTTGTAGTATCTTTGGCTTTTTGAAGTGTATTATCGAGCATTAATGCGGTGCGATAAGCCCCGTAAGTACTGATAAGTGTAGTTAAAACTTTAACTAATGCTTCATAGTTTTCAACTAAAAAAGCAGCGGCCGAAATTCCTCCTGAGAGTATACTTTGTGTTTTTGTGCCTATATCATTTAATGCAACATCTACCGCATCAGAGAGTTTTTCCCGTAGCCCTACCAACGACTCCGTTTGTTTGATCATCAAGTTATGGAATTTTCCTCCTTCTGAAGACATATTTTTAAGCGCTTTTTGAACCTCAGGAAATCCTACTTTTCCGGCTTCAACCATTTCGTTTATTTGGTTGGTATTAACTTTTAGGACCTTAGCTAATTCCTCGTAAATAGGGATGCCCCTCCCCGCAAATTGCCTGATGTCTACCGCATACGCTCTTCCTTGTGTCCTCAACGTACCGTATAAATACGCCAGGTCTCCGATTGGTTGAGATACCCCTGATGCAACATCCCCTAACATTTTGAGTTCATTGCGCACTTCATGTGCGGCACTTCCATATGCTAACAGCTGTTTTGCGGCTTTTGCGGAAGATTGCAACCCAAAAGGAGATTCGGAAGCAAAACTTACCAATTCGCCCATTAATTGGTCGGCCTTTGCCTTGCTTTGAAGCATAACTTCAAATGCTATTTGGTTTTGTTGAAATTCTCCTCTAACTTTTATTAATTGGTTGGTAAAGCCTTTCAAGGCTGTTAGCGAAAAATAAGCGGCAACCCCTGTGGATAGAGATTTAAAATACCCGTTCATTTTAGAGGTTTCATCTTTAACGGTATTAGATAAATTTTCAACATCTTTTTTAGTTTTATCGATACCCTGAATGGTTGCTTTAACAGGTTTATTGGAAGATAAATCTTTTATTTTTTGCTTCGCCGTCTCTAATTCTGTTGAATATGCGGTTACAGCAGACTTAGCATCGATAATTCTGTTTTTTAGTTCGTTCCATTTTTTGGACCCTTCGCCAAAAGTTTTCTGTTGATATTTAAAGTTTTCGATCTCCTTATACAACTCTTTAATATTTCTTTTGGCTTCTTCCATAATAACCCGCTGCTTAACCATTTCGTTACTCACACTGTTTCCTGGAGCAGGAAGGATTAATTTATTTAAATTTACCCCGTATTTGGAAGCATTTTTTTGTATTAAATATTCTAACCTTTTACCGGAATTTACAACTGCAGTATCTAATTTAGAAAAATCATCCACGGCATTATTGGAAAAATTTTTAATTAAATCTTCCCCCTGTTTTATCGCTTTTTTTATAAGGCTTAGATCAATTTCAGCCGAAAAATTTAAAGCTCCTTCGTTATTGTTCATTATAGATTTTTATTTTGTTGATTTAGCATATAATTTATAATATCCTCATCCGTTTGATAGGACACCTTGTTAGATTGAGAGGTAGACGGAGTCTTTGATTCGTTTGTGTCGTATTCATAATTTGAAGCGTCTATCATCATTCGTTGAATGATTGGCCAAGGAATAACCTCGTTCATTTCTTTCCATGTAAACCCAAAGTTTTTTTTAATTTCTCCCCTTATCCCGTATAAAGATTTTAAGCCTCTTTGTTTTCCTCTATCGGAGTCGGGATCGCTGTCCTTAGCGGGGCTAGTAATCTGATAGAGTTGGTAAAATCCACTAAATTTCCTATAGTATTAATCAATAGCGCAACCTCTACCAGTTTTGAAGGAGTTAATGAGCGGTAAAAAAGCCCTGTATAATATTTCAATTTTTTTTCATTCGTATATTCCATGCCCAGAACGGCAATAGCAACAATCTTTGCTAAGACAATCGCCTTTTCTCTAACTAAGGATATAGCTGCTTTATTTAGCTGCAATTGATCTTCATTATCTAGTGAATTTTCATATTCTAACTTCAAATATTCTTTAGATAGCCTGTCTAAGACCTTTAATACCGGTTGTTTTATAACAAATTTTTTTTCTTTGCTTATTTTTATTGTTTTATACGTTGCGGGTAAGAATGAAAATAGGCCCTCTCGTTTAATCTTTTCTTTTTTTATATATTCCACAGGAATTGAAAATTCAACTCCTTGATTTAACAGCAAATCGTATTCTTGTCTTTCTGCTTGTAGTTTTTGAGATATATCCATGGTTGTATATAGTTAAAAAGCCTATATAGTAGGGTTTATATAGGCTTATTTACATGATTTTTTTATTTTTTATAAATTTTATTGCGCTAAAACTGTAAACCCAACGTTTACCGAGCCTATATACCCTCCCCCTGCTTTTTCACTAATTGTGGCGGAATTCTTGGTTATATTGGAAACTTCAACGTTTGAAGTATCTACTAATGGGTTTAATTCATTTACTCGATTTAAAATGGTCTCAGCGTTATTATCCTTGAGCTTTCCTAAATCAGTGCTTTTTAAAATTGAATCTAACCTGATTAAGGGTTTAATAAATTTCTGTGTTTGCCATTTAGGTACACCTTCTTTAGTTGGTTCAAGTATTGTACACACCAAGTGTATTTGCATCAGTTCGTTCTTTGTAAAAGAACCGGATAATTTCGGCATTATGGATACTCTAGGATAAGCAAATATATATCCCTTTTCAGGAGTGATTTTACAGCTCCATTCTTTTGCTTCAATTTTATTTGGTGCACAATAAATGGCCTCGTCTCCCGTGCCTTTAATAGTTCCACCAAAAAGTTTTTGTAACGTTTCTAAATTAAAGTTCATTAAATCAAACTCAAAACTCTCTTTCCCCGGTACTGTTATTGAATCAATCGCCGTATCTGATTCTTCTGAATAAAAATCTGTCGTATCTCCATCTTCACTGTTAAATGTGAATGTTTCGCGTCTTGTATATCCCAATCGGAACCACTGATTAGTCATTCCTCCATCTGTAGGAATGGTTCCAAATTCTATTTTTTGGAGTCCCCTGGTTGTTGTCTTATCTGTTGCCATTTTCTATTATTTTATTTAAAATATGCTTTATAACTTATAAATTGAATTCTTATATTTATATAATGATTATTAGCGGTATCCACATCTTTAAGGGTATTTTCCCAAACTATATATAAGTTGTAATCCTCATTATAAATTTCATCTATTTTATTTCTTACTAATTCATTTAACTCGTTCAGCCTTTTTAAATTTGGCTGGTTTTGTATTTGATTTTTGTATTTTATTACCAAATCAGGAACATGAATATTAAGGTTATATGTCCCCTTTTGTATGTCTCCGGTTGAAAGTATTAAAGAGTTAATAACAATATCTTCTTTATTAGAGTTTGCCGGACGTTGCAGTTTATAAATTCCTCCGGTTAAACAGCCTTGTAAAGAGTGTATTGTCTTGAAAATTAAATCAAATACATCTATATTGGTTCTCAACTTATTAACTTGTTTAGATTGGTAACCATTTTTGGAAGCTCCCGTCTGACTAATTCTTCAGAAGAAGTAAGGACATTATACCCTTTACTTTCCACGTATACGGCATAGTTCATCCCCGCTACTACTATTAATGAATACGAGTTTTTGGGTTGTTCTGCAGCTAATTTTAACGCTAAACTCTCGCCTTTTTCAGCTCCCTGCATATTGTATTCTGCTAAACCATGACGGTTAAAACCTAGTTTTTTAACCACGCTTCCATCTTTAACAATCAGGTAACCTATGGAAGAACGCAAGTTATTGGTAATGTTTTTATAGCGCCCGTTATTTCTTGCCTCAATTACAGCTTGTTCTCCTAAATAACTTAAATTCATTAAAAGAATACTTTCTACCTTTTCAGTGTATTTATGAAATTGAGCCCTTATTTCGCCTAAATTAAATTCTGGTTTTAAACCCATAGTCTTGTATGTAATTGATCCATTCGCGAATACATCACAGGCAACTCCTGCACCCTTACGGATCCTTCTCCATCTATCACTCTAATAAGCGTTCCTTGAGTCACCTGTTTTGTACCCTTTGGGCATTGTATCAATGCCGTATATAAATAATTAACACCATCTACACCTTTAATAACTTTACCGTTTCCGGCTTCATCCCTGCAATAACAATAATGTTTCCATTCAGTTTTTTGAGGTTGGTAATCACCGTTGCCATCCCGAATAGACTCAGCAATTACAAGTATTTCTAATTTATAGGGATATTGCATTACCATAAATGGACAGCACTTATTGTTGAACTTGTAAAAAACGTATCGTCTTCGCCTAATTCTTTTGCTAATGAAGAATACCACAACCGTATTGCTTCCATGTCCCAAGAAATGGAATAACCACCCTCAGACAAAGTTTTTTGCTTTGGAAGATATATGCTGAATTCTTTAAAGAGTGTTTTTTTCAAAAGCAACACATCTTCTTCGGTCTTTACTTCTTTATCGGGTGAAAGTTTTTGATTTATTATGATTAAATCAACGGTTGCAATCTCAACTCCAAATGGAGCTAACGTTGCTAATAAGTATTCTTTATAAGTCATGGGATTATCTAACTATTTTTCGGTTTTTAAACTAAATATCCCGTTAATTGAATTAAATACCGGTAAGGCTATGGTTTCTGCTTTAATAAAATCGGTTTGATTTGAATTTTGTTTCTCACCTACTCCCCATTGTGCTATTCGAATTCGTCCGTAATTAGAATATGTTACCCCGTCATCCGGCTTTAATTCGCTATTAGTGTATGAATTTTTAATAACGCCTAATTTGCCCTCAGGTACAAATACCAAGTTTTTACCGTTAAAAGGACTTATTGTTTTTAATGACCCGTCCTGTAAACGTACATTTGTTTGGCGGCGAATCACTTTAAACTTCGGTAATTCATTGCTCTCCATAAATCCATTTAATTGACTTAGTAAAAGCGGACTGTTACTTTTATCCACGCCAAAAATAACTTGCTTTAATTTTTTTGACTTCAATATAAAACTTAGTTTTGCTTGAGAAATCCATATTTCAGAAAGTTTTATATTTTGGGCCGCATCCACTACTCCCTGAATATCTTCAAAAGGATCCACGGTATTTACATTAGATTCCACCCACTCTACGGTTGCGACTCCTTTGTTGGAGTCAGGCATTTTATAATCAATACTCGTTTTAATCCCTTCAGGGTTATTATCTGCATTTATATTATAAATTCCTTCATTGGATAATGCCCCTAAAAATATCATGTCAAGTTTTGCTTGTACTCCTTCCACTGCATCTTTAACCGTACCGAACATGATTCTCATTAATTCATTATTTTTTTGTTGATCGTTTAAAAAACGGCTGTTTATCAATTCTAATACTTTTCTGTACTCTTGCACCGTCAACGGAAAAGAATGTGCGTGTGTAAGATTTTTTGCACTAAGTGTACTCA
Source organism: Apibacter sp. B3919 (assembly GCF_026537405.1). Classification (NCBI taxonomy): domain Bacteria; kingdom Pseudomonadati; phylum Bacteroidota; class Flavobacteriia; order Flavobacteriales; family Weeksellaceae; genus Apibacter; species Apibacter sp. B3919. The sequence goes on along the minus strand of NZ_JAFNMG010000001.1, from coordinate 253,248 downwards.
AACCTTGAGGTCCTCGAATCGGCTCTTTAGCGTTTTCATCTATAGTCGCAGCGGCAATCGATAAACTATATTTACCTATAATTTCTTCAAAGTTTAACCCAACAGTCGGGATATCCCATGGCAAATAATTTTCGTAAACAGGTAAGTCAAACAACAATTTATTTTGTCGCGAAGCTTCATCTATGCGTATTTGCACTCTTTTAGTTAATCCTCCAAATATGGAGCTATATAAAATTGGTGGCATATTATTGATTTATAAATAAAATATTATGATTCTTTTTAAGATAATGGCCCTCTTTCCATTCCTCAGGAAAGGCACCCAACACGTTTTTAAGGATAACCGCTTCACACGAAATACTTACGGTTGTGTCTTTAATGTCGTCTACTGTTTTGTCGGACTCAACAACAAATTCTGGGATATTAGTAGGATCATATAGTATATCGCCTTCTTTTAAATCCTGAATCGGTTTTGATAATGTAATCGTGTCAAACGTGGTATCATCAGTATCAATATCGGTAATTTTCACCTCTTCTCCTCCACTTTTCATGACAACATCTCCTTTACATAGCAAGGACCCTTTAGGTATTCTGGGCTTAGAAGCGGTTCCACCACCCACTATAACCACGTATTTGATAATTGTAGCTTCTAATTTGTCAAAATCAACTTTAACAAAAGATCCACGAGGAATAAAAGTCCCTATTGGTAATTTATTAGTGATATTGAACCCCCCGGGCAGCACTTTACTTTCTCCACGCCAATAAGGCTGCTTACTGCCTACATATTTTGTTTCTTTAAAATTTACTCCCATTTTTTTATTATTATGATTTATTCGGCAAACTTGCTACGAAATCTTTTTCTTCTTGAGCTAACATTGCATCATTGGTTACTTGAATTCCTGTTTTTTTGGTAGGTACTTCTAGATTTATTGTAGATTGCTTAATTTCAGAAAGTAATTGTTTTATTTCATCCTCTTTCAGATGATCGTCAATTTTAACACCGATCATGCGTCCTTCCGGTATTTCCATTTCTTTAACATATTTAGTAATAAGCTGCTGTCTTTTTTCCTTCCCTTGCTCTTCCAATAATTTTTTATTTTGTTCAGCAATACTGGCAATAAGTTGATCATTTGCCTTTTTGAAATCAAGAAACCAATTCGGAGCCCCCGATAAATTAGATTCGTTACCGTGTTCCTGTTTATTTTTTAAGCCTTCAAGTTCAGCAAGTTTGTTTTGTAGTAGGGACTTTTCCTGACGAACCGTATCTACTTCTCCTTGAAATGCTTTAAGAAGATTTTCAACCCCTGAGATAGCGGTATCAATATCTCCCTCTACTGTTACGTTATCAGCTAAATAACTAGCCATCCCGTTAAATGCTTTTTCTCCAAACCCTAAATTTTTATATTTAGTTTTTAGCGCTGTTTTTATTTTTTCTTTCATTACAAAATATTTTGTAGCACAAAAATACATTACGGCATGAGCGCATCGCTTGATTTAAACGGGTAATTACTAAATAATTACTATAAAAAACAAGAGTCTTTCCTGTAGCATACAGGAATATAAAAGAAGGTTAAAAATTAATTAATCACAGGTTTTGGAAAATGGGCTTTATAGGTAAAATATCTTTATTGTCTCTAATAAAATAAGGTAGAGACTTTGCTGTATTAATTCTTTTAAGATTTTCGCTTAACCAAAGTAAAAAGTTTGAAGGTAACTCTTCCACTTCATTTACACTTTTCCAGTCAAGCTCTTTTCCACGCAACGTATAGTTGTTAAGTTTAAGCATTTCTTCATGTGTCATTAAAATTGGAAGCATACTGCATAAACATTGCGGATGCCACCCTACAAATTGAAAATATTTAGGGTATTTACCCTTTAATGAATCGCATATTTTACAGGGATACGGGTTTTTGCTTCTTTTTATTTCATAGCCCACGACAAAGGGCATATCTTTCCATCTTTCAACATCTGCAGTTTTGTATGCAATATTAATTTCAGTTCTTGCCAGGCGTAAGGCATTTTTTTTACTGCTTCGATAAACTCCTCTCCCCGGCGCATATTCTTTCGCTGCTTTTGATAAAGTTAATTTGTTGTTTTGATCTTTAATTCTCCGAAAAAGCCTGTCCGGTTCGTTAAGATATTTTTTTATGCCGATGCTCAATAAATGTGCAGATTGTCCACTACGCAAACAAGCGTCTATACACAATTCTAACTCCTTTTTGTGTTGAGTGGTTAATTTCCAAACTCTATCGGACAAGTTTAAACCGTATCTTTTGCGTTCAAAAAAAGCATGTAAGGGGGCGTCGTTTCTTTTCAAAAACTTATCCTTGTTCTTGATTGTTTTTATTTTTTTTACTAACTCGTCATTTTTAGTATTGGACAGGTTCCATTCCTTAGTAATTGAAACTTTCAATGAGGAATATAATTCTGAATACATATTTCGAAGTATATTCTTTACCAATTCAGCAAACGGATAATCATAAAAAGTAAATGCCTTTTTATGTAAGGTAATTCTATGAATTAGTATTAGTTCAATTAAAAGATTTGTATATTTTTCATAGAGTTTTTCAATCTGAATGGTATACTCATCTACTCTTTTATGGGCATCGTCAATCATTTTACTTTTTACCTAGTTTTTATAAGGTTTTTAATAGGTCCTTTTCTTTCGACAGTTCAAATTCATAATATACCCCCGACCCGCTTTCATCTCTTAATTTATACCTTACTTCATTCATGGTTATTAGTATTTCAATTATAAAGTTTTCTAATTGTTTACTGTCGTTTTTAATATATATAGTATCTCCTACGCTAAATTTAGTTTTTATTTCCATTAGTTTAAATTTTTAAGATTAAATACCGGATTCAAAAATATTTACGGCTCTTTCTTTTTCTACCTTTTCCTCTTTTTCTATTTTAATTTTCTCTAATTCTTCTGAAGCATTAGTTACATAAGGATTTAATGATACGGCGCTTTGTTGCGAAATAATTTCGTTCTGCTTTGCCTCTATTAAATCATTTAACAAGGTTGAGATGTCTTCATCAAATGGTTCTTGAAATTCATGGGTTATAATCAATTTTTTACATTCTTCTTTTAATTTAACATCTAGAATATTTGAAATAATAGCTATAATCAAATTAGAAAAACGGTCCAACATAGCCCCGTATATTTCCTTATTCATATCTGCTTTTATTTTAGCTAATATCATTAATTGCTTTAAAGCTTTACCGGACATATTACTTGTGCCTTTAATGTTTTCATAATCTATACTAGGTGTAAACGCTCCCCTTAGTATGTGTTTATCTAAAAAATCCATTTCGTATTTTTTTCCTTCCGGTAAAGAATCATAAGTTAAATAACTGGCCCCTCCTTCACCGGTTAATTTGATTATTTTGCCCTGGTCGTTTTTTTCCGGCATGGAAGCTATTTTATCTATATGAAGTTTAAGGATTGGAGAAGAAAAATAATCATTGGTATCAGCATTAGTAGACGCTAACCATTCTTGCCTTTCAATAAGAGGATTCACGTCCCCGAATTCTGTATTTTGTTGAAATAAAATTACCGGTATCTTGCCAGCTAAATTAATTTCTATATTTACATCCCACCCTATATTAGATTTAACACATCTGTAAATATTTTTTTTAGTATATATATCACAATGTTGTTTTACATCGCTGCCGACTTTTAAGTTATATACTCTGGCGAAATTCAGTAATCTACCAAATTGATCTTTTGAATAATACAAATCATCTCCGAGGGATTTTGACAAGGGTTTAGCCAAAATATCCGGTAGTCCTCCTTCTTCTTTTTCCCAATGGATTAATAAGGCACTTTCCGATTCAGCTCCGGCAATTCTTTTGCATTGTCTTATAGCATAGTCAAATCTTATTTTCTTTAAAACTTCCAAAAACTTATGGTAGGCATTATCCGTTTTTTTCGATATTTGATTCCATTTAACCGGATTACCAAAAAGCATAACTAAGGAAATTTCATTGATGTATTTTGGATAATTTATAGGCAACTTCCATTGTTTTTTTAGGCCTATCCGTTCTCCTTTTTCATTGGTTAAAATCTTATCTTCTCTATCATTTATATTATGCGTGTTTACATTATATTTTTTAATATTACTTAACGCGTTTTCGCTGTTATTATCCAGTATTGACAAAATACCGCTTATATCTTTAGTTGACAATAACTCATCAAACGTTTTATTTACTCCCATTATCAATATTTTAATATTTATTTATTTTTAGTGAAAACCAAAAGTGTCTTTAGTTATATTTTCAAATACCCCCGTATCCATGTATTCAAAATACATCCTCATAGTAAAACAATCTAACCAATCGGGTGAATGTCCAATAGTGTCTTTAATTTCTTCTTTCGGTTTAACCTCTAACTTGCCGTCACCGTCAACATTCCAAGTTTGAAGATTTCCTAACTCCAGGATTATATTTTCTTTCTCGCTTTCGCTTATTTCCGCCTCAAACCCTATTTCATTATTATTTATCTTTTCCGCTAATTTATAAGCGCATTGGGTTTTAAGATTTTTATAATTTTCCTCATTAAAAGGTTTAGAGTTATTTTTAAACCCAATCACATTGCAATTATCAACCACTCCACCACCAACCCCGTCTTCATCTACTAATACTCTGTAATTCGGTATTTTATATTTTTGCTGCAAATGTTTTATGTTCATTTGAATATCCGTTAGTTTCGAGGTATCAAATTGATTTTGGTAGATAAGAACATAACCATTCCACACAGTTATTCTAGCTACATCAGAACCAAACCTAGCAACGTCACAAACTATATAATACTTTCCATTCTTAACTGATAGTATATTATTAAATATTTGTAAAATGGTATCGTGGGCACACATAGCATTCGGGTTATCTTCATAATCCCAATTAGCTTTTAAAAGCCTTTCTATTAATACCTTGTTATTAGACGTTTGAAGGTTTTTTATATAACCGGAATCGATGAAAGGATTTTCAGTTACCAAACATTGTAAAAAAACAACGTGTGGAGGTAGTAATTTTTTAATATAGGGCTTATAAAATTTATTATAAAGCCAATTTTTTTTAGGATTACAAGTAATAAATATTTTTCCGATTAAGTCATATTTATCATTCATCCATCGGTTAATCCTAGTTTTAAGGATATCATAAGCCCCTAAATTAATTTGTCCGGCTTCTTCAATCCATCCTCCTGTATATTCTTTAGATCCGAATCTTTCATATAAAGGATCTTTCGGAAGGAATTGTAATTTTAAAAAATCTATCCTACTTCCATTGATAAATTCTATGAAATTATATTTTTCGTTTATTTTATAGTAATCTTTATCAATACCATATTGTTTAAACACTCTGCCGAAGGTCTGCCAAGTTGAAGTCATTAAATCAACTAAGGTCTCTCTACCTACAAACCATTTTGTTCCTGGGTATAAAAGACTCATAAAAGCTAAATAGGTACACCCTGTCCAGCTTTTTGCTCCTCCTGCGGCTCCTCCGTACACAACGTCTGTATGTACATCGTCTGTCAATAGTTGAAAGCAATCGTTTTGTTTTTTGTGAGACTTTCCATCCCTATCAGTTATAAACTCAAAATTTTTGCGCTTGAATAATTCTATACGGGCTTCTAATAATGGATTATACCGGCACGGTGCATTCATTAAACTCAGCTGTTGTTTTGTCCTTCACTTAATATTTTTTCAACCTTTTTTAAATTTTCGGTAGGTATTTTTGAGGCGTCAAATGATTTAAACAAATTATCACCATCTTTTCCTGTATGTTCATTATACTGTTTGTTTTTCCAATTTTCGGGATCTTGATTAGTAAGAGCAAATATTATTGCTGCGGTATCAGGAAGGATATGTTTTGTTGTTGTTGTTATCTCCGTTGATTTTGGTTTTTTTACTGTCTTTGTTTCTACAACTTCATATCCACGAATTTTTTTTAATAAAGATTTTTCAGCTTCTACTGCGTACATTTTACGTCTCTCTTTTTTTGCCTTTTTTATTTTCTCGGAAAAATCGGGTTTTTCTTTTTGCCACTCAAAATAGGTACAATCGGCAATTCCAACTCTTTTGCATATCTCTGTAACGGTATAACTATCGGATTTTATTAAATCGGTTATTTCTTCTACTATCTCTTTGCTATACTTTGCCATATCAAGGGTTATTTTTCACTTTTAAATTGTATCAAACTTTAAATTATTCTTAATTTCTTTTTCGACCTGTATATATTTTTGTATAAAATTTTTATCGTATTGGATGTCTTCATCAAATTTTTTAATAAAAAAATAGACACTGGTTATGTGCCTATTTAGTTTTTTACTAATCTCATAAGTAGATAATCCCAGCTTTCTTGCATAATGAACATACATCATTCTGCTTTGGGCATATTCAAGTTTTTTAGAATTAGAGGAAATATCATCGGATATATTAAACACAAGTTTAATTATCTTTTCTATTTGATCTAGGATAGAATAGTCAATATCAATTTTTTTTATAAAATGAAATTGATCTAACCCACATTCTTTTAACTTAGATAGTTGTTGATGTATATACTTGTCTGAACCTTTTAATGTACCGGTAAAAATTACTTCCAAAGAGATTTATTTAGTTTAAAATTATTTTTCTTAAATGTTGATGTAGTTAGCTTACTTATCAAAAGTTAATGCCTTTACTGCCCATAGAAGTGCCCCTTCTAATTCCGTTATTGCTACAGAACACAATCTTTTCTGTTCCTGTGATTCAGAAGTAGCTCTTAAATCATTTAAGGTATCTATTTTAGCTGCTACATTTTTTTTAAATTGGTAAACTAATTCATTTCCTGTAGGAGTGTTATTTAACCCTACCAACTTTCCCCCGTAACTTAAATTTTGATTTTCCATCTTTTTTAGATTTTTTAATAATAGTATTTATACAAAAATACTTAATTTTTATTTATTCAACAAATTGATTTAATGTTATTTAATTTGTTTTACTTAAAGTTATACTTTAAGTTGTATTTTTTCTTCCAATTGCATTTCTGTTATAATCCTTGAGAGTTGAGCCGGTGAGATATTAAATATTTTTGATAAGGCGGGGATTGTATTTTCTTCATTTGATTTAAAATATTCGTAAACCTTTATTTTCAGGACTTTAGGAATATCATCATATCTTTTAAAATCTCTCATTTTATTGGTTATAGTTTTCTTATTTTTTATTCAAATAGTTATTTACTTTTTCAATGAACTCTTCTAATGAATAACATACCTCTACTTTATAATCTTTTCTTTCTGCGTCTTCGATAAACACTCGTTGATTTTCTCGTAATTTTCCGTTTTTTGCCTTCATTTCGATAAACAACCCATGATACCCTTCTTTTCCACGCATAAGAAAAAGGTCGGAGACCCCGGCCATAACTCCCTCTCCTTTCATTATGGCCGCCTCTATTTTGCCTCTTTTCCCTCCGTTTGGAATAGCGAAAATGGTTTCTTTGGGATATTGTAACTTAAACCATTTGATACATGCTCTTTGTAACCGGCTTTCAGGGTTCTCTCGTTTTTTTCTTATTTTAATTTCTTCTTTATTTTCCATTTTTTAATTTTTATAAGCTCTGTTATTTTTTAGATTACTTATATGAATAATTATGTTTTTAGAATTAATACTTCCAATCTTTGGGTTTGTCAATCCATTCAAAGCTATATACCCATACCCACGGATTTTCATCCCACGCTTCAATTCCGTATATGGAATGCCAAAGAGATTGAAATCTTTTTCTAGCGGATGTAAAATTAAATCCACTTTCATGATAATAATCTTTGTACCTACTTACATAGTCCTCGAACATTTCAACCCCCTCTTCTATAGCGTCTTTTTCTGTAATATCCTGTAGCTTTTCAACCCTTACATCCGTTACTTTAAGAAATATCCTCACGGCTTTTTTTGGCATGAGTATAGGTCTTCCCCATTTCTTTAATTCAAAGTTTTCTATAAAACTATCATATTCGGTATCATAATTGATTTTATATAAATATGGTTCTTTTAAATAATCACTATATCCACTATACCCCCATTTTTCTCTTACCCATAGAATAACTCCTTTTTTTATTGGATTTTCTTCTAACAAATCATCAATATTAATATCTACATTCGCCATATCTTTGCTTGTTATTCCCTCCTCAGTTGCTCCTGACAGATATTTTTCCCCTTGTTCTACTTCCCTTTGTTTTATTGGCTGTGGTTTAATTATTCTTCTTGTCATGGTTTTATCTTCAGCTAGTATAGCTTGAATCATCGGAGTTGAAAAATTAATTGGTATATAGGTGTTATTTGTTTTTTTCATTTGTTTATATTTATTTTTCTTATTCCTTTTGACGTTTGTTCCGCTAAACTTTGGATATTTTCATAAGACATTTCTAAGCATTCTTCATAATCAAGTCCGTAATCTTCATTACAATCTTCACGTAATTGATCTGTGGATTGAAAATCTTTTGATATTTTCTTTAGAGCATCTAACATTAAATTGAATTCCTCTGCTTGTCTGTATGTTATTGTGATATTATTGTTTTTCATTTTTTATATTTATTATTTAAATAATTTTCTATATCCGTTAATTCTAATACGATCCCACGGCAATACAATTCTCCATCATCATAAATGTCAAATGTTGCATGAGGGATATTTGTTGTTATTAACCATGAACAGTCTAGTTCTTTTGGACGCCATTGAATTTTAATAGGAATTTTTGGTAAAATAAAACCCAAATTATAATCTTCTAAGAACATTTTTATTTCTTCTATTTCTTTTTGTGATATACAGGTTAAATCTCCATCTTCACCTATGTATAGATATTTAGTATCTTTTTCATAAACTACATCCTTATACATAATACCTCTTAATCTCAAAAAATCATCAGAAACCACGAAACAAACCAAAAGCCTATTTTTTCTGGCTTGTATTTGCTCATAATCCATTTCTGCTCCATTTTGAATGCCATCTAATAATTGTGCTAATTCCTCTTTTTTCATGTTTTTAGTTTTTTATTTTAGTATTGTCAACAACAGGCGTTTTTAGAGATAAGTTTTTTAAATTTTTAATTAAGCTTATAGCTTCTTCTTTTGTTTCAAATGATGGTGATTCTACTATTATTTCACCGCTTTCGTCCCTCAATAAGAAGATCCATTTTTTATCGAAAGTTTGTATTACTCTAAACCGATCTTCATTTTTAAAATTTCTTATTACAGATTTTAGTTCTTCTTGACAACTAGTTTTTCGTACATATAAATCACTTTCTAGATAAATGTTCCCTTCTTCGTCTTTTAAATTGAAATAGAATAAATTGTCTTTATATTTGTGTATTTCAAAATAAAATTTTTTGTTGTTATTTGTGAGTGTCATGATTTTAGTTTATTAAATTATTATTATTTAGTTTTGTCAATAACAGGAGTTTTAAGAGACAAATGTCTTAAATCTTCAATTACATTTTCAGCTTTTTCTCGTGTATCAAATTCATCAGTGATTACTCTTGTCAAACCATTTCCTTTTTTCAAAAGGATTATCCATTTTCCATCGTAAATTGACCATAACTTAAAATGATATTCGTTTTTAGAGTTATATATTATTCCTTTTACCTCTTTTTCGCATTTGGTTTTTTGTGTATAGTTACCTATATCTAAATAAATATTATCTTCATAGTCTTTTAATTGGAAATAAAAAAGGCCGTCATAATCTTTGTGTATTTCAAAAAAGTATTTTTCGTTGTTATTTGAATGTTTCATGGTTTTACTTTTTTTAATGTTTTTTTATTTTATATAGTTAAAAGATCCTTTTTTCTTTAGACAATTCAAACTCAAAAAATACATCAACCAACTCCATACACCTTGTTCTATATTTTATTTCATATAATGAAACTATTACTTCAATTATAAAAACTATTCGCTGCTCTCTATCATTTTTAATATATACTTGATCTCCTATATCAAATTTTGATTCTCTTATCCATCTTTTTGATGATATTATCATTTTAATTTTAATTTTAATAAAATGGTCTTACTATTTCTAAAACTTCGTCTTCCGTAAACATTCTGAATTTTCCTATTTTATCAAACCCATAATATTTATCTGGTTCAATAGTTACATCTAATATTTTACCTCCAACTAGCGCAGAATACGCTGTTAATGGATTGTTATTTTTATCATATTTAACAATAATTACTAATCCATGATGCGCTTTTACTATTGATCTGTTACCTACCGTACATGTAATGGAGTTTTTACCTTTTGTTGAGCTTAGTGAATACTTACCCAAAGTCACGCTATATGCGCTTTCTCCTTTTGTATAGCTCTGTGAATGATCCCCAAATGTTGCACTATGTGAATACGACCCTTCAGTGCGGCTTTCTGATATCTTACCTAAAGTAGTACATGGTGAGCAGACCCCTTGTGTTTGGCTTTTGGAGTTTTCTTCCAAAGTTGCGCTTGGTGAAAACCACCCGTCTGTTTTACTTTTCGAGTTATATCCTAAAGTAGCGCTGGGTGACAAATCCCCCTTTGTATAGCTTTGCGACTGAATTCCTAAGGTTGCACTAGGTGAAAACTCCCCTTCTGTTTCACTTTTTGATTCGCTCATTAAAGTTACACATGGTGATGCTTTCCCTAGTGTTTTGTTTATCTTGCTTTTACTGAATAGTTTTTTTAGCTTTCTGATAATTTTGTTAAGAAAATTTTCTTTTTTCATAATTTTATTTTTTTAATAGTTCTTTATCTCAACGCTATTGTTCTTTTATCTTTTCGGTAATATTTTTTTCCTGCTTCTATTTTTTCGGCTTCTATTTCTTTAGCTTTATTTATATTTTCAATGGCTTTTTTTCTTGCTTGTTTTTTTTCTTTATGGGTAATTTCTCCTTTCATTTTGTGGTATGATTTATTAATTTTTAAATTCAAACTTTTTAATACATTCAAAAAGATAATGTGCGATTTCCGGTATTACTGCATTTCCCAATGAACTTATTCTTCTTTTGTCCAATTCTTTGGAAAACCCATCATCCATTCGTAAAAATTCATAGCTTGATTTGCCGTTAAACCGTTTAATTGGCACTGATATAGGGTTTTGTCTTGATAGTTTTTTAAGTAATACTATTTGGTAACTCAATGAAGATTGAAGTATTATTAATGCATCGCTTTTCGTAGGGGTAGGCAATACCGTAAAATCGGGTTCTTTTATGATTGTATCCAAATTGCGTAGCCGATAAACTTTGCCATTCACACATACCCGATTTTGGTAAGGTCGTGTAAAACTTTTCCGAGTCCTCGAACAGTAAGCATTGGACTATTTTCAATAATAACGTATCGGGGTCTAACATCCCTAATAATTCGCCACATTTCAGTCCATAATCCTGATCTTTTCCCATTAATTCCTTTTGCTTTACCATCTATAAAATTTTCTTTACTTATGTTGCTTATACTTATATCTTGACATGGAAATCCTCCACTTATTATATCTACATATTCAGGTGTTTGCATAGTAACTATGTCCTTATAAATTCTTGTTTCAGGAAAATGTTTTTTTATTATTTTTACATTGAATTCTTCTATTTCACACCCCCACAATGTTTTTATTCCACTCATTTCCGCGCCTAAGTCAAATCCTCCAATCCCCGTGAATAAACTTCCGTGAGTTAAGTTTCCTGTTAAGTTGTTCATATGGTTATAATTCCGTTAAAGTGTTTTTTGTTGGAGTTTAAATTGTGACATAATTTTTACGGATAACTGTTTCCACTTTTTGGGCGAGATCCTGAATGTAGGTAGATCCACTTATCTTTTTTATTGTAAATACTTTATCGGTTAACTCCTCAATTTCTTTTGCGTTAAATTCTAAGTTTTCTTTAAATTTTTTGGATCTTTCATTGAATTCCTGTATTCTTTTTAACCGATCTATTACATGGAGTAACAACATGGATAAAACCACGTATTCATGAAATAATTTATCTTTTTCTTTTTTACTTATTTTCATCATTTTTTTACAGTCTTTAATAGGTCACCTTCTAAGGCTTTTTCCTTTTAATTCAATAATGTTAAACATGGAGAATAATCGATCGTATATACGTGGTCCGTATCTTTTACCAAATTGCCACAAGGTAGAATTCACATTTTCCAAAACATCGACTCTCCCATTTTTATCTTTGATAGAGCGTTTGTGGTAATTACAGCTTATTAAAGTTGTACTTCCCAAATCGTATCTTTTTTCCAGTATATCTTTGAATATTTCAGCCTTTCCATAGTTGTTTGCCTCTCGCTCTGTTAAAATATCATCATAATAGGCACGTCCATTGTTTTGTTGCAGCCAAAAGAAATCTTTATCAGCAGGCTCTGCGCATACCTCATATTTCTCTACAACTTGATTTGCCGTAAAGTATTTAAAAAACTGTTTGTATCTGGCTAATTTTATAAGATCTCCATTTAGATTTTTAATTGAAATATCTTGTTCCAGGCATACTTTAAATAGATAATGGAAAGCTTTAAAAAATGAAGTTTTTCCACAGCCATATCCCCCTATTACAAGTAATCCTTTATTTAAATCATGTGTGATTTTATCTCCTTTGTACAAAAGATTACTTTTGTAAAAATTATCTGACTTAGCAAAATAATAAAGTAAGGTGCATAAAAATTGATTTGCTTCTCCATCATTTGCATTTGGATTGAATTTTTCCTTGTTTACTTTATAAAACGCCTGACAGAAATATTTTTTTAATTCTTTTACATCCATGGTCCCAATAGGCTTTATAACTTCTTTTTTTTCAATAATGCCCTCAGCTTCATTTGCTTTTTTTTGGTATTCTTGATAAGCATATAATGCTGCTTCATAATCTTTTACAATATGATGTTCAGGATTATTTTGTTTTAAATAGTTATAAGTAGAAGGCCGTGTTGGGCGTTTGGGTATTAAATTTCTCAATCCTTCTTCATCTATTAATTGTGAAATCTTCATCGGTTGTTTCATGTCTTAAATCCTTGTTTTTATAATTTCCCTCTAAAATTTTAATGAAATTAGCAGGGCTCATAATCCAATCAAAATCAGCTGTCCAGCTTTGTTTATTTTGCCCATTTAAAAATGTCGACTCCGACACCATGTCTATTACCTCATTTACTTTCTCTTTTCCAAATTCTTTTATCCTTGCGCTAACCGATGATATTCTTTTGTCCGTTATTTTTTGGACTATTGGTAAGTAAGTACATCTATCATTGAAATTATTTACTATTTCCTCACAATCTTTTTTTCTTTCTTCTTTTGTTGAATAAAAACCTGATAAATTTTGATTTTCACCCCCTACTTTTTTTAAAAGCGGGGACGCTTTTGGTTCTTTTTCTAAAAGAACATCATCCTTCATTTTACATTCTTCATTTTCATTCTTCATTATACATTCTTCATTTTCATTCTTCATTATACATTCTTCATTATACATTATACATTCTACATTAGCTTCTGTTTTGCTCCTGTTTTGCTTCTGGTTTGCTCCTGGTTTGCTTCTGGTTTGCTCCTGTTTTGCTTCTGGTTTGCTTCTGGTTTGCTCCTGGCTTGCTCCTGGTTTGCTTCTGGTTTGCTCCTGGCTTGCTCCTGTTTTGCTCCTGGCTTGCTCCTGGTTTGCTTCTGGTTTGCTCCTGGCTTGCTCCTGGTTTGCTTCTGGTTTGCTCCTGGCTTGCTCCTGGCTTGCTCCTGGTTTGCTCCTGGCTTGCTCCTGGTTTGCTTCTGGTTTGCTCCTGGCTTGCTTCTGTTTTGCTTCTGGTTTGCTCCTGGTTCCTTTTTTTTTGCCATTTTCATACTTACGAATATTAGCATCCAGTTGCGGTTTTATTAGAGTAAAAATCACTTTGGGTATTTCACTTAATTCAACCTCTTTGAAGTTTAAAGAGTATTCAAATATTGCATTGTAAACCTCTGCTTGTGTTTCAGAAGGTAGTTGTTTTATTGATTCAAAAAAACTTCTATAAAATATGATACTGTCTCTTTCTTCCATTATGAAAACTTTTAAAATAGTCTTAATTTTTGTTGTTATTTTCAGGTTGCCATGATTGCATTTGTTCTTTAAACTTTTCTTCAAAATTATCTTTACCCATGTTTGCCAATGCTTCAGAGACATTGTTATATCCTAGCTTTTTTGCAAAAGTGTTTTTTTTCATATACGTATTGTCAGGGGTTAAGGTTAACATCTCTTGTTTTAGGCTAAATAGATCGTTTGCCATTTGTACATTTTCCGACATTTTGGCGGCTTGTAAGATTAATTTTGCATTATTAGTTATTGCGGTACTTATGTTAACCATGGCTTTTGCTTTGTCTATTTCTAATGTACCTTCTTCTATACCTTCTAAGGCTTTAAATAATTTGTTGTTTAATTCGGATATGTTCATTTTCTTTTTATTTTATCTTTAATTTTTTTAGTTAAGTGTAGGGTTCTTTTTATCTCCGCCGGATATTGGTGTATGGTGTTTCTCTCCATTAATTCCTTGTTGCTTATACATTCTAAATTTTCAATAACACAATTCAAGGCGTTCCCGTCTTTAAATACTATATTATATCCTTTGGGTATTTTGGTTTTTGTTTCTTTTTCCCATAACCATCGGTGCTTAAGCACCATCATATTGTCTACGGGGGATTTTATATAATAATATTGGGTGCCCATTTTATTGCGTATTACTTCTTCTAAACTTTCTTTTGTTTGTTTGGGTTTTTGTCCTTTTTTAAATCTTGTTTTTAAGTTATTTTTTATAGCTTCTTCAGATAGGTATTCTGTCATTTTCTTACCCTTATTAAAGGGGGTTGATCCTTTTTTAAATAGCCCTGCCTGTTTCCTTTTTTCAATGATTTCTTTAGGTATTTCAAGCCCTAATGATTTTAACTTACGCATTATAGTCCCATGGTTACTCCCTATTTCATCAGCTATTCTCTTTATGGGCTTATTCAAGTACTCGCGTATAATTATTTCTACTTGTTGATCTGTTAATGACTTTCTCAAAATCGTCTTTTTATTATGCAGTGATTTTTATTTATCCCTTCTTTTCATGATTATAACAGGTCTTAATTTTTTGTTATATCTTGATCGAAATTTATGTTTAACACATATAACTTCAAGGTACCCTTTATATCCACAATAAAAACCTGTTTGATACCCCTGACAATTCCATCCGTTAAATCCATCTTTTCTCAATTTCTCCATCAATGACAAATAATTTTTCATTGACATTTCCTTTTTCATAACTACCGTTATTACTTCATCGGGATCGTATTTCAGTCTTTTACTCATGCGAACATGTTTATAAATAAAAAGATTTTAGTTGTTTATTGTCCACTGAGGAATTCTCTTAGTTTTATCAGAAAATTTAGCTAAATGCACTTTTCTTGGTAAGTCTTCAACAAATTTTTCTATTCTAAATTTTGTTTTAAAATAAGGGGTAAATGCTATAGCTCTACCATTTCCGGCTGTAAGACTGCATGTCCATTTTTTATTAGAAGCTTGTTTAATTATAAAACGTTCTCTATTTTTAGAATTCCTTATTACTGATTTTATCCCGTGTTTACAATTAGTTTTGTACGTATATGCGCCTCTTTCTAAATAAATATTACCTTCTTCGTCTTTTAATTGGAAATAGAATAAGTTGTCTTCATTTTTATCTATTTCAAAATAAAATTTTTTGTTGTTTCTTGGGTATATCATGATTATTTAGTATTGTCAATAACAGGGGTTTTAAGAGATAAGCTTTTTAAATTTTCAATAAAGTTTATAGCTTCCACAATTGTATCAAAATAATAAGGTGATACTGCTATTATTTGACCGTTTTCGTCCTTCAGATAGAAGACCCATGTTTCTTCGTAAGTTTGTTTTGCTCCAAAACGATCTTCATTTTTAGAATTTATTATTATTGATCTTATCCCTTTTAGACAATTAGTTTTTTGTGTATATGAACCGCTTTTTAGATAAATGTTTCCGTTTTTATCTTTTAAATTGAAATAGAATAAATTGTATTGATCTTTGTTTATTTCAAAATATAATTTTTCGTTGTTTGTAGAGTGTTTCATGGTTTTAATTTTTTATCTTAGTATTGTCAACAACAGGCGTTTCAAGAGTTAAGCTTTTTAAATCTTCAATAAAGTTTTTAGCTTCTTCTTCTGTATCAAATTCCTTAGGAATTATTGCTATTGTTTTACTGTTAACGGTTTTCATACGTACCATCCATTTTTGATCGTAAATTTTTTCTACCTCAAACCGATCTTCATTTTTAGAATTTCTTATTACTGTTTTTATTCCATTTCGGCAATTAGTTTTGTTTGTAAATTGCCAGCTTTTAAGTAAAATTTTACCCTTTTCGTCTATCAAATCGAAATAGAATCGATAATTTAAATCGGTTAATTCGGCTTCGTCTGTGTGTATTTCAAAATAAAATTTTTTCTTGTTTGCAGAATGTTTCATGATTTTAGTTTTTTATTTTAGTATTGTCAATTAAGGCTGTTTCTAGAGATAAATTTTTTAATATTTCAATAAAGTTTTTAACTTCTTCTTTGGTGTTAAAAGCTGTTTTGAATGCTCTTGTTTTACCGTTTTCGGCTTTCAAAGAGCCTTTCCATTTTTCATCACGAGTTTGTTCAACTATAACCCGTGCATCATTTTTAGAATTTCTTATTATTGATCTTATCCCTTTTAGACAATTAGTTTTTTGTGTATATGAACCGCTTTTTAGATAAATATTTCCGTTTTTATCTTTTAAAATGAAATAGAATAAATTGTATTGATCTTTATTTATTTCAAAAAAGTATTTCTCGTTGCTATTTGAATCTTTCATGGTTTTAATTATTTAAGTAATTTTCTATATCCGTTAATTCTAATACGATCCCACGGCAATACAATTCATAATCAACATAAATGTCAAATGTTGCATGAGGGATATTTGTTGTTATTAACCATGAACAGTCTAGTTCTTTTGGACACCATTGAATTTTAATAGGAATTTTTGGTAAAATAAAATCCAAATTATAATCTTCTAAACTTTCTTTTATTTCATCATAGTTTGATTCTTCCAAAATTGCTATTTTATGATCTTTGTCTTTATACAGGAAAATACTCCCTCCTCCATAAATTCCTACTCCATTAAACACAATACCTCTTAATTCCAATAAATCATCAGAATATCCGAAACAAACCAAAAGCCCGTCTTCTTTGGCTTGTAAGTGTTCTTCATAGATCATTTCTTCTCCATATTGACGGCCATTTAATAATTGTGCTAATTCTTCTTTTTTCATGGTTTTAATTTTTTATTTTGTTTTAATTATTTATAAATATTCTTTATTGTTTTCAATACTGATTCTTATTTCATTTAAAAAGTTCAAGTCATTTGGTTCGGGTAGGTAATGACCGAATTCTTTTAATGAATATGCTCTTAATCTGTCTATTGCTATCGTCAAATCTTTACTGTTGAGTATTGACGTACTCTTCCAGTCTTCGCGAATCTCTTTCGTTCTTTTATTTAGATGTTCGGTTTTAAAAATGTCCGAATTCAATTTCTTTTTAAATATTTCTAACTTTACATATTCTAAGGTGTCTCCATATTCCAGAGCGAAAGAACTTAACAGTAAATGCAAATAATTGTTTTGACTTATACTTCGTATGGGTTGTTTTTTTGTTAATTCGAAGGTTTTTTTATTGTTTATCAACCAATTAAAGTATTCTTTTGCTTTTTGAATGTCGAAGGGTTTTTCTGCGTTGTAGAACATAATATTTTATCTATGTGTAAATATTTCATTATCAAACCCATCAATCCATTTAGGCTTGTAAAATTTAGTTTTAGACCTGAAAAAATTATAGGATTTATTAAAAGCGTTTTCAGCGATCATTTTGTTTAAACAATTGATCTTAAAATCAACCTTTCTTCTAGCATATTCTAAATACCCATCATCTACTTCTATAATGGAATAGTTAAATTTATCATCATACACAATGAATTTGAATTTAGGATTATGACTTAATCCTAGTATTATTAAACCTAAGGAATAAATCCCAAATTGAAGATCATATTGGAATTTACGCATGTCATATTCAAATTTTTCAGGTGTGCAATCGGATGCATATTTGAAATCGTAGAAAATTTTAGATTGAAAAGCGTCTAATTTTCCTTTAATTTTCCACCCTTTATATTCAAACTCTATTGCTTTTTGAAATTCTTCAACTTGCTCTAATTCCTCTAATATTTCATCTTGCGATAATAAATTATCACTTACATCTTTGCATTTTTGGTAATGGACAATGCTAATAACTTGCTTATTTTCGCAAATTGAATATATATAAGGGATTAAATGTTTTAAGTTTTCCGAACTTCCTTTTTTGTAAAACTCTTTAAATGTTTCATTGAATAGTATTTCAAAAATGGGTGATGTTTTGTCTATTCCTTTGCTCTTTATTTTTTCAACCACTGCATGGCAGAAATTAACTTGCAGTTCAGTAGATGGAATGTCTTCTAAAACTGCATAGTTCTTAATAAACAGATCAGGGGTAGTTATTAAAGTATCTATAACACTCCCCGTTATCATCCCTTCATTTGTTTTTTTAGGGCGCAGATAGTAGTTGATAAAATTTATCGGGCTATCCAAACATTTTAACGAAGAATAACTTAGTACTTTTTGCTTATTTTTAAGTCCTTCTATTAAAATGTCTTTTTCTGTCATATATTCTTGATTACTCATTAAGTATTCGTATTGATTTTCTATGTAATAGCTCTCTGAATATTGAGCTGCAAGTTCACTTGATGCGCTCATATTATTTGTTTTTTAATTCTTTAATTTTTTCTCTAATAGCTTCTTTATATTGCGTCTTCAATCCTTTAGGCGGGGTATTCCACTGTACACCAAATTCTCTTAAAAATTTTATATCCGTTGATCTTATAGCCTCTTGAAATTCCTTTTCTGTAAGCCATTGGGTAATTTTGGGTTTATTTTGTGCATTTTGAATTGTTTTATTACCGTCATCGTCTTCTGCTTGTAGTCCTAAAAGTGATTGAAGAGTATATCTACGGTAATAGGTAATGGCGGATCCTGTTTTTTGCGGGTCTTGAAATACTGGCAATTCTATTTCACTAGTTACGTTTTCTCCTGAATCGATATCCGTTATCGTAGATATTACTTTATTATCCTTTATAGGCTGCATAAGAAGTAAATTATTTTTATGCAATAAAGGCTCAACGTGCTCGATGAGCTGGTTTACATCAAAATACTTGGATTGAAAAAATGGATTTATTTCATTTTTTATAAGTTTACCTATTTCGAGTTTTACTTGAAATAGTTTTTTGTATATACTTGTTTTATTTTCCATTGTGATTTTAAGATTTTCTATGACTTTATTTCTTCTTTTAAGAACTCTTGAATTTTTTCAATACTTGACATGGTAAGCAACCACCATGTGAAATAATTATATATCCTTTTCATGGTATGCTAAGTATTCTTTTAATGATTTAAAAGTCTTACCGTTACTAAATGCACTTTGTATTTGATTATTTTTAAACCCTTTAATTATTGATTGGTGTCTATTCTCTTGAGTGTCTACCTTTTTAAGGTATTTTTCGTATGCCTTCGCTAATGTGATATTATTATTTTCTAAAGCTTCATCGTAAAGAAGTTTTACGCCTTTTATTGTAGTATCCATTTTGTAATGTTTTAAAAATATACTTTTACTTCTCTTTCCAGGTCCTCTACTATTTCATCGATTATACTGTCATAAGGTTTATTGAAGTTGTAGAGGGTTGAATAACAGTCGATAACTTCTTCCCAGTAATCGCAGGAGTAATCGTAATTTTGAAAATCTTTTGTCCAATAAAATTTAACACTTACGATGGATCCTTCTATTTTTTCTATCTCGTAATGTAAATTGCTTTCTTTAGGAAGTATTATTATGTTGAATAAAACCTCAAGAGACTCTTGAAAAATTGACTCAGCTAATTTTTTTGATACTTCTCTTTTTTTAGTTATATTTGCATTTATTGTATTCATGATAATATTTAATTGATATTATTGTGATTAAGTCCTGTTGCTGCAGGGCTTTTTTTTTATTTTATTATTCTAATTTTTGATTAGCGATTTTACAGTTAAAGGGTTTTTGATCGTTTTTGTTTTCTACATGATTTTCTGTAAATGCTCGAAAAACTCATTATATTTCTCTGTCTCTAATTCGGAAATGCGATCGATATTGAATTGGTTTAGTAATTCTTTAACTTCTTGACTTTTTTTAAACCTTATAAGAGAGTTAATCTTTTTTTTAATTTTATCGAATTTTATATTGTCGGTGAGTTTGTAGAAAGGCTCTACGGGCGGGATATTTTTTTTATCCTCTTTCTTGTTTTCTTTTATACTTTCTTCTGTCGGTTCGTTTAAATCAACAGTATCTAAGAAATTTTTACCGCATTTTTTTAAAACTTTTAAGGCCTTTTCTCCAAATTCTATATTAATTTTTATATTTATTTCCATAACAAGACAATTTTTTAAGGTTTTTTCTAATTATACCTTCTGTGTTTATTTATAAAATCTTCAACCCACTGCTCGGTTATAACTCTTTTTTTTCTAATGTTACCCACCAAGAAAGTATCATCTAATCCTATTGTGCCCTTGTCTATCATTCTGTAAATGGTGCGGGCAGACAATGAAGTCCTCGCGCTCACTTCTTTTATGGTTAAGACATTCATAATAAATTTTATTACATTACTCGTTTTACGATGGTTTCATTTAATGAAGCAGAGACATTAAATTTTTTACCTGAATCGGAGGTGATTTGTCCGGCTATTGATCGGATTATAGAAGGTCGATAAAGAGGCTTCGGAAATTTCAACACTCCCCCCTCCACCTTTAGAGAGTTGATTGCACCTCGTATATTGATTTTTTCCATATATTTGTATGTAAGTAAGTTAATAAGTACAAATGTATAACACATTGTGTTATAAAACAAATAAAAACTAACGCATTGAGTGTTAAATATATGTTAAAATGATATATTTTTTTGATAATGAATAGATTAGATATTAAAGAATTTAGAAAAAAATATAATTTAACTCAAGAAGGGTTAGCAAATATTGTTGGAACTACAATTAGAGCAGTGCAAGGATGGGAGCAGGGACAAAGAAAAATATCGCAAAGTGCTATTAAGTTAATTGAAAATTACGAAAATAATGTTTTAAATCCTGATATAACTGACATAGCACTTTATGACGTACAACTTTCAGAAGAAAAACTAAAAAACGCTAATAAGAGAATTGAATTATTGGAAGAGTTAGTTGAATCATATAAACTTGAAATAAACGATCTTAAAAATGAACTTTTAAAGTTTACTAAGGGCAAAACAATACAGAAATAAATAAAATAAGTTTCAACTTTTATTTATTTATGATAATGAGCACAATAAAACAACTTAATAACATTCTGGTATACACAAAGTTAAATCCTAAGTCATTTTCTGAAAAAATAGGACTTGCTAGGCCTCAGGCAATCTACGATATACAGAAAGGAAAAACTAAAAATTTCAGCCATGCAATGATAAATAAAATTATTTCTGTATTTCCTGAATTTAATAAATCTTGGCTATTAACAGGAGAAGGAGAAATGCTTCTTACTAAAAAAATTGAAGTAAAACATAATGATATCAATATTATACGAATGGACATATTAAACCGTATATTACAGATAAAGGAAGAGCTAGGATATAAAACAGATGGTGAATTTGCAGGCGCTATGGGTATTAATAGATCAAACTTTTCACAAATGAAACAAGGTAATAGGTCTATAGGTGACAACATATTAAACAAAATTAGTATTCATTTGAACATTTCTAAAAGATGGCTATTAACAGGAGAAGGCGAAATGTTGATAGAAAAAGAAAAAACTACTTCTACCGAAAATTTAATAAAAGAAGATCTTAAGGACCGTTGTAAATCTTTAGAAGAAAGTGTTCGATTGCTAAAACAAGAAAACGAATTGCTCAAAAAAATTATTGATCTTACTGATCGAATATACTTTTTAGAAAATTCAAAGCATAAATCCAAAAAAGATCATATTAAAGAAGATTGACATGTTTGACTTTAGAGTTAATACCCCCGTTTTTAATGTTTTTAGCTCTTTTGACGAACTTTTTTATCAAAAACAACCAAGACTACCACTAGGATAATTTAAGTATCTTAAATAGCCTTATTTTATCTTTTCTTTTTTTGGCGCAACTTTTTTTCTTTTCTCCCCTTCGGGGTAAGTGAGTCTGATAAGTAGAATTGATTTTTTATTTTATTTAAAAAAAATCAAAATTGAAAAAATCGAAAAAAAAATTTTTCCAAAAAAGAGGGGTTTTTCTTTTTTTGTTTCTTTCTTTTTTTATTTTTTTTTCTTTCTTACTTTTTTTCTTTTAAAAATCGAAAAAAGAGTTTTTTTGTAAAATTACATGCCCTTCATAACAACCCTATACATCGGACTTAACGTTAACCTGTAAAATATTTTTACAGGTTCGTGATGAGGTTAGTATCGAAGTTAGTATCAAGGTTCGTGATGAGGTTCGTTTACAGGTTTATTATTAAGGTGATGTAATGACTTGTTTAAATTTCCTAAAAATCAAAAAAAATTTTTATCTGTAGAAAATTCCCCAGATGAATTTTTATTTTCTCCCCCTACTTTTTTTAAAAGCGGGGGCGCTTTTAGTTCTTTTTCTAAAAGAACATCATCCTTCATTTTACATTCTTCATTTTCATTTTCATTTTCATTCTTCATTATACATTCTTCATTATACATTATACATTCTACATTAGCTTCTGGTTTGCTCCTAGTTTGCTCCTGGTTTGCTCCTGGTTTGCTTCTAGTTTGCTCCTGTTTTGCTTCTGGTTTGCTCCTGGTTTGCTTCTAGTTTGCTCCTGGTTTGCTCCTGTTTTGCTCCTGGTTTGCTTCTAGTTTGCTCCTGTTTTGCTTCTGTTTTGCTCCTGGTTTGCTTCTAGTTTGCTCCTGGTTTGCTTCTGTTTTGCTCCTGGTTTGCTTCTAGTTTGCTCCTGGTTTGCTTCTAGTTTGCTCCTGGTTTGCTTCTAGTTTGCTCCTGGTTTGCTCCTGGTTTGGTTATAAATAAACAGTTATATGCTTGGAATATATATATTTAAAAATGAATTTTCAAAATTTTTTTATGAAAATATAAACACACGATAACCAACCCACTTTTTTTAAAAAATTTTTACAAAGCATTAACCATTTGTTAACATTTGAAAATTATATAGTTAGCTCTTTGATTTTATACGGATTAATCAAAATATGATTTTAAACATATTAATTTTATCCTGTTTTTTTTATAAATTGCGTTTACACTAAAAATACATAAAAAAAAATGAACGAAAACGAACTGCTTAATATTATGTTATACCTTAACAAAAAAGGCACTATATCAAATGAAAAATTTAACTGGTTAAAAAAAAATAATACAGTAATTTTAGAATTATTAATCTTTTCAATGGGTTACTATGAAAAGGTACTGTCAAAAAATCAAAATTTCAACTTTAATGATTGGAAACAAGTTGATACGTACAAAATGTGTTGTAATTATTTAAAAAATAGTTTTAAAAACCTTAATTAATACTTTTTGATACCAACAATTATAAGTAGTTGGTATTCAATTAATGTTCTAATTCCATCCTCTCTGCTAATAAACCCGCTATTTAAGCGGGTTTTCTTGTGTTTACGCGGTTTATAGCCCTTTTTTACGTTTTTTCACCT
>NZ_JAFNMG010000001.1:0-229411 GCF_026537405.1 Apibacter sp. B3919 | reverse complement strand
AAATCTACTGAATTTACACCCAAAAACGGATTTACTTGTAAGAACCATCCTAATGCATCTGCTATAACCGCTAAGGCTCATCGGATCCCATTATTTCGGTAATTCATATTTTTAAACTTATATTTTACTATTTTTCCTATAGTTAACATAAAAATAGATTTTAAAAATACCCATTCAAAATGAAAAAATTGAATTTTCTTAAGGGCTTGGATGAGATAACATTAGAATAGTAAAAATGATTTATAATCATTTATAAGCGTTGCTTTTTATGTATATTTGTACTCTTTATCTAATTAACTATTAACAGAACAGATAAATTATTAACCATCTGTAATTAACAGAATAGGAAATAAAATATATCATTTTGGCATATACATATATATATGATTAAAGAAATAGAAATAGAGAAAAATTTAATTAAACAACTTTCAAATTTAAAATATAATTATCGCCAGGATATTGTTGATAGAAAAACGCTTGAGGAAAACTTTAAAGCCAAATTTGAAGAGCATAACCGTGTTCATCTTTCAGATAGTGAATTTTCTCGACTTCGGGAAGAAATAATTAATTCGGATGTATTTACTACATCCAAAATGTTGCGTGAAAAACAATACTTTCAGCGTGAAGATGGAACTCCTCTACACTATACCTTGATAAACATCAAAGATTGGTGTAAAAATAATTATGAAGTTATACATCAATTACGCATTAATACAGAAAACAGTCATCAACGTTATGATGTTATTCTTTTAATCAATGGTTTGCCTGTGGTGCAGATTGAATTAAAGAAGTATGATATATCGCCGCGAAAAGCCATGCAGCAAATAGTGGATTATAGAAACGAACCGGGCAATGGTTACGGAAACTCTCTGCTTTGCTTTATGCAGTTATTTATAGTGAGTAATGAAAGCAGAACCTTATACTTTGCGAATAATAAAAATGAGCATTTTGCATTTAATGCAGATGAACAATTTCTTCCGGTTTATGAATTAGCTGACATTAATAATAACAAGATTAATAATCTTTATGATTTTGCTGATAAATTCCTCAAAAAATGCACACTTGGAGAAATGATTAGTAAATATATGGTACTGGTGGAAAGCGAACAAAAATTGCTTGTGATGCGTCCGTATCAGATTTATGCAGTAGAGGCTATTATTAACTCTATTAAACAAAACTTAGGAAACGGTTATATTTGGCATACCACAGGAAGTGGTAAAACCCTAACTTCTTTCAAAGCTTCTACTTTAATGAAAGACATGCCTGATATTGAAAAATGTTTATTTGTAGTTGACCGGAAAGATCTCGATAGACAAACCCGGGAGGAATTCAATAGATTTCAAGAAGGGAGTGTAGAAGAAAATACCAATACAGAAACATTGGTAAGGCGTTTGCTTTCTACCGACTATGCCGACAAAGTAATTGTTACTACCATCCAAAAATTGGGTTTGGCTTTAGCCGAGGAAGATAGTAAGCATAACAAAGCAAAGGAAAAAAACGGTAAAGAAATTTATAAAAAGAGGTTAGAACCTTTGAAAGATAAACGTATGGTTTTCATTTTTGACGAATGCCATCGTTCTCAATTTGGAAATTATAATACAGCGATAAAAGCGTTTTTTCCCAATGCAAAGCTATTTGGTTTTACAGGTACACCCATTTTTGGAGATAATGCGACTAATGTTATAAGAGAAGATGGAAAAGCAACATACAAAGTGACGAAAGATATATTTGATCAAGAGTTGCATAAATATACCATCACTCATGCTATTGATGATAGAAATGTATTGCGTTTCCACATAGATTTTTTTAAGGGCAAAAATTCTACTAAAATAAATCAGGGAGAAACGGTTGAACGAAAGGCGGTTGTGGAGTCCATTTTGGAGAAGCATAATGGAGCAACCAACAACAGAAAATTTAATGCTATTTTGGCTACTGCTTCTATCAACAATGCTATTGAATACTATCAGTTATTCAAAGAAGTTCAGAAAAAGAAACAAAGCGAAAATCCTGATTATCTGCCGTTGAATATTGCTTGTGTATTTTCACCACCCGCACAGTTAATTGCTAAGGATGGAGACCGTCAAAGCCAAAAGAATGCAGCAGATATCAAGCAACTTCAGGAAGATTTAATTCAGGAAAGAGAAGACAATACACAAAACCCTGAAGAAAAGAAAAGAGCTTTAACGGAAATTATTACCGATTATAATATACAATACGGTACGAATCATAGCATCCATGAGTTTGATTTATACTATCAGGACGTACAAAAACGCATTAAAGATCAAAAATATAGTAATAAAGATTATCCACATAAAAATAAAATTGACATAACCATAGTAGTGGATATGTTGCTTACAGGTTTTGACAGCAAATACCTGAATACTTTGTACGTAGACAAAAACCTAAAATATCACGGACTTATTCAGGCATTTTCACGAACCAATCGGGTGCTCAATGATTCCAAGCCTTACGGCAATATCTTAGATTTCCGTTCGCAGCAGGATGCCGTAAATCAAGCTATCGCTCTTTTTTCGGGAGAAGACAGTGGACAGTCCAGAAAAATTTGGCTGGTTGATCCTGCTCCGGTAATTATTGAAAAATATAAAGAAGCCGTAGATAAATTGGGAGATTTTATGCAACAACAAAACCTTGTTAATGAACCGCAAGAAGTATACGGATTGAGAGGAGATGCTGCAAGGATTACCTTTGTGAAAAACTTTAAAGAGGTACAACGGCTTAAAACCCAGCTTGATCAATATACAGACTTGGATGAAGATCAAAAAACTACCATCGAAACCATTTTACCTTACGAAACTTTACAAAGATTTAGAAGTTCGTATTTGGAAACAGCGAAGCGACTAAGAGAAATCCAGCAAAAAGGAGGCGATGAAGTACCGCCCGAAATTCAACAACTGGATTTTGAATTTGTATTGTTTGCCTCTGCTATAATAGACTATGATTATATCATGAATCTGATTGCAGACAATACGCAAAAGAAACCTTCTAAGCATAAGATGACTAAAGAACAGGTAATTAGTTTGCTGAAATCCAATTCCAATTTAATGGAAGAAGAAGATTTAACCGAATATATCAACAGTTTGGATTGGAACAGCGGTCAGGATGTAAAGTCGCTTTATCAAGGGTACAATACATTTAAAGTTCAAAAACACAACAAAGAACTGGCTACCATAGCTCACAAGTACGGATTAGAAACAGCAGACCTGAAAGCTTTTGTAGAAGAGATCATGAGCCGGATGATTTTTGACGGGGAAAAGCTTACGGATTTATTAGAACCCTTAAGCTTAGGCTGGAAAGAACGTAGGGTTAAAGAATTAGCATTGATGGAAGACCTAGTACCCCTATTAAATAAATTAGCCCAAGGACGTGAAATATCAGGATTAGATGCTTATGAGTAAGAAAAAAGAATTAATACCCAAATTGCGCTTTCCTGAATTTGTGGATGAAGGGGAATGGGAGGAGAAAATACTTGGGAAACTCGCAAAAAAAATAGTCAAAAAAAATAAAGATGGATTAATAAATAATGTTTTTACTAATTCCGCTATTGATGGCATCGTAGACCAAAGGGACTTTTTTGATAAAGATATTGCAAATAAAAATAATTTAGAGAATTATTATATAGTAGAAGATGGCGACTATGTCTATAATCCTCGTATTTCGAATATTGCTCCAGTAGGTCCGATATCTAAAAACAAAACAAAGAAAAGAGGGGTACTGTCTCCACTTTATACTGTTTTTAGATT
The DNA here is from genome assembly GCF_026537405.1 of Apibacter sp. B3919. NCBI lineage: Bacteria > Pseudomonadati > Bacteroidota > Flavobacteriia > Flavobacteriales > Weeksellaceae > Apibacter > Apibacter sp. B3919. The sequence continues at coordinate 225,650 of NZ_JAFNMG010000001.1, read as the reverse complement.
TACAAATAAAAATAACGATTTTTATGAGTACTATTTCAAAACAATTCATTGGTATAGCGCAATAAGAAAAGCTTCAAATACTGGTGCCAGATTTGACAGAATGAGCATAACTGATTCTGTTTTTATGAATATTCCGATTTTATATCCTTTACCCAGCGAACAACAAAAAATAGCTTCCTGCCTTTCCTCTTTAGATGAGATGATAGCAGCTCAAGTTCAAAAGCTGGATCTGCTTAAAGACCACAAAAAAGGATTAATGCAAAACCTATTTCCTCAAGAAGGAGAAAAAGTACCAAAATTTCGGTTTAAGGAGTTTGAGAATAATGGAGAGTGGATAGAGAGAAAGTTGGGAGAAATTGCTCATATTTCCAAATTGGCAGGATATGAATTTACAAAGCACATTGTTTATGAAAATAAAGGAAAAATAATTGCCCTGAGAGGTTTGAATATTAAAAATAATGGTTTGGAATTGTCTGATGTTAAATATATTGATAACAGTGAACTTAATAAGCTAAATAGAAGCAAATTATTTATAGATGATTTGATGTTTACTTATATAGGGACAATTGGAGAAGTGGCTTTGATTCCTGAGAATGATAAATATTATTTGGCTCCGAATGTTTCAAGAATAAGACCAAACAAGAAAGAAATATATGCAAAGTTTTTGCTTCAATACTTCAATGTACCTAATTTTAAAGGAAAAGAAATTTCAAAATACATTTCTTCAAGTTCACAGCCCGCTTTAACAATGGAAAATGTAAGAAAATTTTCTATTCTTCTCCCTAATCTCAATGAACAACAAAAAATCGCATCTTGCCTATCATCCTTAGATACTTTAATTACAGCCCATACAGAAAAGATAGAACAATTAAAACTACATAAGAAAGGATTGATACAGGGTTTGTTTCCTAAAATGAATGATTAAAGCATGAGTGAAATAACTTATTTTATAAACCTCACAGAGGTAGCCCAGCATCTCCGAAAGGATTTAACAGGTGACAATCGCCCAATAAAAAATTTGGTATTATTATTTGCTCATAATGGTAGTGGTAAAACCCGGCTTTCCATGGAATTTAAACAGGCCGGAAAAAAGGTTAATGTTGATGGTAATGTAACCAGTCGGGATACTTTATATTTCAATGCATTTACTGAAGATTTATTTTTTTGGAATAATGACCTTGAAAATGATACCAACCGAGTACTTAAATTAAATCCTGACTCTGTATTTTTTGACGGATTACATGAGTTGGATTTGGATGTCAAAATTGAATCATTTTTTAATAATTATGTAGATTTAAAGTTCGATATCGATTATGATACCTCCACCGTAGCTTTTTCACGAAGCATGATTGTTGGCGGAAATGAACAAACTGTAGAGAATATTAAAATCTCAAGAGGAGAAGAAACCTTATTTATATGGTGTTTTTTTCTTGCCATTTGTCAGTTAGCTATTGATAAAGACCCTGCATACAGTTGGGTGAAGTATATTTATATTGATGATCCCATATCCTCTCTTGATGAAAATAATGCTATTGCGGTTGCTTGTGATTTATGTAATTTAATTTCCACAAAAGGTAACATGATTAAAACGGTAATTTCAACGCATCACAGCTTGTTCTTTAACGTACTTTTCAATGAATTTGGTAGAAAAAAACTGCAGTATAAACGTTATTTTTTACATAGTAAAGGAACTGATGGATATGCTTTACAAAATACCAAAGATACCCCTTTTTTTCATCATATAGCCATACTGAGCGAATTAAAAAAAGTCTGTGAATCAAATAAAATTTATACCTATCATTTTAATTCCTTGAGAAGTATTTTAGAAAAAACGGCAACTTTTTTTGGATATGATAAAATTGATAAATGTATTGTCGGTTTAGAAGATGAAGTGCTTTTTGAACGGGCATTACAATTATTCAGCCATGGTAAATATTCAATATTCGACCCCGTAGAAATGGGAGATGACAACAAAGAACTTTTCAAAAGAATTTTTACCGGTTTTACAGAAAAGTACGAATTTCATTTTCCAGAAATATTTAACTAAAAAACTTAAAACAGAAACAGTATGACACAACAAGATAAAAATAAATTAGGGGATACACTTTGGGTTATAGCAGATCAATTGCGAGGAGCCATGAATGCGGATGACTTTCGTGATTATATGCTTTCGTTTCTCTTTCTCCGGTATCTGTCTTTTAACTATGAAGAAGCAGCCAAAAAGGAATTAGGAAAAGATTATCCCAAAAGTTCTTCTAAAGATAACCGAGATGATTTTATTGTACCTCTCCCTTTACAATTCTGGTACGACAAAAACCAAGAGGATATAGAAAATTTTGAAATGCAGATGCGTAGAAAAGTTCACTATGTTATCAAACCGAAATATTTATGGAGTAATGTTATCGAACTGGCTCGTACTCAAGATAATGATTTATTGGAAACACTCCAAAAAGGGTTCCGTTACATTGAAAACGAATCGTTTGAAACCACATTTAAAGGTTTGTTTTCTGAAATCAACCTGAACTCGGAAAAACTCGGAAAAACTTCCAAAGAAAGAAATGATAAGCTTTGTAAGATAATTACAAAAATAGCCGAAGGCATTGCTGATTTTTCTACAGGTACCGATACTCTTGGAGATGCTTATGAATATTTGATTGGCAAATTTGCCGCCGGTTCAGGAAAAAAGGCAGGAGAGTTTTATACTCCTCAACAAATTTCAACCATTCTTTCCCGAATTGTTATCTTAGATACTCAAGATCCTGTAAGAGGTCCAAGACCTAAATTGGACAAAGTATTGGATTTTGCCTGTGGTTCGGGTTCGTTACTTTTGAATGTAAGAACCAAATTAAGGGAAAATGGCGGTACCATAGGGAAAATATACGGGCAGGAAAAAAACGTGACGACTTACAATCTGGCACGTATGAATATGCTTCTACACGGCATGAAAGACACCGAGTTTGAAATTTTCCACGGAGATACTTTGCTTAACCAATGGGATATATTGAACGAGATGAATCCTTCTAAAAAGATCGAATTTGATGCCATAGTAGCTAATCCGCCTTTTAGTTTACGTTGGGAGCCGAACGATACTCTGGCAGAAGATTTTCGTTTTAAAAGTCATGGCTTGGCACCAAAATCAGCAGCTGACTTTGCTTTTTTATTACACGGATTTCACTTTTTAGCTAAAGAAGGAACTATGGCCATTATATTGCCTCATGGTGTTTTATTTCGTGGAGGAGCAGAAGAGCGAATACGAACTAAGCTATTAAAAGATAATAATATTGACACGGTTATTGGATTACCTTCCAATTTATTCTACTCAACAGGTATTCCGGTTTGTATTCTGGTTTTGAAAAAATGTAAAAAAGAGGATGATATTTTGTTTATTAATGCCGGTGAACATTATGTAAAAGGTAAAAGGCAAAATTCATTAGAAGATAAACATATAGATAAAATTTTCGAAACATATCAGCACCGATATGAAATAGAACGATATTCTCGTAAAGTTTCGATGGAAGAAATTGAGAAAAATGGGTATAACCTAAATATTTCGAGATATGTAGATATATCAGAAGAGGAAGTACCAATTGATTTAAAAGAGGTAAATAAAAAATTGATATCAATAAACGAAAGCATAAAAACAAATACGGATAAACATAATGAATTTCTAAAAGAGCTGGGGTTACCTCCTATTAACTAATAGGAAGAGTTATAAATTTAATGCAAGGCGCAAATATCTATATTTAGATACTTGCGAAAAGCTTGAATAAAACTATGCTGAACGTATGATAATATACATCGGTTTAATCAATGTTTAATTGTAGTTTTTCTTTTTTAGGAATGTTATCAAACCGTTACCGTAATATAAAAATTGGATATTATAGAACAATGTTAAGATATTTTAGAAAGAGACCATCCTCTCTGCTAATAAACTCGCTTATATAGCGGGTTTTCTTGTATTTACACGGTTTATAGCCCTTTTTTACGTTTTTTTACTTGTGCCTAATTCTGCTAATTTTTTGTTGCATTATTTTAAATTTGTAACAAAAGTTTATTACAATTTGTATTAAAGATATTGTACTAATTTATTATTAAATAAATTTTTAAAGATTATCTTTAATATAATAATTAGGAATTTGAATATTCTACATCATAATAAAAATTTACTTTAGAATATAAAAAATCACTCTGTATTGAGTAATTCAGAGTGATTTAGAATGTTCAATTAATTTTTCTATGTCTAATATGTCAAATTTCTAATGTCTAATTTAAATATATACAAATTTACAATAAAAGATTTATGTGATCAAAAAATTCATGATTTAAAATACAACAATCTATTTTTTCTCATAAATAAATATAAATTTAAAGCCTTATAAAATTATAATTATAGCTTATACCAACGACTATGGTTGGTGTTCATCCGTTTTTAATGTCGGTGCCAAAGCAGCCTCCAAAAAACACCGATACCAACAGTAATATTTTATTTTTTATGCCTTTCTTTAAAGACAGCAGCAATAGTAAACCCATTACTTTCATAGGTAATCCTAAAAATAAATTTTTAGAAATTAATATTATTTTAATACTTAAATAAATTGATGAAACAATGGAAAATAAAACTAAACACCTAGAAATATATGGCAACGGTTTTATAGCCAGACAATACCCTTCATCAATAAATATAAAAACAAAAGCTACATTATTACTAATTAAAAGTAAGGAGATATTATGAGAGACCAAACTAATGACGATTTACAACTCATTTTCAGATGTATGACAAGAGATCCGGACACAAAAAAATTTCAAGCAATATTAGAATTATTTTTAAATAAAGAGAAAGAAGAAACAAACTATTTAGATAGTTGGATTTTGTAAAATTCTGTAAGAATCCCCATTAAAGCAACCATAAGAGAATTTAAAGATAAAACAAATTTTTTATCAATTGCGGAAATCAGTTATGCCGCCGACGGTAGCGTAAAATTTGAATGAGAAATAGGTAAAGGTATTTCCGTAAATCCTCTTCAACAAGGACATAATAATAATTATATTAAATATAAGAAATACAAATTTTACATTGTACAAATAGTAAAAAAAATCCGCTGATAATTCAACGGATTAAATTTTTGATGGTTATGATGTGTCACAAAATTAAAAATTTACCAATCAGAATTTTCTATATCTTTTGATGTAGAACCTTCTTTAATAGTTTTTTCTAAGTTTTCTAATGTTGCATTGGCTTTTTTGAATGTTTTATAAAACGCTTTAGCCATAATTGTTTTATTCGCACCATTAGGATTTATTGGATATTCTTGGGCAATATTGGTTGTTGTATAATTTGGTGCGGAATTTCTACTAACTATTTTTTTTTCATATTGTAAAAGTGTTACCATAGCTCTAGCTTTACCTTCTTTAGCATCAATTCTCAATATATACGTTGCATTAACGTTCATCGTGAAGATATTGATACCCTTATGTACATTGTTATAAAGGCTTTTGCCAACGATTACTCCAGCCTCTTTATCTTGGGTCTGAATTGCTGATGATCCGTTTACATAATTATATGTAAAATAATTTAATGCCCTTTGGTAGATTTCATTTTTGCTCATATTTGGCACTTCAATGATTCTAACAACGGTAACATTATTATTATCGTCTAAACTCCATTTACCTTGTATTTCTTTAAGCATTTCTTTTGCGCTCTGTCCAAAAGAAACTGTATAAATTAAAATAAATAAAACTAAAAATATCTTTTTCATACTAATCAATTTTGAATTCAAATATATAAAATTTACTTTATTTTATCTCTAATAAAAATATTATTTTTACAAATATTACTTATTTGAAAATAAAATTAAAGAGATTTATATAATAGCGATTTGGATTTAAATCTTACCAAAATATATAAATGAAATATTATTTGATTAAATTTTAACCACTTCTTACGACTTTAAAATGAGGTAATTTTTGCCTGCGCCATATTCTGAGATTATTTTTGCTACACTTTTTACATTGGTAACAAATTTTTTTTATAAATAAAATAAGTTCTTAACAAAAAAAGCCTAAATAAAACTTCATCATCTATTACGATATCAAAAAATTTAATATATTTTTTAAATTTTAAGCATTCATTAGTAATAATTTTAAATTTTAATTAATTTAAATTTTGAAAATCATATAAAAAAAGGAATATGATATCATATTCCCTTTATTTTTTTAAGCTTAAAATTTTTATAATCACTTTAAAGTTTTAGCCATATATATATTTAAAAACTATATTCAACTAAAATTCAAGATAATATCTATATATTATGGTAAATATAATATATTTTTAAGAAGTTGCTATTTTTAACATTTTAGCAAAACAATAAAATAAAGTTAAAGCAATAAACAATAAGGAATTTTCTAAATTAAGAGCGGAAATAATTCTTCTAAATTTCATAAGGTGTTTATTAGTGTTAATTTTACGCAAAAATACTATTATTTTTTTTAAAATCAATATTCCCCTTACTTAATTTTTAATATTATAAATATAAACAATAAAAAACATTTATTTTTATATTAATAAACACATTTATAAATAAACATCTATTTATAAACATAAAATATAAAACTAATCGTATTTAGATTTTTTTTTTAATTAAATTTAATTCAAAAAATTAAATATTATTATTTAATATAAATTTTTAATAACTAATTTAAATATAATAGTTTTAAATTTTTAACTAAATATTATATTATTTAATTATTTTTATGATAATAATTTAAAAATAATAAAATATACTTCTCATAATTAAAAAAATTGTTGTAAAAGCTTTTTATAATAATTTTTTTTTTTATAATTTTATACTGTTAAATATTATTTTATAAATTAAAAAAATATTTTATGTAAGTTATGGGAAGCTTAATACTTCTATAAGAATTTACATATTAGATTTAAAAAATAATTATTTTAAGCGCATATGAATTAAATATTAAGAAATAAATTAAATTTAAAAAGTTATTTATAAATATTTTTTATTATTTTATTATAAATAAATGATATAAAATACTAATAAATAATCTTTAATTATTACATATATTTTATATTTATTTAATGATATTTTCTAAGATTATTTTCATTTTTATATTTTAAAATAATGATTATATTTGCGCAAATGTTAAATTTTTTATAAAAGTTTATTAATATCTTTAAAATATTTACAAGTTATATTTCATAAAATGATTAAAAATTTACAAATTTTTTATGTAGTAATTTTATTTTTAAGTTTTTCTACATTAAAATCGCAAGTTCAATTTGGTGTAAAAGGGAGCTTGCAATTTACAAATATCAGAAATGTGCATAGACACTCTGAAACGCGTATTTTTGCACCTGCTGTAGGTTTGTTTGCACAAATTCCTTTTAATGACTTCAACGATAGTTGGTTTTTCAAACCGGAAATAGTTTATTCTGAACAAGGAGAAAAAGATGGTAAAGATATTAATGTTAAATTTTATCAGACTTATATCAACATTCCGTTAATGGTTAAGTTCTATTTTGGAGATTTTATATTCCCTCCTTGCTGTAGAGGAAAAGAAACACATGAATTATTTATAGAAGCCGGTCCACAGGTTGGTTATTTAATTCATGAAAAAAATAAACACCGAGACAAAAAATGGTATGGAGGAGCTTCAAAATTTGATATTTCAGCAGGATTAGGAGGTGGAATTAGCTTTGCTCGTAAACATGAAATAGGTATCAGATATAATTGGGGGTTAAATAATATATATGATAACAATAAAGTGTATTCAAAGCATGGAAAATGGTTTAAATCTCATAATACATCTAATTTAGGAGTTTCTTATTTTTACTTTTTCTAATATAAACACACTATTTCTATTATTATTTAATCATTTTATATTAGTTAATGATTAATTTAAAAAAGTATTTATTTTATTAATATATTATCATAAGTATATTTAATAATGCTTACTTGTGATACTGTTGTAAAATAATTTTATTTATTTATATTTATAATTTTGTATATAAAGTTATATTTATATACTATAATAAAAGTAAATTATAAGAAATAAATATATAAGCCTAGTTTACAAGCAATTTTAATTATTTTAAAGACTAAAATAATGGTTGAAATTAGTTAATTTTAATTAGATATTTCACCGGATAAATTTTCCTCAAACTGTTTTTTGAGTATTTTACCTTTTAAATTTTGTCCGAGTAAATGCATTAGCTTAGTTGTGGCAGCTTCTACTGTTATATCATAACCACATATTACTCCTAAATCTTTAAATATGAGGCTATTATGATATTTTCCAAAATTTACATTTCCTCTTACACACTGTGTAATAACTATAATTTCTTTTCCTAATTCCTTGGCTTTATGTAAGGCTCTTAAGGTTTCTTTGTCGGAAGGAATATTTCCCGAACCGAAGGTTCTTAAGATAATCCCTTCTAGATCATTGTCTGAAACCATTCGATCTAATAAATACTTATATTTTCCAGGAAAAAATGTGAATATATCAATTTTATTAGCAAGATTTTTATTTACCTTAAAATCTGTATGACCAGGTTTTAAAAGATATTCTTTAAAAACTCCAAGATTAACGCCGGACTCTCCTAATTTAGGATAATTGGGTGAAATATAAGCATCAAAATGTTCTGCTGAGAATTTGGTTGTTCTGTTTGCTCTATATAATTTATATTCAAAATAAATACACACTTCGTTGATAACTGGCTTATCATTCTCATATAAAGAAGCGTAATAAATTGAAGTTATCAAATTTTCTTTGGCATCTGTTCGCAATTCACCAATTGGCAATTGAGATCCCGTAAATACTACAGGTTTTTTCAATCCTTGTAACATAAAACTCATCATAGAAGCAGTATATGACATCGTATCCGTACCGTGCAATATTACAAATCCGTCATATTTGAAATAAGAATTTTCAAGTATATTACCTAATTTAATCCAATCATTAATATCTATGTCTGAAGAATCAATAGGTTTTTCAAATACGTTGATATCTATATCTACATCAATTAGTTCTATCTCGGGTATATGCTTTAATAGCGCATTAAAATCAAAAGGTTTTAGTGTTCCGGTACTATACTCTTTGATCATTCCTATAGTTCCTCCTGTATAAATTAATAAAATCTTACGTTTCATCTATATTTCTCGGTTTTAAATTGCAATTTATGAAAATATTAACAGCTTAATTTGTTATTTTTGAAACATGATTTCAAAAGAATTTTTGAATAATTTGGATTTATATAACTATTTAACAGATTTTATATCAAAAGAAAAATTTGAAAAAATAGAAAATTTAGTTAATTACAGATCAAATTATGTACTTCCCATACTTGAAGATCTGTATCAATATCGTAATGCCGGTGCCATAGTTAGAAGTATGGAAGCTTTTGGTTTTCAATCATTGATTGCCCTGGAAAACAGAAATGAATTTAAGCCGGAAAGTACCGTAGCAAGAGGAGCCGATAAATGGATTGATATCTCTTATAAATCTTCAAATCTGGAATCTTTAAAAGAGATTAAAGAAAACGGATATCAACTGGTAGCAGTTTCTCCTGAAAAAAATGCTATAGATATTTATGATTTTCAACTAACTCAGCCAACAGCTTTAATTTTTGGTACTGAATTTAAAGGTATAAATGAAGAAACTTTAAATTATGCTGATGCGTGTGTTAAAATTCCAATGATAGGTTTTACAGAAAGTCTTAATGTTTCTGTAGCAGCCGGAATATGTTTTTATGAAATGAGAAAGAAATTGGAAGATAGTCATTTAAATTGGCAGTTAACTGAAATTCAAAAACTTAATTTAAAAATAAAATGGGCTATAAAATCGGTAAGTTCAGGTGAGGAAATTGCAGCTCATTATATTAAATCTTTAAAACAATGAATAAAACACCTATTATACTTTTAAGTTTTATCTGTGCTTTTGCACATTCTCAAACTATTGAAGAATCTTCATATACGGAAAAAAACAAGATTATGGAATCCTTAAGTTTTACATTACCAATTTGTAATAAGGATGTCCTAGTAAATACTTGGAAGAATTTTATTAAAAAACAAGGAGGTAAAGTGAAAGGTGGAATTGTTAATAAAGTCTATGGTTCGGATATTAAATTTTCACCAAATGGTGAAAGCTGGTTAGGAAATTTTGCATATGAATATAATGATGATAAAAGTATGACGATATTCACTTCTTTTCATAATTTATCCAATACTTTCATCAATTCAAATACTACTGAAAAAGAATTAGCAATCCCAATTCTTGAAGATTTTAAGTTAGACATTCAAAAATCTTGTGCAATTGATGATTTAACGAATGCGAAAAGTTTTACCATAAAGCTTACTAAAGAAAAAGTTCGTAATTCCGATAGAATTTTATATTTAGAAAAAATTATTCGTGACGATTACAATAAAATTGACTTAAAAGCCAACTCCAAAATTTCTGACAAAGAACAAGATAATCTAACTAAAATTAAAGAAAGGATAATTTTAAATGAAGCGGAGTTACAAACTTTAAAAAACCGTAATAAAGACATTGATCAAGAATTAAATTCTCAAACATTGGTCATTCAAGGTTTCCAAAACAAATTAGACACTCTAGAAGGTAAAGTTTATACTGAAGGTCAGAGTGAAAATAATATTTCAACTGAAAGTGAACCGAATACTAATTATAATAATTCTGCTACCATTAGTACTGATAACAATGAAAATTTAAATACAACTGATCAAGAAAAAGATTATCATTCTTCAGATTATTTTGATAATCATTAATAAATTTGATCGTTTTGAAATAAATTATATTCAATTTTTTAATAAAAGTGTTTATTCTCAATTTTAAATAAAATTCCATAAATTAATATGAAACTTGAAAAATTAAATCTTTTAGATCAAAATGAAATTACATTTGTCGAAAATAATTATATAAAATCTTTTCCTGTTGAAGAAAGGAGGCCTACGGATCAAATGTTTAAACTTTATGAAGATTATAAAGATAAATTTAAAATATTATTATGTATAAAAGACAACGAAAGAATCGGTTTCATTACTTACTGGAAATTAAATACTTTTACATTTATTGAACATTTTGCGATTTCTTCTGTTTACAGACAAAAAGGATATGGAAGTAAGATTATGCAACTATTCATAGAAAAAATTTCACAACCTATTGTACTTGAAGTGGAACCTCCAACTTCACATTGGGATATACGTCGAATTAATTTTTATGAACGTTTAGGTTTCAAATTATGGAATGAAATTGAATATAAACAACCATCCTATCATCAGGATGGCAAAAGTTACCCAATGAAATTAATGTCTCTTCGTGAAATACAACTAGATAAAGAAGAAATAAATGTTATAAAGTTAATTCATTCTGAAGTGTATCAAGTTTAAATTAAATCTTATCAATAAAAAAAGCCTATTTAATAAAAATAGGCTTTTTTATTATATATAAATGTTAAAATATTTTAAGCATCAATATTTGCATAAACAGCATTTTTTTCAATAAATTCTCTACGTGGCGGCACATCATCTCCCATTAACATGGAGAATATACGATCTGCCTCTGATGCATTATTGATAGTAACTTGTCTCAACGTTCTTTTTTCAGGATTCATAGTCGTATCCCAAAGCTGTTCAGCATTCATTTCTCCTAAACCTTTATACCTTTGAACGGTAAAACCTTTACCTTGAGCATTACCTAATTGTGAAGCTATTTCCTCTCTATGTTTATCATCCCAGGCATAATATTCTTTATTTCCTTTTTTCAATAAATATAAAGGAGGGGTTGCAATATAAATATATCCTTTTTCAATCATTTCTTTCATGTAACGGAAGAAAAAGGTTAATATTAAAGTTGTAATGTGAGAACCGTCTACATCCGCATCGGTCATAATTACCACTTTATGATATCTCAGCTTAGAAAGGTTTAATTCTTTGGAATCTTCTTCTGTACCAACAGATACCCCTAAAGCGGTATAAATATTTTTTATTTCATCACTTTCAAATACTTTATAGCTAACAGCTTTTTCTACATTAAGTATTTTACCTCTCAATGGAAGGATGGCTTGGAAGTTTCTGTCTCTACCTTGTTTGGCTGTTCCCCCTGCTGAATCTCCTTCGACTAGGAATAACTCACTTTCCTCTGCTTTACGTGAAGAACAATCAGCTAATTTTCCCGGCAAACCGCTTCCTCCTAACGGAGATTTTCTTTGTACAAGTTCTCTTGCTTTTTTAGCCGCTTGTCGCGCTTTTGCTGCAAGAAGAACTTTTTGAACAATTTGTTTTGCTTCATTAGGATGTTCTTCCAGATAATTAGTTAACATTTCGGCAACTATTTTATCTACAGCAGAACTAACTTCCGAATTACCTAATTTAGTTTTAGTTTGTCCTTCAAACTGAGGTTCCATGACTTTAACTGAAACAACAGCAGTCAAACCTTCACGAAAATCGTCACCGGTAATTTCAACCTTTTCTTTTGCCAAATTAATATTTTCATCGGCATATTTTTTTAAGGTTCTTGTTAACGCCCTTCTAAACCCGGTTAAATGCGTTCCCCCTTCATGGGTATTAATATTATTTACATACGAATGAATATTTTCCGTATACGAAGTATTATATCTCATAGCAACTTCAACCGGTATTTCATCAATCTCTCCCTCCATATGGATGATTTCATCCATTAAGGGTTCTCTGTTCTCATCTATGAATTCGACAAATTCTTCTAATCCTCTTTCAGAATAAAATTCTTCCGATCTAATGTTGCCTTCTTCATCTACTTCACGTTCATCTGATAAAGTAATAGTAATTCCTTTGTTCAAAAATGAAAGTTCACGAAGACGAGTGGCTAATGTATCGTAATTATAAATAGTTTCAGTAAAAATTGAACTGTCGGGAATAAATGTTACTGTAGTTCCTGTATGGGTGGAAACCCCAACAATTTCAACAGAAGTTAATGCAACCCCTTTAGAGTATTTTTGCTGGTATTGTTTACCGTCTCTGTTAACGGTAGCAATCAATTCAGTAGATAATGCATTGACACAGGACACTCCCACTCCATGCAATCCACCGGAAACTTTATATGAATCTTTATCAAATTTCCCTCCTGCTCCAATTTTTGTCATAACCAATTCTAAGGCAGACAATCCCGTCTGTTTATTGGTATCTACAGGAATACCTCGACCGTTATCTTTTACCGTTATAGAATTATCTTTTCCTATACTTACATTAATAGTATCGCAATACCCGGCTAAAGCCTCATCAATGGAATTGTCAACTACCTCATATACTAAATGATGTAATCCTCTAACTCCCACATCCCCAATATACATGGATGGACGCATACGTACATGTTCAATTCCTTCAAGCGCTTGAATACTATCTGCAGTATATTTTTGTTCACTCATTTTTTAATCGTTAATTTATTTCAAGAAATGCTTACAAATATACGTAAAAATATTGATATTTACTAGTATTTAAGGTATTTCATACTCTATAAAACCAAATAAAAAAACAGATTCGAATAAATGAATCTGTTTTTTCTAAATCTAATTTTATAATGTAATTAAATTTCTTTGTATGTATTGATTAATGATCCAAAGTCTTTAACATTTAAAGAAGCCCCGCCTATTAATCCACCGTCAACATCCGGTTTTGAGAAAATTTCTTTAGCATTATCCGGTTTCACACTTCCTCCATATAGAATAGATACTGAATCAGCTACTTCTTTTCCATATTTATCAGCAATTAATGAACGGATATATGCGTGTATATCTTGCGCTTGTTCCGGGGTAGCTGTTTCGCCGGTACCAATAGCCCAAACCGGTTCATAGGCAATTACTACTTTAACGATTTCTTCAGCTGATAAGTTAAACAAAGCAATTTCGGTTTGTCTTTTAACTACTTCAAAATGTTTACCTGCTTTTCTTTCTTCTAATAATTCTCCATTACAAAAAATAGGGGTTAAACCATTATCTAAAGCTATTTTAACTTTAGCTCCTATTTGTTCGTCTGTTTCTTTATGATATTGTCTTCTTTCAGAATGACCAATGATTGAACCGTCTACCTGAATAGAGGTAAGCATTTCTGCGGAAATTTCTCCTGTATATGCTCCCGATTTGTGTTCGGAAATATCTTCAGAAAAAACTTGTACATTTTTATGATTTGCTTTAGCATTTTCTAAATATATAAATGGTATTCCTACAATAACTTCACATTTAGGTGAATTAGATTGAATAAATGAGTCAATTTCTGCTAATAAAGCTTTAGCTTCAGGCAATGTTTTATTCATTTTCCAATTTCCGGCTACAATTTTTTTTCTCATATGTATGTTTATTAAGTTTATAATTTTTCTATTTCATTCACGGTTGGAAAATCATTACCATTGTATTTGGCAACAACTATTCCTCTTTTTAATATTAATATTCCGGGATTGCTTCTATTAATTGTTTTTAATGTTGTTTGATCTGTAATGCATGAAGATAAAGGATTCAAATATTGTGGATCATTCGTTAAAATAACAAAATTAAGTTTTTTCTCCTTAAATTGAAAAGTGGTTTTTCTCAATTTAGCTCGTTCAATTATACTTAGTTTTTTTGCAAATGGCACAGTAATTATTACTATTTTTTCTTGATCTAAAATATCTTGCGTTATATCATTTCCTAAACATTCTACTGTAAAATCATGAACAGAAGGTAATTTTGCCTCTTTTAAAATTTTAACCGAAGTATCGTTGATCTTCCACGTTAGGGTGTCTTTCCAAATTCCGGAACTGATATATTCCTCGGAATTCATTTTTTTAATCTCATTATTGGATGTATTCTTGAGTGTATATATAATTATATTTTGCTCCGGTTCACCGTCATTCATACCTTCTTTAAGATTTTTTCCCACAGCATAAGGTCTAAAATCAATGATGGGTAAATGGGCAATCCCTTGATAAACAGTCCATAAGCAGATAGCAAAAGAAACACTTATGATTATACAATTAATTTTTACAGAAAATACAGAACGGATATATTTTGAACCGAAAACTAAGATTAAAATCATTACCAAAAGGACAATATCTTTTCCAAATGAAGTCCACGGCGTTAATTTAAGCGCATCTCCAAAACAACCGCAATCAGTTACTTTGTGGAAATATGCAGAATAAAAAGTTAAAAATGAAAAGAAAATTATTAATAAAACTAAAGAAGAAAGTGTAAATTTTTTCCAAACTCCCAATAAAAGAAATACACCCAACATGACTTCAAAAACCACAAAAAAAATAGACAACGGAAGTGCTAAATGATGTAAGCTCGGCATATTAAACACACTTTCTCCAAAATATTCTTCCAATTTATATGAAAATCCAATGGGATCAATAGTTTTAACATAACCGGAAATTATGAAAACTACTCCAACAAGTATTCTAAAAAATTGAGTTAAAAATTTCATGTAACAACAATTAATTAATTTCCTGATGAAGAATTAAAGCAAATACAGAATAATTTAGAATATCAAAATAATTGGCGTCTAAACCTTCGGAAACTAATGTTTTGCCTTCATTGTTTTCAATTTGTTTTATACGCAATAATTTTTGCAAAATTAAATCTGTAATTGAACTTATTCTCAGATCTCTCCAAGCCTCACCATAGTCATGGTTCTTACGCATCATTAAGTTTTTAGCCTGACTAACCTTTTCATCGTAAAGCTGTACAGCCTCTTCTAAATTTAAATCAGGATTTTCTGCAATTCCTTTTTCCAATTGAATCAATGCCATAATAGAATAATTAACTATCGCTAAAAATTCTTCGTCGATTCCCTCTGAAATTTTTTGATTTCCTTTTTCCTGAATAGTTCTAATTCGATTGGCTTTGATATATATCTGATCTGTTAAGGAAGGCAATCGTAATATTCTCCAAGCCGATCCGTAATCAATCATTTTTTTTATAAATAATTCCTTACAAACCGAAATTACTGAATCAAATTGTTCTGTTGTTTTTTCCATTATTCCATTAATACCTACAAATGTACTATTTAACTATATATTTTCCTAAAGGTATCTTATCTAAAGTATATAATATGATAATAGAAATTAGTAAAGTGCATAAGGTAGTAATTGGAATAGAAAATAAAGGATTAAAAGAATAAGCGCTTAGTCCGAATTGTTCAACTAAGGCCATAACTAATACATGTATTAAATATATCCCGTAACTGTATTCACTAATAAATGATAATATTTTACTTTTTTTATTGAAAATCGGGACTAAAAAGAAAAGTAGAAAAACAGAAATAGCTTGAAATAAATCCCAGGGCTTATATTGCTCTATATAAAAATTGTTCATTTTTGACGTTAAATAGGTATCAAAGCAAATTCCTAAATAGGACAATAAGTAAATAGTTGAACATACATAAACATAATATTTAACATTATATTCATATTTTCTTCTTACTAAATAATATCCTAATACTAAATATCCCAAGAATTCGGAATATAATTTTATATAGTTAACTAAATAAACCGTACTAAAAAAAGTGTAGAAAATTAAAAATATTATAAAACAAACGACTATAAAATATAATTGTTGTCTTGGATTACTATCTAAAATCCATTGATTAATTATGGGATATAATAGATAAATTCTTATAATCATGTAAATATACCACATATGATAACTCGCTCCCGAAACCAATTCTAGATAGGTATAATCAATAACAAATCTAAATCCCAGATCCACATGATCTTTATAATGAATACCTAGTATTTTAAAGAAAATATATATTAAACTCCAAAATAAAAACGGTATTAATATTCTCGATAATTTTTTGGTAAAATGTTTAAAAGTGTATTGTTTCCCCAAAGATAATAAACCGGTCATCATAACAAAAACCGGTACACCAAATCGGGCTATATTAATATAAAAGTTTGATATCCACCAGCTTTTATTAGGAACACTTCCATAATGATGGCTCATTCTGGCAGCCACATGCAATAAAATAATTCCTATAGCCGAAACAGCCCTAAGATTATCAATCCATATGATATTATTTTTATTCACAGATTTTTTCATTTAATCCTAGTTTTAAGAGCGCAAAAATAAATTAATTTTACTTACTATATCTTTTTATTCATAGATGTTTATTAATTGACTATAATATTAGTTACATGACAGGTAAAATTTAGATACATTCTTTCTCTTTATTTTAAGATTAAATCTTGGAAATCTATTGGTCTATCAATTCAATAAATTGTTACAATATAATTTATTACACTCATTGAATTGTTATAAAAATCATTTTTCATCAACAAAATTATATGTATGATAAAAAATTCTATATTATATAAATTTTGAAATATAAAAATATAAATAATATAAAAACAAAGAATAGTAGGAAGTTAATTCTGTACAATTATTATTTTAAACAATTTTTAAACATTTCTGAAAATATAATTTTCAACTAAATTTCATTAATATAAAACCGGATGCTATTAAACTGTGTAACTATATTTACTTTAAACTTTATTTATTTTTTTAAATTTACAGCTTCAAATACGATATATGACAATTAATATTAATGGTGATTTAGTCGATTGTAATGAACCAAAAGTAGCAGGAATACTAAACGTTACTCCAGATTCTTTCTTTGATGGTGGTAGGTATTCCACTATTGATAAAGCTTTAAAACAAACAGAAAAATTAATAGATGAAGGCGCAGATATCATAGATATTGGTGGACAATCAACTCGTCCGGATTCCGAATTTTTATCTGATGAAACAGAACTAAGCATAGTAATTCCTGTAATTAAAGCTATTAAAAAAGAATTTCCTCGGGTGAAATTATCGATCGATACCTTTTGGTCTAAAGTTGCCATTGAAAGTGTCAATGAAGGAGTGGGAATGATAAATGATATTTCGGGAGGTACTTTGGATAATAAAATGTTTGAAACTATGGGAAAACTCAACGTTCCTTATGTTTTAATGCATATGAGAGGAACTCCTCAAACTATGGGAAATTATACAGATTATGAAAATCTAATCACCGATATTAATTATTACTTTTCTAAAAAAATTAGTGAATTACGAAAATTTGGAGTCAATGATATTTTATTAGATCCGGGATTTGGATTCAGTAAGACTTTACAACAAAATTACGATTTGCTGAAAAATATAGATAAATTCAAAATATTTAATCTTCCTTTATATATAGGAATTTCCAGAAAGAGTATGATTTATAAATGTTTAGAAACTTCTGCTGAAGATGCATTGGTAGGTACGTCCGCATTAAATTTGTACGCCTTACAAAAAGGTGCTCAGATTTTGCGTGTTCATGATGTGAAAGAAGCAAAACAAATGATTAAACTGTGGAAAATGTTAAATTAATAATTAAATGATTTAAAAAAATTAATTTTCACATGAAAAATTCATCAGAAATAATTTTAGTCAGCATATCAGGAGTTGATAAACCGGGAATAACAACAGCAATCACTCATATCTTAGGAAAATATAATGCAAAAATACTTGATATTGGTCAAGCCAATATACATCATTCTTTATCCTTAGCTATTATTTTCATGTCTGAAAACGGAAGTTCCGGAAATATTTTAAAAGAAATTTTATTTAAAGCCAATTCATTAGAAATTAATGTTAGATTTTCAGCTTTAACCAAAGAAGAATACAGCAATTGGGTTAAAGTTCAGGGTAAAAACAGATACATAATAAATATTTTAGGTAAAGAAATTAGTGCTAACCAAATTTCTGAAGTTTCTAAAGTTTTATTGGATTTTAAACTTAATATCGAACGGATCATACGTTTAACACAACGCATACCTTTGGATCGAAATATTGATCGAACCTGCTTTGAATTTGCTGTAAGAGGTAATTTATCTAACCTAAAAGAAATACAAAATAAATTCTTATCCTTATCATCTGATTTAAATATTGATATTGCCTTACAGGAAGAAAACAGGTACCGAAGAATGAGACGCTTGATCTGCTTCGATATGGATTCAACCTTAATTCAAACTGAAGTTATCGATGAACTTGCGGAAAAAGCAGGGGTTGGAAATGAAGTTAGAGCCATCACTGAGTCTGCCATGAATGGAGAAATAGATTTTTCCGAGAGCTTTAAAAGAAGAATAAAGTTATTAAAAGGCTTGAATGAAAACGTTTTAAAAGAAATAGCAGAAAATTTACCTATTACTGAAGGACTTGAACGATTAATGGGAGTTCTTAAGAAAAGTGGATTTAAAACAGCAATTATATCCGGAGGATTTACCTATTTCGGAGACTATCTCAAAGATAAATTCGGATTTGATTATGTATTTGCAAATAAATTGGAAATTATTGATGGAAAGTTAACAGGTAATTACATTGGAGATATTGTGGATGGCAAAAAGAAAGCAGAATATTTAAAATTAATTTCAACTTTTGAAAATATAGATATACAACAAACTGTTGCGGTTGGCGATGGAGCAAATGATTTACCTATGTTATCCATAGCCGGACTCGGAATTGCATTTCATGCGAAGCCAACGGTCAAACAAAATGCGAATCATTCCTTATCTACCATCGGATTAGATGGAATTTTATATTTCTTAGGATATAAAGATTCTTCCGAAGATATTGAAATGACGTCTATTTCTTAACATTTGATTGTAAAGTTAAATTAAACGTAAACCGACGGTTTATGTGTACTAATTTTAATACTTAAATTAGTAAGCTGCAATGGTAGATCTTACCAGCACATTTCCAAAAGAATCAAGTTTATCCAGGTAAACTTCTTCTAATTGGTTAATAAGTTTAGGATTATAAGGTTGACTAACGCGTACGTAATTTTCAGTATATCCGTACATCATCCCATTTTTGTTCTCATGCTCCCAAAGAACCGTTTTAACTTTGCCTAATTGAGATTCATAAAATGCATGGCGTTTTTTTTCAGAAAGGATTTTTAACATTTTATTCCTTTTTTTGCGCTCAGAAAATGGTACCCTGTCTTCCATATGAACAGCTTCTGTATTATCCCTCTCCGAATAAGTGAAAACATGTAAATAACTAATCGGCAAATTTTGTAAAAAATTATACGTTTCTAAGAACTTTTCTTCTGTTTCTCCTGGAAAACCTACAATTACATCAACTCCTATGCAAGCATCTTTGATTACAGAATGTATCTTATGGATTCTATCGCTGTATAAATGAGTCAGATATCTTCTTTTCATTTTCTTCAACAAATCATCGCATCCGGATTGTAATGGAATATGGAAATGAGGAACGAAAATTTTCGAATCAGCAACATAATCAATAATCTCATCCTTAAGCAAATTTGGTTCAATGGAAGATATTCGTATGCGCTCTATGGCTTCTACCCTATCTAAATTCTGTATTAATTCTAAAAAAGTATGTTGATGTTTTTTATTTCCAAACTCACCTTTTCCATAATCGCCAATATTCACGCCTGTAAGTACAATTTCTTTTATTCCTTTCTCAGAAATTTCTTCGGCTTGTTTAATAATGGTTTCAAGCTCTGCAGAACGTGAAATTCCTCTTGCTAAAGGAATAGTACAATACGTACATTTATAATCACAACCATCCTGTACTTTTAAAAAAGCACGTGTTCTGTCTCCAATTGAATAGGAACCTACAAAAAAATCAGCTTGATCAACCTCACAAGAATGAACTTTTACTTCAGAATCTTTTTTAAGATCCATAATATACTTGTGGATATTAAACTTTTCTTTGGCACCCAAAACTAAATCTACCCCGTCAATCTTACTGATTTCATGCGGTTTTAATTGAGCATAACAACCAATAATACAAATCAGAGCATCAGGATTTAGATGTAATGCTCTTTTAACGATAGTTTTACACTCTTTATCGGCATTATCGGTTACCGAACAAGTGTTGATAATATAAACATCTGCTATTTCTTCAAAAGATACCTTTACAAATCCTTCCTCTATTAATTGTCGGGCAATTGTAGAAGTTTCAGCAAAATTTAATTTACATCCTATGGTATGAAAAGCTACGGATTTCCTGATTTCGTTTAGCATAGTGCAAAATTACGTATTTAATTTATTTACTGAAATTAATATAATTAGTATTAAATAATTTTTATGATTTTATTAAAATTCCCTGATTATTAAAAGTATAATCAGGGAATTTAAGATATGACTATATTTTTTTAATTATTAAATATTTTTCTACCGTTTAAAGGTTGAAGAGGTCTGTTATTTGATTTTGGTAAATGATATTTTATTTCATCAATTTCTTCTTCGCTCATAGTTATTGGATTTTTAAATACGATCCAAGTTACATTTTCTGCACAAGGAGGGGTAGTCAAAGATCCTAAATAAGTGTAATAGGATTTATCTTTTGGATATAAATTTTCAGGATTGAATTTTATAACCGTATTAATTTTTCCTAACCCTTTCAATGTTTTAAAAATTTCGAGTTTTTCAAAATAAGAATTTAAATTGCCCTCTTTTACCATAACACCAATTACCAATACTGAACCATCTTCTGCTTTATGAACAAAATGTAATTCCAACGGGTATCTCACTCTATCAATGGTATGTTCAGATTCTTCATGAGCGTGGAATTGAACTAAGGTATAAACTTTTTTGTTGTACGTAATGGTGCTTCCCGATTTAAAATCAAATTGAAGAGAATGCCCATTGTCTTCGATATCCTCGATTTCTCCGGATCCGTAATTAAATTGTATAGGCGATAAATCTTTTTTATAGTTAGATTTTGAAATGTTAATTGGCGATTGAAATTTACCTGTACCGCATTGTTTTCCTTCTTCCAATTCTCCCCAATGTTCCGGAGAAGATTCTCCTTCATATCCCCAATGATGATTTTGAGAATAGCTCATACTTGCAGCAAGTATACTTAAAAATAAAAATACTTTTTTCATTGTTTTATCTATTATAATTTAGCACAAAATTATAGAACCATGAAACAATATAAATGTTAAATTTTTGTTAATTAGTTTAATTTAAAACAAAATGTCCTCATTTAAGAGCTTTACATAATATTTTATGATTTTACAAACTTGCGAATTAAATTTGCAGCTAATTTTCAAAAAAAACAAAATTTTATTCATGACTAACGCTATTGATTCGAAGCCTAACAATCTATCGCCCAAAAGAATCCGTTTGGGGGTATTTGCTTTTTACTTTTCACAAGGAATCTGTTTTTCCAGCTGGGCCAGCAGGATTCCCGATATTAAAAACTTTTTGAAATTAGGGGATGCTTCCTGGGGAACTATTTTATTAATGCTGCCGGTTGGTCAAATTTTAGGGATGACCCTATCGGGATTTTTAATATCTAAAATGGGAAGTAAAAAAATATTGATAGCTTCTCTGCCTTGCTATGCCTTAAGTTTATTATTAATAGGATGTTCACAAACCGAATTAATGTTAATTCTTACTTTAATTTTGTTTGGCTTTTTTGGTAATTTTTGTAATATTTCCGTTAATACTCAAGGAATACTTGTTGAAAATCTATACAAAAAATCCATCATGTCTTCTTTTCATGGAGGCTGGAGCATAGCCGGATTTACCGGTTCTTTAATAGGTTTAGTAATGGTAAACTTAGGATTATCGCCTTTTCAACATTATCTGTTTATTCTTTTTACAGTAGGGGTACTTATTTTGTTTAATTTCAAATATCTACAAATAGACGCAAAAAATATTTCTGATAAAAATTCAGAAACAAAAAGTTCAAAAGAGAAGCAAAAACCTGAAAAATTTTTATTTCTTTTGGGAATTACTGCTTTTTGTGGTATGGCTTCCGAAGGTGCCATGTTTGATTGGAGTGGGATATATTTTGAAGAAATCGTTAAAGCTTCCAAAAATTGGGCTCCTTTAGGTTTTACCTCGTTTATGATTATGATGGCAAGCGGTCGATTTATTGCTGATCATGCCATACAAAAATGGGGAAGAAAACGTATAGTTCAACTAAGTGGTATACTGATATCATTGGGCTTATTTATTTCTGTTGCTTTTCCTAATCTGATTATTACCACTTTGTCTTTTATGATTATCGGTTTAGGAGTATCCAGCATAATACCCACTATTTACAGTTTATCAGGACAGAAAACTAAAATTCCAACCGGCATGGCATTGACTATAGTTTCCAGCATAGGATTTATAGGTTTTTTATTAGGTCCTCCGGTTATAGGTTACATATCCGAAGCTCTTAATCTTAGATTTTCCTTTGCTTTAATAGGTATTTTTGGAATTTGTATTTTTATACTTTCTTCTAATTTAAAAGTTTTTAAAGATTAAAATAAGTAGTTTTCCAAAAAAAACAATGCTCATAAATTTGAATAAATTTATGAGCATTGTTTTATAAATGTTGTGTTATTTTTTTCTTTGCATGCTAAATATTAATAAAGCTAAATAATATCTTATTTTTAATCCGAACAATAAGAAAATATACATTATAAAAGGCTTTTTAAAATATTTTCTTACAAAAATTTCCATAGCATTATAGAAATTTTTGTAATACGATTTATCTATTTTAGTTGCTGCTCCTTTATAATGTATTATGGAAGTTTTCCCGTAATAATAATTTTGATAACCGGCTTTTAAAATAGTATAACTTAGATCGATATCTTCACCATACATAAAATAAGATTCATCGAAACCTCCTACTTCAGTATATATTTTTTTGGTGGTAAAAAAAAAGCATCCTGTTAAAATTTCCACTTTTCCAATATCATATTCACCCAATTCCGTATTATAATAGCCTTTAGATTTTTTTGATTTACTAAAAAATAATTGGCTGAATAACTTATCAAATGTATTTTTAGGATTCGGATAATTTCTTTTTGATTCCGGTCGATATTGGTTGTGTTCATCGGTAATTCGAACCCCTAAGGCTCCAAATTTTTTTGCATGTTCGGCAAAAGGTATAATTTTTTCAAAAACATCCGGCTTAACGATAGTATCGGGATTGAGAATTAGTAAATAGTTTCCCTTTGAATACGAAACACCTATATTATTTGCTTTAGAGAAACCTAAATTTGCCGAATTTTGAATCCATTTAACTTGAGGAAATACTCGCGTTATAAATTCTTTGCTTCCGTCATTGGAATTATTGTCTACAATAATAATTTCTGCATCAATAGTTTTTATTGCATGTAAACAACTTTGAATGCAATTTTTTAAAAGATCTTTTACATTATAATTAACAATAATAATTGAAAGTTGTTTCAAATTCATTAATTATTTTTTAATTACTATAAGAACTACTTAATTCCTTGTTTATAAGGTACTCTGTTTTGTATGGAACGTATTAAAGTTAACTCATCCGTATATTCAAGTTCATCACCGACTCCTATTCCTCTTGCTATTGCCGTGAATTTTATATGAGAATCATTCAATACCTTATATAAATAAAACATGGTTGTGTCTCCTTCTATAGTAGCACTTAATGCAAATATAATTTCTTCTGTTTTCTGTTCTTTAACTCTTTCAATTAGCGGATTGATACACAAATCGGTTGCGCTGACTCCTTCCATAGGGGAAATTCTTCCCCCCAATACATGATATTTCCCATTGAACTGTTGGGTACTTTCTATTGCCATTACATCTCTTACATCTTCAACCACACAGATAATTTTTTCATTTCGATATGGATTTGCACAGATGGTACAGATCTCAGTATCCGATAGATTGTTGCACAGTTTACAGTGCTTTATTTCATGTACTAACTGACTAATTGATTTTGATAAATTATCTGCCTGAATTTCAGGTATATCCAATAAATGCAAGGCTAGACGTAGGGCCGTCCTCCTACCAATACCCGGAAGTTGTGAAATTTCTTCAACTGCTTTTTCTAATATTTTGCTGGGATAATTCATACAATCATCAAGACCTGCTTAAATTTAATGATGATCTAGGGACGATACATATTTTTCTGCATCCAAAGCGGCCATACAACCTGCTCCTGCGGCAGTAATTGCTTGTCTGTATTTTTTATCGGCAACGTCCCCCGCCGCAAATACTCCCGGAATATTTGTTTCTGTACTAAATGGCTTAACATGTAAATATCCGGTTTCGTCCATTTCCAATTTACCTTTAAATATCTCGGTATTGGGTTTATGTCCGATAGCAATAAATATTCCGTCTACATCCAGTACTTTTTCTTCGTTGTTTAAATTATCAATAACCACTGCTTGAGAAACCAAATTATTATCGCCTTTTAAATCTTGCAATTCGGTATTATACATAAGTACAATATTAGTGGTGAGGTCTACACGTTCTTGCATAATTTTAGAAGCTTTTAAATAATCTTTACGTACAAGCATATAAACAGTCTTACATATTTTTGCTAAGTACGTTGCTTCTTCTGCTGCCGTATCTCCGCCTCCTACAACTACCACATTTTTACCTCTGTAAAAAAATCCGTCACAAGTGGCACAAGCAGAAACTCCGCCTCCTCTATACGTTTTTTCAAAATCTTTACCTAAATATTTTGCACTTGCACCCGTTGAAATGATAATAGTTTTAGTTTTAAATTCTTTTCCCGATATAGTTTTTACAATATGTATGTCTCCTACATTTTTTCCTAATTCAACCTCTGATACGGTATCGATGATAACTTGTGTACCGAATTTTTCGGCTTGTTTTTGTAACTGAATCATCATTTCAGGACCGGTAATCCCGTCGGGATATCCGGGAAAATTTTCAACTTCGGTGGTAGTCGTTAGCTGTCCTCCTAATTCTAAACCGGTGATCATAAGAGGATTCATTTCGGCTCTGGCAGCATAAATTGCAGCCGTAAAACCTGCAGGGCCGGAACCTATAATAATAGTTTCTAATATATCTGTGTTTTCTGTCATCTTTATCATATATAATTAACCGGGCAAAGTTACTAAATTTATCTTTGAGACTGTGTGTAAGCCTATGTAAACTCTATATAATACTATTATGATTTACTATCTAAAAGGCCGGTAAATGAATTATTTCATGTATTAAGCAATTTTTTCCGCTAATATTAAAAATAAATTATCATGTTTGAATATAATGTTAAGTAACTACTAAGTAAATGAATCCAATTTTTTTCCATTTACAATAATCCACTCATCTAATTTAAAATCAGCCAAGATGCCTATTTTAGGAAACTGTATGGCAGAGTCCGCGAAAACGATACATCTACCTTCTGCATCAATTTCTTCATGTCCATACATGAATGAAAGGTCTCCAATGTCTTCTATTTTGGCAATAAATGAAAGTTCATTTTCTCCCTTAGTAATCTTTTCTGCATATTGTATACCAATATCAACTGTTTCTTTTTTATCTTCACGTATGCGTACATTTCTATATATAATATCAAAAAATGATAAAGAATTATTAGGTATTTCATTATATAATTCATACCCCTTTTGCCATTCATCCTTAATAGAGGCATAATATAGAGCAGTAATCAACGATAATGTAAAATATCGTCGGGTTTTTTGTCGATAATAATCTTTGGGAAAATGTCCGCCTTCAAACAGTATAGTAGGAATTCCTAATTTTTGAAAATTATCACCGACTGATCTTGGATAAAATTCATCGGTAAACCTTGATATCTTATTAGGTATAAGTTTTGAAATTTCTTTATATATATCAGCTATTAATCCCATCGATTTTTTTCGGGTTTCAGTCACCTTTCTATCAACCGATTCCGATGGCGATAAAAAAGCTAGGGTGGCCGGTTCTTTTTTTCCTTCTACACCGAATATAGTTCTTTGATCGTGTAGATTAAACGCTAAATCATATTTTTTTTCACTTGCAGTTTTTTTTAATACTTGCATTTCAATTGATGAAGCGGTTAAAAAATCCCGATTAATATCAATTCCTAAACGATTTCTTCGTGTCCAAATTTCAGCTCCATCCGGATTTAACATGAAAATAATATCGAGGGTAAACTTGCTGAGAATTTCGTGTGAGCAATTATTTTCATTTTCAAAAAATTTAAGCAAATCTAGACAACTTAAGGTTCCCGTTGTTTCGTTCCCGTGCATTTGGGTCCATAGTAATATATTTTTAGGTCCTTTTCCTAAGGTCAATTTATATATAGGTTTATTAAGTTCCGATCTTCCAATTTCTGTAAGTAAGCTTTTATAATTTTTTATTAAAAAATCGGAAAGCTTCGAAGGGTTTACATATCTATTTTGAAAATTTTCTTCGATACTTAAATTTTCATTTAAATCAAAGATTTTAAACTCTGCAGACATAATTATATTTTTTACAAAGATATTTAATTATAAACAGTTTTCTTGATTTACATTTGTAATTTACATTTGTAAAACAATGTTATTTTATAATTTATCCGTTCTAATATTGTGTCATATAATTATGAGTTATTTTATTTAATTTCTTGTTAAAAAATATTTAATTATTTATTTACCAGTATTTTATATATATTTATTTAATGTTTTTATTAAAGTTAACTTTAAGTTATTTTTTGACAGAATCAATGGTATTTTTAGTAACTTTGTATTTATTATTCTATTTCACATATGTGAATAGTTAACATTTGTAAATCATGGAAATTGATAAAAGAATAGCTACACTCATAGAAATATTAGGTTTAACATCAGGAGAATTTGCAGATAAGATAAATGTCCAACGATCGAGCATTTCGCATATCACTTCTGCTCGAAATAAACCTTCGTTAGATTTTTTAGAAAGAACTCTATCAGTTTTTCCTGAAATAAATTCTGAATGGCTTATTTTAGGAAAAGGAAAACCTTTGAAATCTCAATTGGAAAATAATAAAAAGGAAAGTTTAGATTTAGAAAATAAAACGGTTCAGGAACAACCATCCCCTACACTCTTTTCTTTAGATGAAATGGATCAAAAACAAAAAGATTCTTCACACTCTAATAATGATAATACTATTCAAGCGCCTGAGAATCGCGTAAAAGAAAATTCTCAGACAGAAGATCTAATAATTAAAAATTCAATCCTGCAGAAAACGAAAAATAACAAGAAAAAAATAGAAAAAATCTTAATTATATACGAAGATCATACGTTTGAAGTATTCGAAAATTAATTTTTAAAAGGAAAGTAAAAACCAAAAAAAAGAGGAAAATTAAAATTTTCCTCTTTTATTTTAAAATAAATGCTAAAAGTAATATTATTTAACTCTAGCATCTTTAATTCTTGCTTTTTTACCGCGTAGATCTCTAAAATAGTAAATTCTTGCTCTACGTACTTTTCCTCTTCTGTTAACTTCAATATTTTGAAGCGCAGGCATATTAATAGGAAAAACTCTTTCAACCCCTACATCACCGCTCATTTTTCTGATAGTGAATGTTTTGGTTGCTCCGGTTCCTTTAACCTGAATAACTACCCCTTTAAAATACTGGGTTCTTGTTTTATTACCTTCTTTAATTTCGTAATAAACAGTTAGGGTATCCCCGGCTCCAAATTTTGGAAATTCTTTTTTTGCGATGTACTTATCCTGTACGTACTTAATTAATGGTTCCATTTAAAAAATATAACAGTTATAAAATTGAATAACATTCACGTCTTTCGTCAGAGGTTAATCAATTGGGTGCAAAATTAATAATTCTTATTTAATTGCACAAATACTATACGTAAATTTAAAATTCTTTTGAATACTAAAAAGTTTTATAACAAATAGCTGAATAATTTTATAATCTATTCAAATACGAGTTCCTTTATTTATAATCTATGCTAAATAAAGGAGACGTGTTTTAAAAAAATAGTTTAAAACTAAACGATTGATATTAAAATAGCTTAAACATTAAATCGGAAATGAATAATATCACCATCGTTAACGATATATTCTTTACCTTCAACCGATAATTTTCCGGCTTCTTTAACTTTAGCTTCCGATCCGTAAGTTACAAAATCTTGATAGGAAATAACTTCAGCTCTAATAAATCCTTTTTCAAAATCAGAATGTATTACTCCGGCAGCCTGAGGAGCTGTCCATCCTTTTTCAATAGTCCAAGCTCTAACTTCTTTAACTCCGGCAGTAAAATAAGTTTGTAAATTTAAGAGTTTGTATGCTTGGCGAATCAAGCGATTTACTCCCGGTTCTTCTAAATTTAATTCTTCTAAAAATATTTTACGCTCTTCATAGGTTTCCAATTCAGAAATGTCTGCCTCAATTTGAGCCGCTAATACAATTACTTCCGCCTTTTCGTTTTTTACCTTTTCTTTTACTTTTTCAACAAATTCATTGCCCTCTTTTGCTGATTTTTCATCTACATTACACACATACATGATAGGTTTAAAGGTCAAGAGTTGTAATTCTGCAATAATCGGCTCTGAAATAGAATCTGTTTCGAATTCTCGTGCATTTTTACCTTCTTCAATAAAAGCTCTCAACTTTTCCAACACAGACACAATTTGCTGCTCTTCTTTATTTCCTGCTTTAGCTGCTCTTTTGGATTTATCCAATTTTTTTTCAATGGTTTCCAAATCTTTAAGTTGCAGCTCAATATCAATAATTTCTTTATCTCTAACCGGATCTATAGTACCTTCAACATGGGTAATATTATCATTTTGAAAACAACGCAACACATGGATTATTGCATGGGTTTCTCTGATATTAGCTAAAAATTGATTTCCCAAACCTTCTCCTTTACTGGCTCCTTTAACTAAACCGGCAATATCTACTATTTCCACTACGGCAGGCACTACCCTTTCCGGCACTACTAATTCCTCAAGTTTATTTAACCTTAAATCAGGCACAGAAACTGTACCTACATTCGGTTCGATGGTACAGAACGGATAATTAGCCGATTGTGCTTTTGCATTAGATAAACAATTAAATAAAGTAGATTTCCCTACATTGGGTAGACCAACAATTCCACATTTCATACTCGAAAAATTTGTGACAAATATATAAAATTATAATTTAGCCTAAGAACTGGCTCTTTAAATCAAAATATGTGTATACGAAAAAACTAGTATCCCACTAAAACATTGATGCAATGAGTATTTTATTATATACAAAGGATAGAATTAGACAAGAACTTTTGCCAAATAAAATAAATAAAGATTTGTAATAACTTATGTAAAGAATACTATAGATTTTCGAAAAAATTAAACATTTTTACTGTAAAATCTTTTCCAACAATTCTTCTGAAATGGTTTGGCCTTTATCCTTATTATAGAATCCTTGAATATCCTTTGCAAAATCATCATGGGTATAGTTTTCAGGATCTGTTTTATATTTTTTTAGGAAAGGTGCACAAGGTTTAGGTCTAGGCCCCCAATGAGCAATTTCTTCGGAAGTTTCCGCATCAATAAAAATTACGATGGGAATTGCCTTTCCTCCATTAGTTAGATATTGATTAATCAATAATTCATCTTGATCTCTAAAAAAAATTCTCATGTCCAGCTTCTTGGATGATTCGCAAATTTTATTGACTACCGGCACTATTTGCGCTGCATCTCCACACCATCCTTCGGATATGACTAAAATATGAATTTTACGACTAATTTTCTTCAAGCCCGAACTCACTGATTCATCCAATACGAGCGTTTTATCATTCCTATGGATTCGGCTCAAATTTAAACGGGTGTATTCAGCAAGTTTTATAATATCTTCATTTTTAGAAAGTAAACCTTCTTTTGCTTGAATCTCTATAATATCTTTATATTCAGCGTAAGACACTCCTTTGTCCCAATAGTTTTCTAATTTTATTGAATCCATCGTATATTTATTAGCTGTTACCATTTTATAGTTTGGTAATCTTTATTAATAACAAAAATTACATGTTTTCAAATACATAATTTTATATATTCTTTATTTAACCGATAAATCGAAAATATAGTTATGTATATTCTTGGTTAGTTAAACGAAAGATATCTTCAAATAGTATTTCAACCGGTAAAGGATAGTTTCTGCCAATTGTATGTAAAGGTTTATTTTAAAATTAAAAATTAAATTTTTCTAACTTTATTCATTAACCAAAAGTCAGCCAAAATAAAAGCTGCAATAGCTTCTACAATAGGAACCGCTCTAGGAACCACACAAGGATCATGTCTTCCCTTCCCTTTAATTGAACATACATTTCCGTTTTCATCTATCGTTTGTTGCTCTTTCATAATGGTAGCAACCGGCTTAAAGGCAACTTTAAAAACAATATCCATACCGTTGGATATTCCCCCTTGTATACCTCCCGAATTATTCGTCAGTGTTTTTCCTCCTTGAGTAAAAATATCATTATGTTCGGAACCTTTTAATCGAGTACCTGCAAAGCCGCTGCCAATTTCAAAACCTTTAGCTGCATTTATACTCATCATTCCTTGAGCCAATCTGGCAGATAATTTATCAAAAATCGGTTCGCCTAAACCCATTGGAACATTTTTAATCATGCAGGTTATGACTCCGCCAATAGTATCTCCATCCTTTTTAATTTCAGCTATTTTCTGAATCATTTGTTCAGCAGTTTCACAATCAGGACATCGGACTATATTAGATTCCGTTTGGCTTAAATCCAGTTCATGGATATTCTTTTTCAAAGTAATTTCCCCTACTGAAGAAACAAATGCATGGATAGATATTGAGGATAGTAATTGTTTAGCTAAAGCTCCGGCAACAACCCAGTTAGCTGTTTCCCTTGCTGAGGTTCTCCCCCCGCCTCGATGGTCTCTGATTCCATATTTTTGAAAATAAGTGAAGTCTGCATGTGAAGGTCTGAAAATACCGGTATTATGATCGTAATCATTGGATTTTTGATTGGTATTTTTAATAACAAATCCAATCGCTTGTCCTGTTGTTTTTCCTTCAAAAATGCCGGAAAGAAATTCTACCTTATCGTCTTCTTTTCGTTGAGTTACAATTTTCGATTGTCCGGGTTTTCTGCGATCCAATTCTTTTTGTATTTCATCAAAATTAACGGATAATCCAGCCGGAAAACCATCAATTACGCCTCCCAGTGCCGGTCCATGACTTTCACCAAAGGTAGTAAGCTTAATAAATTTACCGAATTCGTTGAACATATGCTTACAAATGTAAGAAATAAAGTAAATGTATACCTAGCGTTAAATATAAAAACAGAAAATCTAAATTAGATTTTCTGTTTCATTAAGATATTCGGTTGCTTATCCTTTAAGTTAAGGATTTTATATGTTTGATATTGCTTTGAATTGTGTCAACCACTTCTTTAATATTTCCTCCAAGCATCATTTTAGTCATGGAAGTTGTCATACCTTTAATTTGGCTCCATTCAATTTTAGGCGGTAAAGCAAGTGAATTGGGATCGGTCATTACATTAACTAAAACCGGTGCTTCCGTTGAAAATGCTTCTTTTACAGCTCCTTCAACCTCTTCAGGCTTATTAACATTTATTCCTTTAAAGCCCATAGCCATTGCTATCATGGCAAAATCAGGATTAACCATATCGGTTTCATTGTCAGGGATACCATCCACTTCCATTTCAAGTTTTACCATTCCTAATGATCGATTATTAAACACAAATAATTTGACAGGCAATTTATATTGATATATAGTGGCTAAATCCCCTAAAAGCATTGAAATACCACCATCTCCGCAAAAAGCTATAATTTGTCTGTCAGGATGAGATAAGGATGCTCCTATGGACATCGGCATGGCATTGGCCATCGTACCGTGACTGAAAGAACCTAACATTTTTCTTTCTCCTGTGGCATGAATATATCGCGCACCCCATACACAGCACATACCGGTATCTACGGTAAATATGGCATCTTTAGCTGCTAAATTATTGATAACTGAGGCTACATATTCGGGATGAATTAAATTTTCTTTTCCCGGATCTTTAACATATACATCTAAATCTTCTTTAACTTTATCGTATTTTTTCAGCTGTTTTTTAAGAAAAGAATCATCTTGTTTTTCTTCAATCAAAGGCAATAATACAGATAAAGTATCTTCAATTTTTCCGCACAATCCCATATCTACTTTAGCTCTTCTGCCTAAACGGTCTGCCCTTTCGTCAATCTGAATTATTTTTTTATTGGAAGGCATAAAATTCGCATACGGAAAATCTGTACCCAAAAGTAGTACTACATCCGCTTCGTGCATACTTTGGAATGCAGAAGGCAACCCTAATAATCCGGTCATGCCCACTTCATAAGGATTATCATATTGTATACCCATTTTACCTCTAAAAGAATATCCTACAGGAGCTTTCAATTTACCTGCAAGTTTTACTAAGTCTTTGTGAGCTTTCGAAGCACCGATACCGCAATAAATGGTAACTTTATCATGTTCATTAAGAACATCTGCCAACTCTTGTAGTTCTTTATCGGATGGTCTTAAAATAGGTTCGTTTTGATAAACTTTTAAAGAACTCAAAATATCTTCCGCCGGTTTTGATTCTAAATCACCGGGTAACCCGAAAACGGCTACGCCTTTTTTAGATATAGCATTTTGAATTGCTCTTTGTAACATTCTAGGGGCTTGTTCCGGTAATGTTGCAATTTGGTTGTATACACTGCAATCATCAAATAGTTTGGTTATATTAGTTTCTTGAAAATAATCTGTACCAAATTCTCTTGTTCCACACGTGGAGGCAATAGCGATAACAGGTACATTTGCCCTGTTTGCTTCATACAATCCATTAATTAAATGTACATGCCCGGGTCCGGAACTACCGGCACAACAAGCAATGCCTTCCAATTCAGCTTCGGCTGCGGCAGCAAAGGCTCCGGCTTCTTCATTCCTAACATGGATCCATTGTATTTTTCCGTTTTTTTTAATGGCCCTGTTAAGCTCATTTAAACTATCGCCTGTTACAGCATAAATCCTTTTTATACCGGCATCAACTAGTATTTCAACTAATTGATCTGCTACTTTTTTTTCCATAATAATTTTTAAATTTATAAAGTATATTTAGATACTGAATGCTCAAAATTTGTTCCAGGTAAATATACTTTATTAATAAATTTAAAAATTATTATTTATATGATACATCTACAAATAGTTATAAATTTAGCTTAATTTAAAATTCATATTTAAATTGCTGTAGCATTCGTATATCATTTTCTGTAAACATACGAATGTCGCCAATTTGGTACATCAGCATGACAATTCTTTCGATACCCATACCAAAGGCAAAACCGCTATATTTTTCAGGATTTATATTAACATTTTTTAGAACATTGGGATCAACCATTCCGCATCCTAGAATTTCCAACCAACCCGTTCCTTTAGTGATGCGATAATCGGTTTCAGTTTCCAATCCCCAATATACATCTACTTCTGCACTGGGTTCTGTAAAGGGAAAATATGAAGGTCTCATTCGAATTTCGGATTTACCGAATAATTCTGAAGTAAAATATTGTAAGGTTTGTTTTAAATCTGCAAAGGATACGTCCGTATCAATATATAACCCCTCTATTTGGTGAAACATACAATGAGATCGAGACGATATATCTTCATTCCTGTAAACTCGTCCGGGAGACAATATACGAATGGGAGGCTCATTTTGCTCCATATACCGTATTTGTACAGAAGAAGTGTGAGTTCTCAATACTCTATCCGGATTTTTCTCTATGAAAAAAGTATCTTGCATATCTCTGGCAGGGTGATACTCAGACATGTTTAAGGCGGTGAAATTATGCCAATCGTCTTCAATTTCAGGGCCATCAGCCACTGAAAAACCTATTTTTTTAAATATGTTTATGATTTTATGCTTAACAATGTTAATGGGATGTCTGCTGCCTAAATTCAAGGCTAGTCCCGGACGGGTTAAATCTTCTTGCAAACCGGCATTTGCAGACTCGCCGACATTCTCTTTTAACGTATTTATTTTTTGAGCAACCGACTGTTTTAAGTTATTGATCAATTGTCCAAATTCTTTTTTATTTTCATTAGGTACTTCTTTAAATTTTTGAAACAGATCGTTCAAAATTCCTTTTTTACCTAAATACTTGATTCTAAACTGTTCAACATCCTCAGTTTTTTGAGAAGTAAAAGATTCTACTTCTTCTAAATATTTTTTGATAGTATTAATCATTAGTTATCTTTAATATTTTCTATTTTATAAAGATTTTTATCTTCTTGCAAAAATAATAAAACAAAAATACTATTATTAATTTAAATAAAAGATATCATAAATAATTTTAGATCAATTAAACAGAAAGTAAATTCAATAAAAAAGCCTCCTTTTACAGAGGCCAAGGTTTTTAAAGAAATAAAAACTAAATAAACATTAAAATAATGCCTTTTTTAATATAAACTATTTTAGTGTGTTTGTAATCATTGTACTAATAAACAAACACCATACCATTTATCTGGTTTTATCCTATTTTATTATTTTTAATTTTTAAAAATTATTTAATTAAAATATCAATTATATCAATATTACTATAAATTTATAACAATAAAGTAATTTTATATTATTATATTTCTATTTTCATATAGCAAACTGTTTATTTTTTTAAACAATTTGTTTTTTTACAGTCAATGACTACATAGAAATTTATCTTATCTATATTGTTTTTCAATTACTTTATGTGTTTAATTGATCGAAAAAAAATATCGTATAAAATAAAATTTTTTAATATAGCCATTCATATAAATAAATAATATATTGAATTCGTGCATATGGCTGAAGAATTACCGTTCTTATCAACTTTAAAATATAAGATACTAATTAATTTAGTAAATTTGAATTTTCTAAATAACAGTATACGTAAGATACATAAAATCGTACTATATTGTTTATTAATACTAACCTTTATAAATTGTAAAACATTGGAAATAGACAAACAAACGTATGACGGGCTGCAAAGCGGTTTATATGCAAATATTAAAACCAATAAAGGAGATATGTTGGTTAAATTTTTTGATCATGAATCTCCGGTAACTGTCGCTAACTTTATAGGATTGGCAGAAGGTAAAATTCCTAATGATGCCAAAAAACCGGGAGAACCCTTCTATGACGGAATTATATTTCACAGAGTCATTAAAGATTTTATGATTCAAACCGGAGATCCTCAAGGAACAGGAATGGGAGGCCCGGGATACAGATTTGAAGATGAGAAAAATGATTTAAAACATACCGGAACAGGAATTTTATCAATGGCTAATTCCGGCCCTAATACGAACGGAAGCCAGTTTTTTATAACAGAAGTTCCTACCCCGTGGCTGGATGGACGACATACTATTTTTGGAGAAGTTATTAAAGGTTTAGAAACCGTTAACTTTATTGCTAGTGTTAAAACCGGCGCTCAAGATAAACCGATTGATCCTGTAATTATGGAAAAAGTTTCTATAATTACCAAAGGGGATGAATATAAAAATTATGATGCTGCACAATTTTTTAAAGACAATAAAGATTTAATTTCCGAAAGAAATAAAAAATATCTGGAAGAAAAACAAAAACAGATTGCAGCCAAGTTGGATGAATTAAAAGCCGATATGACTGAAACGCCTAGTGGATTATTTTATAAAATTAATGAAAAAGGCTCAGGAGCAAAAGCAAAATCGGGTGATACTGTTTCCGTTCATTATGAAGGATCTTTAGCTAATGGAAGTGTATTTGATTCTTCTTTTGCAAGAAATGAACCTATTGAATTTCCTTTGGGCAAAGGAATGGTAATTAAAGGTTGGGAAGAAGGTATTTCATTATTAAATGAAGGCGATAAAGCTACTTTTTTAATTCCACCTTCTTTAGGTTATGGGGCTCAAGGGGCCGGCGGTGGAGTTATTCCTCCGAATGCTTGGCTTATTTTCAAAGTTGAACTTGTGAAAGCTAAATAAAAAAATCTTATTTTATAAATCAATCCGGTTAGATAGTAACCGGATTTTTTATTTAAATTGAGTATTCTTTTTTTATTCCTTGATTCTTTATGTATACACCAAATTTGATTCTAAAAAATTCTTCCTTTAGTTATTGAAACCCGGTAAGGATTAAATATTTCTTCCTAAGTATCACAACCATTACCTTTAAGTAATTAAAAAAATAGTATATAAAAAATCGTTACCACAGATTTTATAGATCAGATACTTTTATTACTCTCTCAAATTATTAATAAAGCAAAACCGTAAACATTCGTTTACTTTAAAAATTTCGTATCATCATATATAAAAAAAAGAATAAAAAATTTTTAACTCCTTTATTATACTCATTTTTTTCAGGAAGGATATCATGTTTAAATAAAAGAATAAAATTATTTAAATATTTATTATTACCATAAATACATACTATAATTATATTTTTTACAAATATTTAAAATTAAATTATTTAAATAAATAATTTAATTTTAAATAGATATATAATGCTGATTATCAATTACATATATTGATAATAATAAAATAATATAAAATTTTAATTATAAAGGTATAATAATATAAAATAAATTTTTTACATTTGACATTATTCCTACCTGTTAAGTAGGAAATATTTTTAGTGTAGTAATTATTTTAATTTTTCATGAAAAAAAAATTAACTAGTAAGACTTTGGTAGCGGTTATTAGTATCTTTTATTCGTTTCTATCTGCGCAAACCCTTATTAAAGGAACGGTACAAAATGATAAAAAAGAAAAAATAAAAGGAGCACAAATTAATGTGGAAGAAATAGGTATGGAAACATCAACCGATGCTCATGGAAAGTATGAAATCACCCTTCCAAATGGTAAATATAAATTTATTATTACCACGCCCGATCATGATGAAATTTCGGAAATAATACCTATCAATAATGAAAAACAAAAAATTGTAGATTTTACCATAAAAACATTTACGATTGAGAATGTTGTGGTAACGGGTACACGCTCTAAACCTAGAACTTTATTGGAATCCCCCACTCCGGTAGATATTATTGATGTTAAAAAAATAGCAGAAAACGGAGCACAAGTCAGTGTCAATCAAATATTAAATTATGTAGCACCTTCATTTACCTCTACCACTCAATCGTTAGGAGGCGGAACGGATATGACAGATCCCATATCCTTACGAGGTTTAACTCCGGATCAGGTATTAGTTTTAGTAAACGGCAAACGTAGATATAATTCTGCTTTATTAAATGTCAACGGCACTTTTGGTAAGGGTACAGTCGGTACTGACTTAAATTCAATTCCCGTTTCATCAATTGATCGAATCGAAATATTGAGAGACGCAGCTGCTGCTCAATACGGGAGTGATGCCGTAGCGGGAGTGATTAACATTATCCTAAAAACTTCTATTAATAGATTTAGTGCATTAATTACAGGTGGAGAATATATAAGTAAAAATAGCGCTCAAGGTAAAACTTCCAAAGATGGAGAAGCTGTACAGGTGGGTTTAAATTATGGTATTCCATTGAGTGAAAAAGGAGGATATATCAACTTTTCGGCAACATTCGACCGAAGAAACCCGACAAACAGAGGCGGAATGTATCAAGGTAGTATTTATAAAGAGTATACTTCGGGTGTTCCTGTAGATAAAACCGATGAATTTTTAGAAACTACGCATACCAATCGTCGCGATTATAGTTTAATTATCGGCCAATCTAAGGCATTAAACGGGCAAGTTGCTTATAATGCTTCTTTACCCTTAAATACTCAAACGGAAGTATATTCTTTTGGAATTTTCGGATATAGAAACAGCACTGCTTCTCAATTTTACAGATATCCAAATTCTGAAAATAATGTACCTTCCATATACCCCTTAGGTTTTAGACCCCAAGCAGAAGTAAGCATTTATGACAAATCTGCCACTCTCGGGATAAAAGGAATGTTCATCGGGTGGAAAATGGAAGTAAGCAATACTTTCGGACAAAACACATTTACTAATAAAGCAAAAAACACGTTAAATGCTTCTTTAGGCGAACTGTCTCCAACCTCCTTCCGTGGGGGAAAACTACAATTTACACAAAACGTGGTCAATGTAGATATGTCAAAAAAATTTAATTGGCTTTCCGAAGTAGGAATAGCATGGGGAGGTGAATACAGATATGAAAGATACCAAATTATTGCCGGTGAAGAAGCTTCTTATGACAATTATGCTATGGGCAGAGAAATAGACAATCCCGATGGCAGTATTTCCCTCGTACCCGATATCAATGGTACTATACCTATGAAATTCGGACCGGACGGTAAAACACCGATACCGGGCGGAGCACAAGGAAATGCAGGATTTTCTCCGCAAAATGCAACGGACTCTCAAAGAAACTCTCTGGCCGCTTATACAGATGTTGAAATCAATTTTAACCAATCTTTCCTGGTGGACTTGGCCGGAAGATATGAATATTACAATGATTTCGGATCGACCGTTAACGGTAAAATAGCTCTTCGTTACAAAATTTCCAATTCTTTTAATTTCAGAGGTTCGGGAAGTACCGGATTTCGTGCTCCGTCCTTACAACAACGTTATTATTCCAGTACGGGGACTTCATATGTCAACGGAAATATGTATGAGGTAGGAACTTTTACGAATGACAGTAAAGTAGCTCAACTTCTGGGTATACCCAAACTCAAACCGGAAAAATCCAGGAGTTTGAGTGCGGGACTTTCGGCTAAGGTTGGAAGATTCCATTTCAGCCTTGACGGCTATTTTACTCGAATTAATGATAAAATTGTATATACTGATTTGTTTAGCGGAGATCCCAACGGTTCCTCTTCAGAAAAAGAAATTTATCAAATATTGCAACAAGCAGGAGCTCAAAAAGCTCGATTTTTTGCCAATGCTGTTGACACGGAAACTAAAGGTATAGATGCTGTACTTTCCTATAATACTCTTTTAGGAAATGGAAAACTATTTATAAATTTAGCCGGAACGATCTCCTATACTCAACAAGTGGGTTCGATTCATACTTCCCGTTTATTAAAAGATAAAAAAGATATATATTTCAGCAACTCCAGTAAAGTGTATTTAGAAAATGTAATTCCTAACCAGAAATTTAACATCTCACTTACTTATGCTATCCAAAAATTGAACTTATTTTTGCGAAATAATTATTTTGGAGGCGTAACGGAACCTTCTAATATACTTTCAAATCAACAATACTATAATCCAAGATGGATTACGGATGCTTCTATAGCCTATAAATTAACTGATTTTTTAAAACTTACCGTAGGAGCAAATAATTTGTTTAATTGCTACCCCGAAAAAGTAGCCAAAAAAGCCAACAGTAACCAAGGACAATTCGTTTATTCTCGATATGTCAGTCAATTTGGTTTTAATGGTCGTTATATTTTTACTCGATTAAATTTTAATCTATAATTATAATAAAACCATGAAAAAAATTATTTTAACCATTAACTTACTTTTTGGATGGTATATATCCGCACAAGTGAATTCGGTTTTAGAGCCCAAAGTTTTTTTACAAAAATTAAAAAATTCAAATAGTATATTGATTGATGTCCGCACACCTGAAGAATTCGAAACCGGACATATCAAAAATGCTATCGATTTAGATTACAGAAATGCTTCTTTTAGTGATAAAATTCGTAAGCTGGATCCTTCTAAAACATACATGATCTATTGTAGATCAGGAAAACGTTCCGCTTCAACAGTTGACTCTCTAAAAAGCTTAGGGTTTACTCATCTATACGACCTTAAAGGGGGAATCAATGCTTGGAAAACTGAAAATCTACCGGTGGTGGGTGAAGCCGAAGATAAAATATCTAAAGAAGAATTTAAAAAAATGATTTCTTCTGATCGCATAGTTTTAATTGATTTTTATGCTCCGTGGTGCGGACCTTGTTTGAAAATGGAACCTATGTTTAAAAATTTAGCTGAAAAATATAAAAACAAAGTGAAAATTATCAAAATTAACAGCGATGAAAATAAAAATTTAGCTAAACCCTATATTAAAGATGGTTTTCCAAAATTAATAGCTTATAAAAACCAAAAAACGCAATGGGAAAAAGTAGGATTGATCGATGAAGAAGATCTTATACAAAGTATTGAAAAATTAATAAATTAAAATCTTACCTATGAAAGAATATTTTCTTATAACTATTTTAATTTTTTCAATGGCAATAGGATCCGGCTGTACTACTGCCGTGATATCCGGTAAAGCCACTCCTTACGGAAGACCTTTATTATATAAAAACAGGGACACTACCACCCTACATAGTCGAATGGTTTATTCCAATCGTGGAAAATATTCTTTTATAGGAATGACTAATCCCGAGGATAAAGACAATAAAAATATACTGAACGGACATAATAGTGCCGGATTTGCCATCATGAATTCTGACAGCTATAACCTCAATTATCCTGAATTGAAAGAGGATCAAAGACAAGATGGAGAAATAATAAGACTTGCACTGGAAACTTGTTCCACTCTTGAAGACTTTGAAAACTTACTTTCTAATCTTCCTAAGCCCTTGCGCTTAAGTTCCAATTTCGGAGTTATTGATGCACACGGTGGTGCTGCTTATTATGAAACAGGAAATCAGGGATTTGTTAAATACGACGCTAATAATCCTGATGTGGCACCGTTTGGATATCTGATACGTACGAATTATTCTTTTTCAGGCAAACCTGAAGATGGTAAAGGATATAGTAGATTCCTTCGCGCACAGGAATTGTTATATTCGGCTTCTCTTACTAATTCTCTTACTCCGAAATACTTTTTACAAAATGTTTCCAGATCTTTAGTTCATGGTTTGACCAAAGTTGACTTGTCTAAATATCCTGAGCAATTTTCAGCTTTCAGAGATTTTATACCTCGTTATTATACAGCATCCGTGGTAGTTATTCAGGGAGTTAAACCTAATGAAACGCCTTTGCTAACTACTGCCTGGACTATTTTAGGTTCTTCGTTGGGCTCTGTATGTATTCCTTTATGGTTAAATTCCAATCAAATATTTCCCAAAGTTTTAACCGCTGATTCAAATAATTCGACACCAATGGATGAATGGGCCACTACAATAAAAAAGAAATTATTTCCCATACAAAAAGGAGAAGGTTCAGATTATATTCATGTTCCTACTTTAGTATCGGTTTATCCTAAACTCATATCGATTGAAAATGAAATATTGGAACAATCGGGCATACTTCTTAATGAATGGAGAAATGAGGGTAAAATTAATACTAAAGAATTAATTAATTTTTACTCTTGGATTGATAAATACATCCATGATAAATATTATCCGTTAACACGATAAAAACCACTTTTTTTCAATCCGGCTAATTATTTTTTATTACACCTGTTTTAATTTTTAAAAAATTTCATTGAAAAAGTTTCTGCAGGTGTATATTTTTTATTCTTTGGAATCTAATCGATTTATAAGCATAAATAAAGGATATTTTTTCGATTATGGCAAAAAACGTTAAATTTGCTTTCATATCGATATGAAAAATAAACCTACGCATTACGGATTATTATTGGCAGCAATTACTCTTATTTTATTTTTTGCTGTATATTTTTACTTTATAGGATTTAATTATTATATAATTAGTATTCAGGTAAATTTTTTTGTTCTTCCTGCTCTTTATACGTTAGCATCGATACTATTGCTATATAAACTGACTAATTATGAAAAACTTTCTTTTCTAACTTGTTTACAATATTCATTTACGACGATGTTTATAGGAGGTACTCTTTCCTTACTTTTTATAGCTTTGTTTTTCAATTATATAGATCAAGAAGCGCAACAACTTCTGCAAAATCAAGGATTAAATAAAATGTTGGAAAATCTTACTTCCGAATATGCATCCATTGAACACCCAACTGAAGAAATTACGTTAAAATATAAGGAATACGTAAACAATATTCAAACAAGAATAACTGAAAAGGAATCTTTTTTCACAATCAAAAATTCCTGCATTATTTTAA
The DNA here is from genome assembly GCF_026537405.1 of Apibacter sp. B3919. NCBI lineage: Bacteria > Pseudomonadati > Bacteroidota > Flavobacteriia > Flavobacteriales > Weeksellaceae > Apibacter > Apibacter sp. B3919. Next base: position 182,909 of record NZ_JAFNMG010000001.1, on the reverse strand, counting down.
GTGTACTATACTTTTTTTACTTTATAATATCCGTACTTTTGTCAATATTTTTTAGAACCAGAAAACCTAATGCAACTATCTATAGTCATTCCCCTGCTCAATGAAGCAGAATCATTGCAAGAATTATTGAATCGCATACAAGCCGTATGTGAAAAAGAAAACTATACTTATGAAATCATTTTCGTAGATGATGGAAGCACCGACTTATCCTGGAAAATCATTTCAGAATTCAGCCAACAATATGCGGAAGTAAAAGGTATTAAATTTGCTAAAAATTACGGAAAATCTCAAGCTTTAAATGCTGCTTTTAAAGTAGTGAAAGGAGAAGTAATCATAACTATGGATGCCGATTTACAAGATTTTCCCGAAGAAATTCCTGCACTTAGGAAAATGATAGTTGAAGATGGTTTTGACCTGGTTTCCGGTTGGAAGAAGAAAAGATACGACAATGTTCTAACAAAAAACCTTCCTTCTAAATTATTTAATAAAGCCGCTCAAATAACTTCAGGGGTCAAATTGCATGATTTTAATAATGGGTTAAAAGCTTATAGAAATGAAGTAGCTAAAGCCATCGACGTACACGGCGATATGCATCGTTACATACCTGTATTAGCGAAAAATGAGGGATTTACTAAAATAACTGAAAAGGAAGTACCTCATCAAGCGCGACTATATGGAAAATCAAAATTTGGTGCCAATCGATTCGTACGCGGATTTTTAGATTTAATTACCGTTTGGTTTATGTCCACCTTTGGAACAAGACCTATGCATTTTTTTGGTTTTATTGGTACTTTAATGTTTATTATCGGTTTTATATCCTCCGCTTGGATAGGCATCAATAAATTGATAAAAGTATGGAAAAAAATTCCTGCTCAATTGGTTACTAATGATCCTTTGTTTTACATAGCTTTAACTATGATGATTTTAGGTACATTGTTATTTATTGCCGGATTTTTAGGAGAATTAATCGTACAATTAAAACGAGGAAAAAAAGATGATTATACGGTTTCACAATATCTAAATATTAATTAACATGAAAAAATTATTAGTACATTATAGCATTTTATGTATACTATCTATCGTTTTACTTTCTTGTTCTCGTTCTATTAAAGGAGAAGGAGAAGTAACCACCAAGGAACTTAAAATTAGTCCTGTAAAAGAAATTTTAGCCAATGGCTCCTATAGATTGATTTATTTATATGACAGCAATAATCCGAGAATTGTAATAGAATCTTATAAAAACTTAATCGATAATTTAAAAATTGATGATTCCAAAGGAAAATTAACTATCTCTGAAATCGATAACGTTAAAGATCCTGATCTCTATAATGTCTATGTTTACAATCCTCAGATCGAAACATTTGATATTCATGATCTTGTCAATGTTGACATTAATTCTCAATTACGAGTTTCAAAATTATCCATTAATTTAAATGATGTTTCTAAACTTATAGCCAACACAGTTATTACCGATGAATTAAATGTAAATGTGAGCGATGTTTCCAAGATAAATTTAAAAGGGACTAGTAATACATTACATTTAAATGCCAGTGATACAAGTGACTTTACTGCGCCGTTTTTAGAAGTATCTGAAGCAAATGTTGAGCTTTCCGATGTTGCTACTGCAGAAATTAATGTAAAAAGCAAATTGGTTGGAAGAATATCCGACAATACGAAAATAACAGTAATTGGTAATCCCGCTAAGAACATTCAACAAAAAGATCTCGCGGTTATCAATTTTAAATAATTATAAAATTAACATTATTATTATATGAATTCATTAGAAATTGCAAAAACATGGTTACAACCTCCTTTTGATGAAGAAACTCAAAAGGCTGTACAAAACTTAATTAATTCTAATCCAAAAGAATTGGATGATGCTTTTTATAAAAACCTCGAATTTGGAACGGGAGGAATGCGTGGAATTATGGGTATAGGTACAAATCGGTTGAATAAATATACCTATGGTCAAGCAACCCAAGGTTTGGCTAACTACCTGCATCAGCAATTTCCTGATAAAAAAATTACAGTAGCCATAGCTTTTGACGTGAGACATAACAGCGACACGTTTGCTAAATTGGTAGCTGATGTTCTTACTGCCAATGGTATATATGTTTATTTATATAAAGAATTTCGTCCCACACCGGAACTGTCCTTCACCGTACGTAATTTAAAATGCGATGCGGGGATTGTATTGACAGCTTCTCATAATCCACCGGAATATAACGGTTATAAAGTATATTGGAATGACGGAGCTCAAATTGTTCCTCCTCATGATTCTGCTATTATAAAAGAGGTTCGTTCGGTTGATTTTGCCGATATTAAATTTGACGGTGATGATTCCAAAATTACCTATTTAGGGGAAGAAGAAGATAAAAAATTTATCCATGCCGCGGTTGAAAATACTTCCTATTTAAAAGGTAAAAAAGACTTAAAAATTGTTTATACTTCCTTACACGGAACTTCCATAAAAATATTGCCTGATGCTTTGGCCGAAGCAGGTTTTGAAAATGTATTTATTGTACCGGAACAAAAAAATCCCGATGGAGATTTTCCTACTGTAAAATCCCCAAATCCGGAAGAACCGGAAGCTTTATCGTTAGCTTTAAAATATGCCGAAGAACAAAATGCTGATATCGTATTCGGTACCGACCCCGATGCAGACCGTTTAGGAGTAGCCGTACGCGGTTTAGACGGTAAATTAGTACTTTTAAACGGGAATCAAACCAACACGGTTATTACTGACTATATTTTAGGAAAATGGAAAGAAAACGGTAAAATAGACGGTAAACAATTTATCGGTTCAACTATTGTTACTTCTGACATATTTTTCCCTTTAGCTAAATATTATGGTGTAGAATGTAAAGTTGGTTTAACCGGTTTTAAATGGATTGCTGATTTGATTAGAAAAGCTGAAGGTAAAGAAAAATTTATTTGCGGCGGTGAGGAAAGTTTCGGTTTTATGCCAAGTGACTATGTTCGCGATAAAGATTCCATTTCATCAATTTTAGTTGCTTGTGAAGCGGCTCAGGAAGCTAAAAATGAAGGTAAAACTTTATTTGATAAATTGATTGAAATATACACCAAAGTAGGTTACTATTATGAAGAATTGGTTTCAATCGTTAAAAAAGGTAAAGATGGAGCTGAACAAATCGCGAAAATGATGGAAGAATTTAGAAGTAATCCTCCTAAAGAATTAGTAGGTGAGAAAATTGTTAAACTAGATGATTACCAATCCTCCACTTCTTTAAATTTGATTACGGGTGAAAAAACACCAATCGATATTCCCAAATCAAATGTATTAATTTTCTTTACAGATAAAGGAACTAAATTAGCTTGTAGACCTTCAGGAACTGAACCGAAAATTAAATTCTATTTCTCCGTGCAAGATACGTTATCTTCTAAAGATGAATTTGAAAGCAAATTGAGCCATGCTCAAAATAAAATTCAAAAGATTAAAGAATTTTTAGAAAACTAAAAAATTTAAATAAAAATTCCGATAAGTATTTATCGGAATTTTTTTTGCATTTATTTTTTTGATTAAAACGCTTTAAAATAAACCTTCTACGGAAAAATATCTTTCTCCGGTATCGTAATTGAATGTTAAAATTTTAGCATTTGAAGGAAGATTCAATTCTTGTATTTTTTTAGCAACAGCAGCCAAAGAAGCTCCGGTGGATATACCACCTAAAATTCCTTCTTTTTTAGCTAAAAGCTTTGCATAACTAAACGCTTCATCTTTTGTAATTTGTATGGAACCGTCAAGAATTTTTGTATCTAAAGTTTCCGGTATAAATCCTGCACCAATTCCTTGAATTGCATGAGGTCCCGGATTTCCTCCTGCAATAACAGGAGATTCAGTGGGTTCTACTGCAAAGATTTTTACAGAAGGAAATTTTTGTTTTAATACTTCGCCTACTCCGGTAATATGTCCTCCGGTTCCCACTCCGGTAATTAGAACATCTATTCCATCCGGAAAATCCTGAACAATTTCTTTAGCGGTTGTTTGTGCATGTATTTTAGGATTGGCTTGATTTTTAAATTGCTGAGGAACAAATGAATTTGGTGTATTTTTTTGTAACTCTTCCGCTTTTTCAATAGCTCCTTTCATTCCTTTTTCTCTGGGAGTCAATACCAATTCAGCACCATAAGCTGCTGCAAGTCTTCTGCGTTCAATTGACATGGATTCCGGCATAACTAATATAACCTTATACCCTTTAACCGTTCCAACCCATGCTAATCCCACTCCTGTATTTCCAGAAGTCGGTTCTATAATGGTTCCACCGGGTTTAAGAACTCCTCTTTTTTCAGCATCTTCTATCATTGCCAAAGCAATTCTGTCCTTGATACTTCCTCCGGGGTTTTGTTTTTCTAGTTTAATGTATACTTCATGATCGGGAAATATTTTGGGTAATCTCACATGGGGAGTATTTCCTATGGCTTCTAAAATACTATTTATTTTCATGACGATTTGCTTTTGAAATTTTATGGTTATTATAAGTTTTAAATTACGTAATTAATAGGTTCTTTGAAATCCTTCACGGTTTTAATTTTCATTTCCGAAGAATAATACACCAATGTATAGGGAAGTATGGATTTTGTTATCCATACATTACCTCCAATAATTGAATCATGGCCTATAACTGTATCTCCTCCTAAAATGGTAGCTCCTGCATAAATCACTACATTATCTTCAACGGTAGGATGTCTTTTAACTTTAGACAGATTCTTGGTTACATACAAAGCTCCTAAAGTTACTCCCTGGTATATTTTAACGTTGTTTCCGATAATGGTTGTTTCTCCAATGACTGTTCCCGTACCATGATCTAAAAAAAAACTCTCTCCTATCTGTGCTCCGGGATGTATATCTATACCTACTTTAGCATGTGCATATTCAGAAAAGATACGAGGTATTATAGGAACCTCCAACCTATGAAATTCATGGGCAATACGATAAGCTGCCAACGCAAAAAAACCGGGATATGCTAATACGACTTCTTCCAATGAATCTGCTGCCGGATCATTCTTATAAAAGGCATTTGCATCCTTATATAGTGCTTCCTGAATCGAAGGAATTTTATCAAAAAAAGTATTTACTATTGATTCTGCGGCCTTAGTATTGATAATTTTGGAAATATTTTCCAATAAGATATTATAAACGGATGTAAGCTCTTGCTCTATTTTACGTCGATTTTTTCTCTCACAGACCGGAAACATTTTGGAAAATAGTATTTTTACTACCTGCTCTAATTCTTTTTTATTTATAGGCAAACAGATTGGATGAAGTTCTAATCGATCAATAAGTTCATTTATTTTCTTTTTCATGACTATTTTTGGATTATAGTTGATTTATGAAAGAGAACCTTAAATAAATCTTTGCTATCCTATTATTGCGATAAACAAATCTATAAAAATATTTTAAAACCTATTTTATTTTTTTTATAATATTTAATTATTGTCAAATAGTAGACCAATATATTTTATAAATAAAATATAAAATAAGATTTAATGTGTAAATATTTACTATTTTATGTTTAAATATTATTTTCTTTACATTTTAATCTCTTTCAATTAAAACTTTATCTAAAATAAAAAAAGGCCTATTTCACTTGAAATAGGCCTTTTTATTTAAAAGATATTGTATCTTATTTTAATAAGTCTTTCATTTTTTGTTGTTCTTCTCCTGCTAAATATTCATCAACAAGAATCTTTCCGCTGTGTTCATCCAAAATAATTTTTTTTCTGGAAGCAATTTCAACTTGTTTTTGAGGAGGAACGGTAAAGAATGATCCTACTACAGCACCACGATCAATGCTGGTTATAGCTAAACCATTTTTAGAACTTTTTCTAATACGACGATAGCTATTTAATAATCTTTCGTCAATTTTAGAAGCAAATTCTTCCGATTTTTCCAATAAGAAATTTTCTTCTTTTTCAGTTTCTTTTATCAAATTGGACAATTCGGAATTTTTAAATTTAAGATGTTCTTGGAAATTAGATAATTTGGTACGTTGTTCTTCTATCTGAGTTTTTTTAAACTCAATTTTAGCATTAATTTCTTTTATTTTTTTATTTTGTAATTGAATTTCCAATTCTTGATACTCAATTTCTTTTGTTAATGCTTCAAATTCACGATTGTTACGTACATTATCTTGCTGTACTTTATATTTTTTTATTTGAGCTTCTGAATTTTTGTTTAATTCATTTTTTACTTTAATCTCATTATTCAGATGAACAACTTCATCTTCCATTTTCCCTATTCGTTTCTCCAATCCGGCTATATCGTTTTCTAAATCTTCCACTTCAATAGGTAATTCTCCTCTTAAGTTTCTCAATTCATCCAGGCGGGAATCTATGATTTGTAAATCATATAATGCTCTCAACTTTTCTTCAACAGTAGTATTATCTGCTTTTTTCTTTATCATAGGGTTGATTATAATTATTTTTGGAATTTATGTTTTTATATCTTATTAAAGTTTACAAAGTTACTAAATTTTATAATATGTTTCAATAGCATGAGGTATTTGCTTAACGAACATTCATTGGTTAGTTAAATTATTAATTTATTATTTAATATAGTTTCTTTATATTAAAAATATGCTTAAGGAAAAAAATTAGTCTTTTAGCATCTATTATTTACAATATAGTTGATTAATCTTGTAATATCATATTTTATGATATATCTAAATTAATTGTCACAATTTTATAAAAAGGAGTTTTAAAACTCAACTATTATTTAAAGTAATAGTTTATCGGATTTGTATTTATTTCAGAGAGTAAAATATCGATATTATTTAATTTTTCACGTAAATAATTATGCAATAAATTTTTAGTGAACTGCTCGCTTTCATAATGTCCTATATCTGCCAGAAGAATTTTTCCTTCTGCTAGGAAAAACTCATGATATTTTATATCTGCCGTCACAAAAACATCTGCTCTGGCATTTAACGCGTTTTTTATTGCAAAGCTACCTGCTCCCCCTAGAACTGCTACCTTTTTGACTTGTTTATTTTTTAAATTGGTATGGCGAATACATGAGGTAGGCAAATTTTCTTTAAGATATGATAAGAATTGTTCTTGAGATAATGAGGTTTCCAATTCTCCTATTCTACCCATTCCTAATTCTTGATTTACATTATCTAAAGTGAAAATTTCATAAGCAATTTCTTCGTAAGGATGAGATCTTCGTAATGCTTCCAAAACGGTTGCTTGTTTAAAATCCTCAAATATTACACTAATCAATACCTCTTGTACTTCTTCAATTACATTTTTTTTGCCAATAAAAGGATTAGAATTTTCTGTTGGTAAAAATGTGCCGGTTCCTTCAACTCTAAAACTGCAATTTTTATAATTCCCTACTTCTCCTGCCCCGGATTTAAATAATGCTTGTTGCACTTGGGTAAAATGTGTCAAAGGAACAAATGTTTGCAGCTTTTTAATGCTTCTAATTTTAGGAATTAACGGTTTACTGTTTTTAATATGTAAACGCTTACATATTTCATAATTAACACCTTCTTTAGCTATATCTAAATTCGTATGAATGGCATAGATTGCTATATCATTTTTGATGGCTTTAATAACCGCTTTTTCAACGTAATTTTTACCGGTAATTGATTTCATACCCGAAAAAATTATGGGATGAAAGGTAACAATCATATTGCAATTTTTTTGAATTGCTTCGTCTACTACTTCATCTAAACAATCCAGGGTTATTAAAATGCTTGATATTTCAGCTTGAAGGTCTCCAACTAATAAACCAACATTATCAAAGTTTTCTGCATTGGACTCAGGCGCCAGTTGTTTTAAAAGTTCTGCAACATCTGCTACTTTCATATTTAAATAATTTTTCTTATCAAAGATAAGATAAGAAATAAAATAAGCCAAGAATTTAAGCAATAAAAAAACTGTCAGTTAAACTGACAGTTTTTTGTATTGTATTTACTTTTTATAAATTATATTATTCTTCTGCAGCAACTCCATCGGAAACTACATCAAAGGAATAGTCATACTCAACGGTTCTGTGTAAACGAATTTTTGCAGTATATTTTCCTAATCTTTTAATAGTATTTCCAGGAATTTTGATGTATTTCTTATCTACATTAACTCCGGCTTTTGCTAATGCTTCTGCTAAGTCTGAATTGTTAATAGAACCGAACAATTTATCTCCGGCACCTACTTTTGCAGGAATAGAAACTACTACTTCTTTTAATTTTGCAACGATATCGTTAGCTGCTTTAACTTGAGCTGCTTCTTCTGCTTCTCTTTCTTTTAAAGTAGCTTCTAATGCTGCTTTATTTTTAGGAGTTGCTAATAAGGCAAATCCTTTTGGTATTAAAAAGTTACGAGCATAACCCGGTTTTACGCTAACCACGTCAAACTCTAGTCCTAAATTTTCAACGTCTTGTTTAAGAATTACTTCCATGATCTCTTTTTTTCTTTAAATTAAGGTTTTAATTGATCTCCAACATATGGCAATAATGCTAAATGTCTTGCTCTTTTAATTGCTTGAGATACTTTTCTTTGAAATTTTAAAGATGTTCCGGTAAGTCTTCTTGGAAGGATTTTACCTTGCTCATTTACAAATTTCAATAAGAAATCAGGATCTTTATAATCAACGTATTTTATACCGTATTTTTTAAAACGGCAATATTTTTTTTCTGTCTTAGTCTCAATATCTAATTGACTTAAGAATTTTACTTCACTGACATTTCCTCCTGCTGCCTGTTTTGCTAATTCATCAATTGCCATGTCTTATTTTTTTAATGATTTAACTTTTTCTTCTCTTTTTCTAGCCCATTCTACCCCGTGCTTGTCTAATTTCACAGTTAAGAATCTTAGTACTCTTTCATCTCTCTTGAATGCTAATTCTAATGTATTAACAATTTCTCCGGGAGCTTGAAACTCAATCAGATTGTAAAATCCATTTCTTTTAAGTTGAATTGGATATGCTAATTTTTTTAATCCCCAGTTTTCCTGGTTTACAATAGTTGCATTGTTTTCTTTGAGTAAAGCCTCAAATGATTTAACTGCTTCCTCTACCTGAGAATCAGACAGAACGGGAGTTAAAATGAAAACAGTTTCGTAATGATTCATAGATCAAAATTTTTTAATTATTTTTTTCGAAGTGCAAATATATAGATTTTTATTGGTTTTGCAAAATGAAATCTACATATATGGATTGAAAAAAGTGATACCTATTAGAGTTAGCTAATTTCATAATATTTTCTCAATTGATTAATTAAACCATATTCAACCTTCTTACTCTATATATAAATAAATTGCCTCTTTAATAAGTTCTTTTTCCACAGAAATATCATAAACTGCTTGTCCTATTTTTTCCAATAAAACAAATTTAATTTCCCGGTTCACATTTTTTTTATCGTTTTGCATGAATGAAAAAATATCATCAAAATAGTCTTTCTTCAGATTTAATTTAGGATACAAAGAGGAAATATATAGCTTAATCTCTTCGTATTCGGGATAAGAAAGAAAGCCTTTTTTCATGGAAATATAACTTTCTACAATCATTCCCATGGCTACCCCTTCTCCATGCAAAATAGGGGTGTTATTTTCTAAAAAGAAACTTTCTACTGCATGACCTACGGTATGACCAAAATTTAATATTTTCCTTAATCCTGATTCGGTAAAATCATTTGAAACTACTTTCTTTTTTATTTCAATACTGGATTTTATCAATGGTTCTAAATAATCGGGATTTCTATCATCTAAGCGAATTATTTCTTCCCAGTATTTTTTATCTGCAATTAGTCCGTGCTTAATAATTTCTGCAAAACCGCTTAAAATTTGCTCAGTAGGAAGCGTAGTAAGGAAACCAACATCTACGTGAACTAATTGAGGTAAAACAAAGTTACCTATTTGATTTTTATGACTGCCTAAATCAACGCCCGTTTTTCCTCCAATGGAAGCATCCACCATTGCTAAAAGTGTGGTTGGAATATTTATGAAAGGAATTCCTCTCTTGTAACAGTTTGCTACAAATCCTCCCATATCCGTAAGTACTCCCCCTCCAACATTTATCAGTAAGGCTTTTCTATCTATTTTGAGTTCTGTTAAAGCCTCCCATAAATTTATACATATATATAAATTTTTATTATGTTCTCCTGAATCAATTTCCAAAATTTCAATTTCAGCAGAACTTTCAATTTCAGTAATAATTTTCGGGTAACATAGCTCATGCGTATTTTCATCCACCAAAAAAACTATTTTGGAAGGTTGATAGCTTTGAATATACTTATTGATTTCTCTGATTCCTTCAACTCCGTAATATATAGGATTTATAAAATTCATAACTCGTTATGATTGGCTTATTAGTTAGTCATTTCTTCGATTATTTCCTAAAAATATCATGACGAAATAAATTAATTGAGCTAAAGACCCGGCAGCTGATACTAAATAAGTTCTTGCTGCCCATTTCAAAGCATCTTTACATTCATCATATTCACCGGGTTGAACGACATGATTATTTTCTAACCACTTTAATGCTCTGTTACTGGCATCATATTCTACCGGTAAGGTGATAAATGCAAAAAGGGTAGTTATGGCAAATAAACCTATTCCAACTCCTAATACAATCGTATTTCCTGAAAACACCATAATAGCTAACCCTGCTAATAATACCCATTGTAGAAATTTAGAACTAATACTAACTATGGGAACTAGTTGGGAACGTAATTGTAACATGGAATATCCAACGGCATGCTGTACGGCATGTCCGCATTCATGAGCAGCAACCGCTGCTGCGGCTGTAGACCGCTGGTTATAAACACCTTCAGATAAATTGACGGTTTTATTTACCGGATTGTAATGATCTGTTAACATTCCGGGAGTTGATGTAACTTTAACATCGGTTATTCCATTATCTCGTAACATCTTTTCTGCAATTTCTTTTCCGCTCAAACCATTGGATAACCTTGTTTTGGAATATTTTTCAAATTTTGATTTTAATTGTCCTTGGACAATCGTACTTACTATGAAAATAATTGCTGTTATTAATAAATAAATGGGATCGTTTACCATAATTGTTTAAATTCTTTATAGACTTATTATTCTTGTAAATTTTAAAATTAATTTATACTAAGTATATTTGCTAAAATTATAACTTTTTAGTTGTAAAACCAAAAAGACTTGTAAATCTAACAGTACATGAACAAAATTAGTATTAACGAGGTTATCACGAAATCAGATTTAAAAAATTTTGTAACATTTCCAACTAAACTCTATAAGAATAATCCTTATTATGTACCGGCGCTTATTTCTGAAGAAATGGCAATTTTCGACGAAATTAAAAATCCTGTTTTTGAATTTTCAACATGTAAAAAATTTCTTGCCTACAGGGATAATGAAATCGTTGGAAGAATTGCTTTGATTATCAATAAAAATGAGGAAAAATTTTCCGGAATAAAGAAACTACGATTCGGTTGGTTTGATGTTATAGATGATCTTGAAGTTACCAAAAGACTTTTAGATAAAGCTTATGAAATGGCTGAGGAAAAGGGTATTCAACGAGTTGAAGGACCGGTTGGTTTTACTAATCTTGATAAGGCGGGATTTTTAAGTAAAGGATATGATAAATTAGCTACTATGATTGGTATTTATAATTTTCCTTATTATCATGATCATTTTAAAAAATTAGGTTTTACTGAAGCTAATGAATGGGTTGAATTTTACATTGAAGTAGTTAAAGAATTACCGGATAAAGTTATTCGGTTCTCCGACTTATTAAAGCAAAAATATAAATTAAAATCTTTACAGTTTAAAACGAAAGATGAATTAATTGAGCGAGCGGATGAAATTTTTAAATTGTTAGAAGATACCTACAAGGTTTTACCCACTTATGTTCCCTTTTCAGATAAGCAAATACAATATTATAAGGAAAAATACATTCCATTTATAAATAAGGATTATGTCATCTGTATTGCAGATGAAAGTAATAATTTAGTGGGTTTTGCCATAACCATGCCTTCCTATTCCGTAGCCTTACAAAAAGCGAAAGGGAAATTATTTCCATTCGGATGGTATCATTTACTTAGAGCTTCCAAAAATAATGACTGGGCTAATTTTTATTTGATAGGAATCCATCCCGATTATCAAAAGAAAGGAATTACTGCCATTGTATTGAAAGAATTCTTTGATTTATTTAACAATAAAGGTGTTAAATATTTGGAAACTAATCCTGAATTAGCAGATAATAAAAGTATTCAATTATTATGGAAAGATTATAATCCTATTAATCATAAAAGAAGGAAAACATATTATAAGGAAATATAATATTTTCAATTTATTTGAAATTTTACCAAAGGTAATTCTGAATTATAATAATTATGAAAGATTATTAACGTTTACGGATCAATTAAGCTCGTAATATATCTTTATTTTTTTTGGGATAAATAGTTTTCGGGTTAGTATTGATATACAATGTTAATATAGTAGATGAGATTATAAAATAAAAAAACAGTTCGAAACGTACGCTTCGAACTGTAAATTATACTTAAAAATATTTGACAATTATTCTGCCTTAATATCATTTACAATACTGGCATGTAAAAATTCTCTGTTCATTCTGGCTATATTTTCAAGAGAAATTCCTTTAGGACATTCAACCTCACAAGCACCTGTGTTGGTGCAGTTACCAAATCCTTCTTCATCCATTTTTCTAACCATATTTAATACCCTGCGGGTAGCTTCTATTTTACCTTGAGGTAATAATGCATATTGAGAAACTTTAGCAGAAACAAACAACATGGCTGATCCATTTTTACAAGTAGCCACACAAGCTCCACAACCAATGCAAGCGGCTGCAGCAAATGCTTTATCTGCTTTTTCTTTTTCAATTGGTATCGCATTAGCATCAATTGTATTTCCTGAAGTATTCACAGAAACAAATCCTCCGGCATGTTGAATTCTGTCAAATGCAGTTCTATCAACAATTAGATCCTTAATTACAGGAAAAGCTGCTGATCTCCAAGGTTCAATAACAATAGTGTCTCCATCATTAAACATTCTCATGTGTAATTGACAAGTGGTTATTCCTCGATCCGGACCATGAGCCCTTCCATTTATATATAGTGAACACATTCCGCATATTCCTTCACGACAATCATGATCGAATGCAACGGGTTCTTTATCTTGTTCTACTAATTGCTCATTTAGCATATCTAACATTTCTAAAAATGAACTTTCAGTAGATACTCCTTCTAATTTATATTCTTCAAATTTTCCTTTTTGTCCCCTACCTGCTTGTTTCCAAACTTTTAGTGTTAGGTTTAATAATTTTCCTGCCATTTTTTTATTTTTATTTACAGGTTATTTATAATTTCTTGCTGCTATTTTAATGTATTTGTAATTTAGATCTTCCTTATGCAGAATTTCTTTATTTAAATCTTCACCATTATACTCCCAAACGGCTACATAAGAATATTCTTCATCATTACGCAGCGTTTCACCGTCTTCTGTTTGGTATTCAATTCGGAAATGTCCTCCGCATGATTCATTTCTATTTAATGCATCCATGGCCATTAATTGACCTAATTCTAGGAAATCTGCCACTCTACCCGCTTTTTCAAGTTCCATATTAATTGTATTATCGGAACCCGGTACTTTAACATCTCTCCAAAATTCTTTTCTGATTTCTTCTATTTCAGAGATTGCTTCTTTTAATCCTTTTTCATCCCGAGCCATACCTACTTTGTTCCACATGACACGACCTAATTTTTTATGGAAATAATCAACGGTTTTAGTTCCTTTATTGGTTAGAAAATGTTGAATTCTATCTTTGACTTGTTTTTCAGCTTCTACGAATTCCGGTAAGTCTGTTGATATCGGTCCGGTACGTATATCATCGGCCAAATAGTCAGCAATAGTATACGGCAAAACAAAATACCCATCGGCTAACCCTTGCATTAAGGCTGACGCTCCTAAGCGGTTAGCTCCATGATCAGAGAAATTAGCTTCACCCGTTACAAAACAACCCGGAATGGTACTCATTAGGTTATAATCGACCCAAATTCCTCCCATAGTATAGTGCACTGCAGGATATATTTTCATTGGAGTTTCGTATGGATTATCACCTGTAATTTTTTCATACATGGTAAATAAGTTTCCATATTTTTCTTCAACTACTTTTTTTCCTAATTTAATAATTTCTTCTTGTGATGGATTGTGAATATCCAGCTCATTTGCTTTTTCTTTACCGTATTTTACAAAAGATGAAGAAAAATCCAAATAAACTCCTTCTCCGGTAGCATTATTTTCGATTCCGTATCCTGCATCACATCGTTCTTTTGCTGCACGTGAAGCCACATCTCTTGGAACTAAATTTCCAAAAGCCGGATATCTTCTTTCCAAATAGTAATCCCTGTCTTCTTCAGCTATTTCAGTAGGTTTCAATTTTCCTGCACGTATAGCTTGTGAATCTTCAATTTTTTTAGGTACCCAAATTCGCCCGTCATTTCTTAAAGATTCTGACATTAGGGTTAATTTGGATTGTTGATCTCCATGAACCGGAATACAAGTCGGGTGAATTTGTGTAAAACAAGGATTACCAAAGGCTGCCCCTTTTTTATGTATTTTCCAAACTGCTGTTCCATTCGATCCCATCGCGTTGGTTGATAAGAAAAATACATTTCCATATCCTCCTGAACCAATAACAACCGCATGAGCAGAGTGTCTTTGTATTTCTCCGGTAACCAGATCTCTGGCTATAATTCCTCTAGCTTTTCCATCAACCACTACCAGATCAAGCATTTCATGTCTATTAAACATTTGTAAACGCCCTTTACCTATTTGTCTGTTCATTGCGGAATAAGCACCTAGTAATAGTTGCTGTCCGGTTTGTCCTGCTGCATAAAAGGTTCTTTGTACCTGTGTACCCCCGAATGATCGGTTATCTAATAGTCCTCCATATTCTCGTGCAAAAGGTACTCCTTGTGCCACACACTGGTCTATGATTGAATTGGAAACTTCAGCTAGTCTGTATACGTTTGCTTCTCTCGCTCTGTAATCTCCTCCTTTAATTGTATCATAAAATAATCTGTAAACGCTGTCGCCATCATTTTGATAATTTTTAGCTGCATTGATCCCTCCTTGAGCTGCAATGGAGTGCGCACGTCGCGGGGAATCTTGATAACAGAAAGCTTTTACATTATACCCCATCTCTGCTAACGATGCTGCTGCTGCACCTCCCGCTAATCCTGTACCTATTACAATTATATCTATTTTTCCTCGGTTATTGGGCGCAACCAAACGCATATGATCTTTATGATTTTTCCATTTTTCATGGATATCTCCTTCCGGTATTTTTGATTCTAATTTTATACCCATAATAGTATTTTCTTAAAATAATTTAAATTAAACCATTGCCTTTGAAGTAAAAATAAATTGCAATTGCGGCAAATCCAACTGCGATAAATATAAAATATGCTTTTCCCAGTATTTTAATAACAGGAGTATAAATTTTATGATTAAATCCAACTGACTGGAAAGAAGATGCAAATCCGTGACTTAAATGCAATCCTAAAAATATAAAAGCCAAGACGTATATTAAGGTATATACCGGACTTTTAAATAATTCTGTCACTAATAAATAATCATCTCCTACTGTACCGAATTTAATGGGAACAAAATAATTATAAAGGTGTAATAATAAAAATATTAAAATTAACAACCCTGTATAAATCATAGTTCTTGAATTAAAAGGAGTGTTTGCTGAAAACTGATTTACGGCATAACGTTCTTTTCCTCTTGCTTTTTGATTTCTGGAAGTTAATATAATACCTAAGAAGATGTGATAGATAAAGCCAAAAGCCAGTACATATTGCATGATCTGGATTAAGGGATTAGTTGCCATAAAATGTGACGCCTGATTAAAAATCACTTCTTCTTTAGGCAATAATTTTCCTTCATTATCTGTATTACCTGCAAATAGAGTTAAATTTATTCCTAAATGCACCAGTAAAAAAATCATGAGAAAAAAGCCTGTTAAAGCCATCATAAACTTTCTTCCTATGGAGGAAGAGTAAAATCTTGTCATAATACTTTAATGTTTAATTTTGGAATACAAATTTAAAAAACGTCTAACCCTGTGTGTTATGACTTATATCACCTTTCGTTCTTTTAGAATGCATCTAAATAATTTATTTCATCCGTATATAATTGTATATAAAAACAAAAAAACTATCTCTTTCTAAAAGAGATAGTTTTACTATTATTGTAAATAATTATAAAATTATTGTGGCAATCTGAATGCTACGGGTACTCTAAAATAAGATCTTACCGGTTGATTATTTACTTTGGCCGGAGTCCACATTTTACTGGTTTTCTTAATAGCTGCAATAGCTACTTCATCTAACCCGTCACCCAATTTTTTACCGGCAACCTGAACATCGGTTACGCTACCGTCTTTTTCTACCACGAAACGTACGGTTATTTTCCCTTCAGTTCCATTATCTATTGCTCGATCTGTATATTCCATATAACGGGCAATAAATTTACTTACTTCTTTCAATCCTCCTCCTTTAAATTCGGCTTCTTGATCTACTTGAGTAAATACTTTGTTAGGATCTGCTGGAGGGATTGGCGGTGGTGGTGCCGGAGGTACATCATTTTTAGGTCCATGAGATATGGCTGCATCTGTTGTATTTTTTCCCTCTTTATCTTCTAATCCAATTGCCTTGTCTTTGGTATCTTGAACTTTAGGAACGGTTTCTTCTTTAACCACAACCTTTTTAGGTTCAGGGATAACCATTTTTACTTGAGCCACTTCATCTTGCTGTACGGGTGGTGGCGGTGGCGGTTCATCTTTAGGTTCAAAGATTTCTTCTTTTTCCTCTTCAGGAGTTTGTATATCCGTTAATTCAATATTTACCGCCTTTTGTACTTCTCCGCTGTTAGCTTGCCATCTGTTATAAAAATATAATAACAAAACGAATGCAATAAAGATAGCCGTTCCTATAATAAATGCTCTTGTCAGATATTTTCTTTCTGTATTTCTTATCCAATAGGCTCCATAGTCTTTATTTTTATGTTCAAAAACTATGTCGTCTAAGGACTTCATATTATTTTCTGCCATTCTTTTAATTTTTCGTTAGTTATTAACTTTTTCTTTATATACTGCTTTTTCTTTTGAAGAAAGCTCTTTAATTCCGTATCGATCAGAATTAGTAATTTCCATTTCATCTAATATATCCACCAAGTTCTTATAACTTGAATCATCGGTAGGTTTTATAATCACAGTGAATTTATTTTGATCTGCTTGTTTCTGAGCTCGTAATATTTCTTTACGTATTCCTTCTTTTGAATAGTCGGATTCCATCAGAGTGGAAGCATTTAAATCCTGTTGTTCCTGTTGATGCCAATATATTTTATCGTCTTTTCCTAAAATTATAGTTAACGAATTCTTTGTTTTAATTTCAGGAATATTAGAAGGGGGGATTTCAACCTTGGGTGGCATGTTTAAATGCATGATATTCGGTTTACTGAATGTGGTTGTAAACATGAAAAATGTAATTAAAAGGAAACCTAAATCACACATCGGTGCCATATCCACATTAAGGTTCATTTTTTTAGCCCTTACCTTTCCATCCCCTTTTCCACTATTACTTGTATCTACGCCTGCTGACATATTTTTCTTTTTCGTTAATGGGTTAATTTAATTACATTATTCCGGTTTACTTTCGGCTGACGTAATTAATTGAAATTTATTCATATTCTTCTCCTGTAATCTAGATAAAAGATTTTTAAATACAGGATATTGCGTATTAACATCACCTTTGATCCCTAAGTCTAATGAATCGCCATTTTTCTTAGCTATTTCTCTAGCTTCAAAAACCCAATCGGTAATTTCAGGTTTTGCACTGTCTGCCGGTATTCCCTGAACTTTTACAGATTCTCTTTGTCCTTCCGGAATATTTAAATATTGCTTAAGACCGGTTATTGATACCCCGAAATCCGTTAATTTTTTAAATTCGCTTTTTTCTCTATCCGTAAAATTGATGCCATACTTCTTTCCCATTGCATCGAGCAATTGAACTTTGTATTTTTCCTCATCCATTGAGAAATAGTATTTTCCATCTGAAGTTATAGATATCTTCATCATTCCATGATCTCTGACTTTAATTTGAGATATAGATGAAGGCGGATCAATGGTTACCGTTTCTTTAGGCTTAAATTGTGTTGTCAAGATAAAGAACGTTAACAGCAACCACGCCAAATCACTCATTGGCGTCATATCTATGTGTATCCCGTGTCTTTTTGGTTTAACTCTTGCCATATTATTTTTTAAGTTTTTAAAATAATTTTTAATCTTATCTTTTTAATTTTCTTTACTCTTTAAAGAAAATTAGAAACTTAATTAATGGTGAGCAGAAAAAGACTGTTGAATACTTAAACCTATTTCATCAATTTTGAAAGTTAAAGTATCTATTCTTGATGTAAAATAGTTATAAGCAATTATAGCAAGTGCTGAAGTACCAATACCTAATGCAGTATTTACTAAGGCTTCAGATATACCTACTGATAAAGCAGCTGCATCCGGAGACCCACCTCCTTCACCTAAAGCAAAGAATGCTTTGATCATACCGATTACGGTTCCCATTAAGGCAACTAATGTACCGATTGATGCTATTGTTGCTAAAATAGTCATATTTTTCTCAAGCATTGGCATTTCCAATGAGGTAGCTTCTTCTAATGTTTTGTTTAATGAAACTAATTTTTGTTCTTTATCTAAAGTTGTATCATTAGCTAATGCTCTATATGAAATTAACCCTTCTTTTACTACATTTCCTATAGAACCTTTTTGTTTATCACATAATGAAATGGCATTATTGATATCGTTTTTATCTAATAATACACGGATATCATTTACAAATTTTGTTAAGCTGTCTGTTCCTTCCGCTTTTCCAATGATAAAAAATCTTTCAATTGAAAATACGATAACCATAAGTAAAAAGGAAATCAAAAAAGGAACAATCACACCCCCTTTATGGATAATACCCATAAACGTTTTAGGGTCGCTATCGGTAGTATCACCTTTAAAATTTGAAGGTGCACCTAGTACAAAGTGATAAATGCATTCTCCTATAGCTATTAAAATAATGATCGTAATAAAAGGATTTAATCCTCCTACTCTAGTCTTTGAATTTGTTTGGGTTAATTGTTGTTTTTCCATCTGATATATAAATTAATTTTTTAACTATTCGTAAAAATATCACGTAAAATAAATACAAAAAAATTAACTAAGCAATAATTTTTATCTAAGTTTTACTAGATATTATTAACATTCCTCCTTCATTAATCGAACTTTATTTATTTTAAGAATATTGATTTCACAAAAAATCTTAGCAGCCGTTCTTAGTTATATATTATTTTAATAATAAATTCATATTCTAACTGCTTTTGGCACTAATATTTCATAATCTCCGTTATATCTCATTATTTCTCTTACAATGCTTGAACTTATGAAAGATTTTCCGGATGATGTTAAAAAGAATACGGTTTCTACAGATTTTTTTGCCAATGTGCGATTGGTATGTGCTATTGCTTTTTCAAACTCAAAATCTGCTGGATTTCTAAGACCTCTAATAATATAAGG
This sequence comes from Apibacter sp. B3919, assembly GCF_026537405.1. Taxonomy (NCBI): domain Bacteria; kingdom Pseudomonadati; phylum Bacteroidota; class Flavobacteriia; order Flavobacteriales; family Weeksellaceae; genus Apibacter; species Apibacter sp. B3919. The sequence continues at coordinate 163,303 of NZ_JAFNMG010000001.1, read as the reverse complement.
AGCTTTTCTTTTTGCACAATAATCAATCGTAAGCCCATCAAAAGAGTCAACTTCTACATTAGGAAATATTTTAACTGTCTCACGTATCCATTCCATTCTTTTTTCTAAGGGAAACATATATTGTTTATTGGAATTATTTCCTATGGCAACAATAATTTTATCGAATAATGGGACAGCTCTTTCAATTATATTTGAATGTCCTAAGGTAATTGGATCAAAAGAACCAGGAAATACTGCTACTCTTTCCATGTTTATTTATTTTCAAATCTTTGTAATGCAATTGAAATTTCGTTGTCTAATAATTCCGAAAAATCCAACCCTGCTTGTTTAACTTGTTGTGGAAATATACTGGCCGGTGAGCATCCGGGAGTTGTATTAATTTCTAAGAAATAGGGAGTTCCATTAACTATTATGAAATCTAATCTTGAAAACCCGGTCATATCTAAAGATCTGTATATATGGGCTGCAGCCTCTCTTATTCGTTTATCTTCTTCGTCTGAAAGAGGGGCGGGAGTTATTTCTTCTGATGCTCCCAAATATTTGGCTTCGTAATCAAAAAATTCATTTTTTGAAATTATTTCGGTTGTATTTACTACAACCACTTCTCCTTGATTTTTAAATACTCCTACTTGAACTTCTCTACCTTCTAAATAACTTTCTATCAATACGGCTTTATCTTCTTTAAATGCAAAATCTAAGGCTGTTAAGAAATCTTCCTTTTTTTTCACTTTTGATACTCCTAAACTTGACCCCGACTGATTGGGTTTTACAAAACAAGGCAAACCTACTTCTTCAATAATAGAATCAACATCTATATGATCTCCTTTATTTAAATAAACTGAGTTGGCTACCGATACATTAAATTTTTTAAGTACGGATAAAGTATCTCTTTTGTTAAATGTTAATGCAGAATTATAAAAAGAGCATCCTGAATAGGGAATATTCAGCAATTCCCAATATGCCTGCATCAATCCGTTTTCACCCGGATTTCCATGTATTGTATTTAACAACACATCAAAATGGATTTTTTTTTCATTTAACTGAAAACTAAAATCTCCTTTATTTATAGGATATGATTGATCATTTATAATGACATTCCATCCGTCTTTTAAAATGGTTATTTTAAAGACAGTATATTTAGATTTATTTATTTGAGAATAAAAATAATCACCGCTTTTTAAAGAAACGTTACTTTCTTCAGAATAGCCTCCCATTACAATTCCGACTGTCATCATAAAATTTCAATTATTATAATAGTAATTAATTATTTATTGTTATTTAGAGTTAGAACGTACAAAATTAAACATATTTTTAACTAATAAACCATAATATTTTTATTATTTATATATTTGCTTTGTAAAATGTAAGTATGAAATTCTTAAAACTGTTAGGATCTTGGCAATTTTGGGTCAGCATTATTCTAGCTATAGTAATATTTTTTGGACTTTTACAAGGAACCTTTCTATGGTTGAATGCTTACACAAATCACGGTGTTCAAGTGGAAGTTCCTAATTTAAATAATTTAACTCTGGATCAAGCAGTAGTTAAGCTTGAAGATAATGACTTGGAATATGAGATTGATACTTCTAAGTATGATCCTAAATATAAATCATATCAAATTCTAGATATATATCCTCTAATAGGTTCGCATGTTAAAAAAGGCAGAAGAATATTTATTCGAGCCAATGCCAAAACATGGAAACCTGTAACGGTACCCAATGTTATCGGAAAATACAAATACTTAGCTTTCAGCCAATTAGATTTAGTTGGATTAAAAGTTACCGATACGATTTATGAACCAAGTTTGGCAACAAATACGGTTCTAAAACTATTATATAAAGGTAAAGAAGTACAACCGGGTTTAACGTTACCCCGTTTTTCTCCTTTAACTATTGTATTGGCAAAAAGCCTTGCCAAAAATGTTTCCGTACCTAATTTTATTGGTTTAAATGAAGAAACAGCCAAGAAACTGATTACAGAAAACCTGTTTTCAATTGGTAATATAACTTATGATGATCCTGCCAAAACAGAAAACAATCGTGTTTATTATCAAGTGCCTGCTCCTTCATTTATTTATGATCAAGGTCAACCCATAGATTTATATCTTAGTGATAAACCTTTGAGTAGTTTACGAGAAAAGATCAGAGAATTGGATCAAACTTTTAACATTCATAAATATTCCGATTCTTTGAACTCTGTTAATTATTCTCATGATATTAGTAATTCTTCTAACCATCATCAAAATATTCCTTCTTCTAACGAAACTACTAACACTACTAATAATAGTTCTAACATTCAAGAAAATTCGGCTCAACCTGTTCATCTTCCAAAAGATGATGCTCCGAAAAAACCTAAGAGAGTAATATTGGAATAGTTAGGATAGATTTATAAATATTATGGAAAAGCAAGATATATTAGATACTGATCAGAATAATGATGCGGATGAATTATATGAACATTTTAAAATCACTGTAGACAAAGGTCAAGGTTCCGTACGTATTGATAAATATCTTGTAAATTTAATAGAAAATTCTACAAGAAATAAAATTCAAAAGGCTGCTCTTGCCGGTAATGTTTTAGTTAATAATATACCTGTAAAATCTAACTATAAGGTTAAGCCTAATGATATCGTTTCCATTGTTTTAGCACATCCTCCTCGTGATACGAGTATTGTTCCCCAAAATATTCCTATAGATATTATCTATGAAGATGAAGATTTGTTGGTGGTTAATAAGAAAGCCGGAATGGTGGTACATCCCGGATTTGGAAATTTTGAAGGCACCCTAGTTAATGCTTTGGCTTACCATTTTAGTACTCTTCCCTATTTTCAAACAGACTTAGACAAGCGTCCCGGACTAGTTCACAGGATTGATAAAGATACTTCGGGATTATTGGTAATTGCTAAAAATGAATTTGCGATGAATCATTTAGCTAAGCAATTTTTTAATAAGACTACTAAAAGGGTGTATAATGCATTAGTTTGGGGTAATTTTGAGGAAAATGAAGGAACAATAAACGGTCATATAGGACGCGATTTGAAAGACCGTATGCAAATGGCTGTTTTCCCTGATGGTTCTCATGGTAAACATGCGGTAACCCATTACAAGGTTTTAGAAAGATTCCGTTATGTTACATTGGTTGAATGTCAACTTGAGACCGGAAGAACTCACCAAATTAGGGCCCATATGAAATACTTAGGGCATATTCTTTTTAATGATGAAAGATACGGAGGAAACATTGTTCTAAAAGGAACTACTTTCACAAAATATAAACAATTTGTTGAAAATTGCTTTCAAGTTCTTCCGCGACAGGCTTTGCATGCTCGTACCTTAGGTTTCGTTCATCCAAGAACAAAAAAAGAAATGTTTTTTGAAACTGAATTACCTGATGATATGAAACAGGTGATAGAAAAATGGAGAACTTATATTCATTTCAATACACCGCAATAAATTTTAGCTAAATTGTTAAATTGGTATTTTTAAATCATTTTCATAAAAATTATAAGTGTTTTTATACAATTTTACATCTTTTAATTAGTATATATTTTTTATAAATAATCATTTTTTATTGGAAAGTAATTTCATTTCAACCTTTTATAAAAGTGATCTATCGGTAATTTCTATGGATCATAAATATATACTAAATTTGTAAAAAAGTTTCCTCATGAAAAACAGCTTATATTCAATTCCTAAAATAAAAAATACAACTACTAATAATTTCACTTTAATTGCAGGACCTTGTATTATTGAAGGTGAGCAAATGGCTATGGATATTGCCGGAAAAATTGTTGAAATTACTGATAAATTAGGTATTCCTTATATCTTTAAAGGTTCTTTCAAAAAGGCAAATCGATCAAGAGTTGACAGCTTCACCACGATTGGAGAGCAAAAATCTTTAGAAATTTTAAAAAAAGTTGGTGATACATTTTCAATACCCACCACTACCGATATTCATGAAAACGAACATGCTCAATGGGCTGCAAAATATGTGGATGTATTACAAATTCCTGCTTTTTTGGTTAGACAAACCGATTTGTTAGTTGCGGCTGCAAAAACCGGAAAGTATATTACCTTAAAAAAAGGTCAATTTTTGTCTCCAGAAGCCATGCAATTTGCCGCTCAAAAAATTAAAGATTCAGGAAATTCCAACTATGCAATTATTGATAGAGGAACTTCTTTTGGATATCACGATTTAATTGTAGATTACAGAGGAATACCAACTATGAGGAACTACGCTCCTGTAATATTAGATGTTACGCATTCATTACAACAACCCAATCAAACAACCGGTGTAACGGGAGGAAGACCCGATATGATTGAAACTATTGCTAAAGCAGGTATTGCCGTTGGTGCTGATGGAATTTTCATTGAAACTCATCCGAAACCTGAAATTGCCCTTTCCGATGGTGCAAATATGTTAAAACTGGATTTACTGGAAAACTTGTTGGAAAAATTGGTAAAAATAAGAAAAGCCATCAGTTAGTATTTGGGTAAAAAAATGGTTTAAATTTAATTCAATATAAATCAATCATTTCATATCTTTTATTGATTATTATTGTTTTTGACATTTTTTTTAATTAATTTTTTATCCTGGGTTTACCTTCTTAATAAATTTTAAATAACTTTATTGGTTTGATTTATAAATACATAATTCAAAGTAATTGAATTATGTAAATCATATATTTTGTTATCAATAAATTTGCAGTAACGAAACGAAATATGCAAAATAATACTCTTATACAAAAATATAATGTACCCGGTCCCAGATATACCAGTTATCCTACGGTACCCTATTGGGATGAAAAAAATTTTTCTTGTGAAAAATGGATTCAAACGCTACAAAAATCTTTTTTAGAAAGTAATAAAAGAGAAGGCATTAGTTTGTATATTCACCTTCCTTTTTGTGAAAGTTTATGTACTTTTTGTGCGTGCAATAAGCGTATTACTAAACAGCATAATGTTGAGTTAGTATATATAGAAACTCTTTTAAAAGAATGGCAGTTGTATCTAGCTTTACTGCCTGAAAAACCCGTTATAAAAGAATTACATTTAGGAGGTGGAACTCCCTCGTTTTTTTCTCCTGAAAATCTAACGTATTTATTAGAAAATATTTTCTCAAAAGCAGAAATTCATTCGGAAAAAGAATTTAGTTTTGAAGGGCATCCGAATAATACCACCCGTGAACATCTTCAATCCTTATACAATCTCGGATTTAGAAGAGTAAGTTTTGGAGTTCAAGATTACGATCCTAAAGTACAACAAGCGATACACCGTATTCAACCCCTTGAAAACGTTAAAAAAGTAACCGATATAGCTCGAGAAATAGGATATGAAAGTATAAGCCATGATCTAGTCTTTGGGCTGCCTTTTCAAAATTTAAATAAAGTGAAGCATACCATCAAGATGACCGAAGTAATGCAACCCGACAGAATTGCATTTTATTCTTATGCTCATGTTCCGTGGATTAAAGGTGTAGGACAAAGAGGTTTCAAAGATGGGGATTTGCCAAGCGGTGAGGAAAAAAGAGAATTGTATGAAAAAGGTAAAGAGTTATTGGAAAATATGGGATATTTTGAAATCGGAATGGATCATTTTTCCTTAAAATCAGATTCTTTGTACCAATCCATGCTAAATAGAAAAATACATAGAAATTTTATGGGATATACTTCCTCTTCCACTCAAGTAATGATCGGATTAGGAGTTTCTTCGATTTCAGATAATTGGTATGCATTTGCTCAAAATGTAAAAACTATAGAAGAATACTACCAAAAAGTTAATAATCAAGAACTTCCTGTTTTTAGAGGGCATATCTTAAGTGAGGAAGATTTATTTATTAGAAGACACATACTTAATTTAATGTGTTTGTTGGAAACCCGCTGGGAAGATGGAATTATTCAAAAAAATTATCCTGAAATCATCGAAAGATTACGAGAGTTTGAAGCAGACGGTCTTATTGAATTATCGGAAAATTCTTTAGTTATAAAAGAAAATGGTCGTTCGTTTATTCGTAATATTTGTATGGCTTTTGATCTGAGAATGATGAAAAATGCACCTCAAACCAAATTATTTTCTATGACGGTTTAATCTTTAAATCTTTTGATTTGATTTATTTTACTATCTACGAATTTTAAGTAAATATATATCGCATTCAATATATAGTTAAATTGCGTAAAATTTATTTTTAAAGGGCTCATATATAAGTCCTACATTATACTGTATAGATTAATTGATTGAATTATAATTTGTTATATACTATAAATTAGCAAATAAAGTATTCAAAAAAATAGCTCACATTAATTAATGTGAGCATTAACTGTACTATAACTAGTTTCGAAAATTATAAGATTATAGTATCGGAATACTACTAATTATTATTTTATCTATTACTTTTGCCATAACTATTTATGCAAACTAACTATTAATGAAATTTTGTAATAATCAGATAGTTTCAATATATAAAGGTTTGATTTTTCCACGTTACTAAGGAAAAATGAATAAATTTTCATTTAATAAATGCAACATTTGCATAATTTATTAATTAGATGACAAAAAAGATAAAGGCAAAATTAACTATTATTTTTTCTTAGTTCTGGGTCTAACCCGATCAGTCTCCCTTACTGTAGTCTTAGGATTTTCTTCAGCATATTTTTTAGTGGTGTAGTGTCCAGTTTCGGCATCTCTGTACCTTACTATTTTTTTTTCTTTAGCCATAGTATTAATTTTTGTGATTTATAGGCAAAGATAAAATAATTTTTAAAAATAAAGCATATATTTTCATTTTTTTATCTTCTATTACTTTGAAAATATAGAAATTTATTTTCACTAAATATAGTATTAGATTTTATTTTTAATATAAAATGAAAAAACTGATTACAAGGATAAATACAGATAGAAACATCTATTTTTTTATGAAGGTATAACTTTGAGGATTATTAATTTGAGCATTAGCAACCTTCTATTTAAATTAAAAGATATAAAATTATGGATTATAAAATGATATTAAATAAAACCATCTTCAGTTATAAATTTAAATCAAAAAATATTATTTAAACTAGAGTTCATCTTCATTGAGAATATATAGCGTGGGTTTAACATGAAAGAGCGAATAATTCATTTCTTCAGCGGTTATATATATTTTGGAATCTGTTACGGCAATACCTTCTGTTTGACCGATAGCAGCAGTTAAACCGATCAAGGTTTGTTTGGATTTACCATTAAAAAAATTATGATTATCGAAATCATAAAATTTCCATACATAGGCTGCTTCTTTGGTATATCCTATCAAATATAATGTATCATGGTGTATGTCTGCTCCGGTTACTAAACATTCCGTATTAAAAGTTTCTATCTTTTTTGCAATTTTAGATTTTGATACAGAAGTTAAATCTATTTCGTAATGAGCGGTATGAAAATCTCCCCATCGTTTAGTAAATAAATGAAGCTTATTTTTATAATAAACAAATGCTTCGCAATCAAAGTTTGTCTTAAAGTTTCCTTTGTTTTCATAATCTATTTGATCTTCGAACGTAAATTGAAACTGATCGACTATAGTTATTTCTTTTAAATTTGTTGCATTGGTAGGTAAAACTACTTGATATACAGTTAAATCTTTGCGAATTCCTAAATTATTTCCAAAATCACCAATAAAAAGAGTATCTCCTTTACGTGCCAATTCTTCCCAATCAACATTTTTAACTCCTTTGATTTTTATCGTTTCTACTATTTTTCCATCCAGGGTGCTTAATTTATATATTTCGGCTTCTCCTCCGCTGTCGTTACAGGTATATAAGAAATCATTATAAAACTCAAGTGCAGAAGTTTCCTTGATTTGAGACGACAATATATATTTTTCGGGATATTCGGATAAGTCTAATATATTTTTTTCTACCTGACTATATAAAACTATTGAAACTAAACAAAAAATAAGGCTAAGTAGTTTCATCATACGTTCTCAGTATTTATTAATTGATAGGACTTGTACTATTTACTTATTAATTCAAATAAATCATTTATAAATGTTTCAATAGTTTTATTTCTTTCTGTAAACTAAAATTTGATAAAAATAGCTAGTCTTATAACTTTTTTAAGCTCTCTTTTAAAATAGTTAATTTTTCCAGTGTATCAGATTGCTTCTTTCTTTCCATTTCGACTACTTTTTGAGGAGCTCCATTCACAAATTTTTCATTAGAGAGTTTTGCATTTATGCTTTTTAAAAATCCTTCTAAATAAGCAATATCTTCCAATATTTTTGCTTTTTCTGCTTCTGTATCTATTGTTTGTGTAAAAGGTATGGCAAATTCCAATTTACCAACTAAAAAAGTATATGATGGCTCATTTTCATTCAGTTGATCCTTTATTTGTGAAATATTAGCTAATTTTTTTATGGTAGCAATATTTTCCAATTTATCGGATGATTTAACTATAAGCGTTAATGATTCTTTGGGTGAAAGGCCTTTTTCAGAACGGAAATTTCTAATACTTGAAATAATTTCTTTGGTTACTTCAAAATCGGATATAATGGATTCATTATATGCGTTTTCAGAGACTGTGGAAGTGATAATAAGGCTTTCTTGTATTTCTCTTTTTTTAATTGTTTGCCAAATCTCTTCAGAGATAAATGGCATGAATGGATGAAGCAATTTTAACAGGTCTTCTAAAATCGCTATTGTTTCTATATAAGTTTTTTCATCTATATCTTCACCAAATGGGGGTTTAACAGCTTCTAAATACCAAGAGCAATAGTCATCCCAAATGAGTTTATAAATATTCATTAATGCATCGGAAATTCGATATTTTTCAAAATCTCCATTTATTAAAGTAACTGTTTTAGCTATTTTATTTTTTAGCCAAGATATAGCTTCTTTACTTTCAATGGTTTGAGGTTTTGATGAATCTACATTCCAAGATTGTACTAAACGGAAAGAATTCCAAATTTTATTTGAAAAGTTTCTCCCTTGTAAACATAAATCTTCATCAAACATAAGATCATTTCCGGCAGACGAACTTAATAATACCCCTACACGTACACCATCTGCTCCGTATTCTTCAATCAATTTTAAAGGATCCGGAGAATTACCGAGCTGCTTAGACATTTTCCTTCTTAATTTATCTCGTACAATTCCGGTGAAATAAACGTTAGAAAATGGTTTTTCATTTCTGAATGCATATCCTGCCATTACCATTCTGGCAACCCAGAAAAATATAATATCCGGTCCGGTAACTAAATCTTGGGTAGGATAATAATAATTAATTTCTTTATTGTCCGGTTCATTGATTCCGTTGAAAACTGAAATAGGCCATAACCAGGAAGAAAACCAGGTATCTAAAACGTCTTCTTCTTGTCGTAAGGTTTCAGATGTGATGGATGAGTTTTTTTCTTGAGCTAACTTTAGAGCCTCTTCTTTTGTTTCTGCAATTACAAAATCGTTTTCGCCTTCTCCATAATAATAAGCAGGTATTCTATGGCCCCACCAAAGCTGACGTGAGATATTCCAATCATGAATGTCTTCCAACCAATTTTTGTAAGTAGTAACGAACTTATCCGGATACAGTTTAAGCTCTTCATTTAATACTGCATCAAGAGCCGGTTTAGCAAAATCCTTCATTTTCATAAACCACTGTACCGATATTTTAGGCTCAATAACTGCTCCGGTTCGTTCAGAAGTTCCCACTTTATTTACATAATTTTCTTCTTTTTCAAGAAGATTTTTTTCTTTAAGTTCTTTAGTTATTTCCTTACGAACTATGAATCTGTCTTTTCCTTTATAATGCAATCCATTATCATTTAGTGTTGCATTATCATTAAAAATATCAATGGTAGCTAATTGGTGCTTCTTGCCCAAGTTATAATCATTGACATCATGAGCAGGAGTTATTTTTAAAACTCCCGTTCCAAATTCCATATCTACGTATTCATCCTCAATGACCGGTATTTCTCTGTTACAGATCGGTACTATAACTTTCTTTCCTTTTAAAAATTGATAACGCTCATCATTAGGATTTATACAAAGAGCGGTGTCACCGAATATAGTTTCCGGCCTTGTGGTAGCTACGATTACATAATGGTCTTCATGAGCTACTTTATATCTCAAAAAATATAGTTTTCCGTTATGTTCTTTATAAATTACTTCTTCATCGGATATATTGGTTTTCGCTTCCGGATCCCAATTAATCATCTTGTTCCCTTTATAAATATATCCTCTATTATAAAGATCCACGAAACATTTAATTACTGAATTATATAGATCGCCGTCAAGGGTGAATTTTGTACGATCCCAATCACAAGAACAACCTAATTTTTTTAATTGTTCTAATATGATTCCACCATGTGTGTGAGTCCATTCCCATGCATGTTCTAAAAACTTTTCTCTTCCTATGTCAAATTTACTAATTCCCTGTTCTTTTAGCTTGTTAACTACTTTGGCCTCAGTGGCTATGGAAGCATGATCTGTTCCGGGAACCCAGCAAGCATTATATCCCAACATTCGGGCACGTCTTATTAATACATCCTGAATTGTATTATTAAGCATATGTCCCATGTGTAATACACCGGTTACATTAGGAGGAGGAATTACAATAGTATACGGTTTTTTCTCATTCGGTTCTGAATGAAAAAAGTGGTTATCCATCCAAAATTTATACCATTTATCTTCAACATTTTTAGGAGAATATTTTGCTGTAATTTCTGACATGAATTCTTATTTTTTGAGAATGACTACAAAGGTAGTATTTTATTAAAATTTTTTAAAAAAATTATATCACTAGATATAAAAATAGGATTTTCATAATTTGAAAATCCTATTGCATTTGCTTTTGTGTTTTATCACTTATCTGATTTTTTAGATAAAGTCATAATTTCCAAAATTAAACTATTTTATATGACTGTTATTCTGTTCGTAAAGCCTCAATCGGTTTTATTTGTACTGCTCTTTGAGCGGGTATAAGTCCAATAAACAAACCTAAACTTACCATTAAAAACAAGGCTGCTAATACGTTCCAAATATTTACGGTTGGATTATAGAACGGAAATTTAGGATTGGCATCTCCCATAAATGAACTCATTCCTATTAAAAGTAATACTCCTAATATAAAACCGAGTAGACCGGAAAAAACAGTTAAAAACACACTTTCCATAAGTATTTGTGATCTTATCTCACCCGGTTTGGCTCCTAATGCTCTTCGAATACCTATTTCCAGGGTTCTTTCTTTCACCGTTATTAATAAAATATTGGAAATAGCAACTACTCCGGCAAGAATGGTTAAACCTCCCACAAACCAAGTAAGTATTTGCAATCCTTTTAAGAAATTGGTTAATTTTCTAAAGTTCTCAGCAAAATTCCAAGCACCGAAAGCCTTTTCATCTGTAGGAGCTACATCGTATTTTTTTCTTAAAGCTGTTTTGATCTTTTCTTCGACCACATTAACATTGTATTGTGGTTTAATGGAAATTACCATCCAATTTACTTTATCTCCTTGATTGTATATTTTCTGATAGGTATTGAAAGGAATATATACCACATCTTCCGGTAAAAATCCAGAATTTGGATTTCTGTAAACTCCAACTACTTGAAAATAAATTCCGTTAATTTTGATATATTCACCTATAGCATTTTCTTTATTATTGAATAATTGTTCATAAACCTCTTTACCGATTATCGCAACCTTTTTTTTCTGAACATCATCTTCTTCATTTAGTAATCTTCCTGTAATCAATTGTTTCTTTTGTACTTTAGATACCGAAGCAAAATCACCAAATACGGTGAAGTTTTTACTTTTATTTTTTCTGTTTATAACACTTTGTTCTGAGGAAGCAGCATTTCTAGGTACTACAAAATCAATTTCAGGAACTTGTTTTTTCAAATATTCTACATCATCCAAATGTATGGCTAACTCCCTTCCTCTCGGGTATCCTTTATAGGGTTCGCCTGTAGATCCACCCCAAAGAAATATACTGTTGGTTGCATATCCGTCAAATATTTTATAAAAACCATTTTCAGCACCTTTAGCAGCTCCTAAAAGAAATACATACAAAAACATTCCCCATGCCACACCGATCATTGTTAAAATGGTGCGCAACTTATTTTTGCTGAGAGTATGGTAAATTTCAACCCACGTTTCTCTATCTAAAATTTGCATTTGTATAAGATATTAAATTTCAATAAATAGTTTAATCTGAACTTAAGGCTTCTATAGGTTTTATTTTTGCAGCTTTTCTTGCCGGAATAAATCCTGCTACCGTACCAAAAGTTATTAAGGATACCGTTGCAAAAATTAATAATTCTTTACTTACCGAAGGATCTACTATAAGATAGGTGGAAAGATTATTACCTATAAAATAAAGAGCCAAACTACCTAAAATAACTCCTGAAATACCGGAAATAACTGTAATGAAAATAGATTCTTGCAATATAAGCCAAACAATACTGAACGGTTTTGCTCCTAAAGCTTTTCTAATTCCTATTTCTTTTGTCCTTTCTTTTACGATATAAACCATAATATTACTAATACCGATAATTCCGGCCATAATGGTACCAAATCCTATAAACATAACCAAAGAAGAAATCACCGTGAAAAACGAATAGGTATCTTCCATATTTTGGGCTCTGTTTCGAATAACTAAACCGGTTTTATCCGTAGGAGAAATTTTAAGTTTGGAGCGTAAAGTTCTCTCAATCTCATCTCCTAATTTCACAGCTACGCTAGGTTTCATATCCGATAGATAAGCCACATCTATCTGGCTTACATGATCCGTACTTTTTTTGAGACTTTGTAAAGTGGATATAGGGATGTAAATTATTCGTTCATCATTATCCCCTCCTTCATCGTAGAATATACCAACCACTTTATAATTGATTCCGCCTACATTTATATATTTACCTAAGGCCTTTTCATTTTTAAAAAGATCTTTTTCAACCAATCGACCTATAACGGCAAATTTAGTTTTGTTTATTATATCTGATTGATTTAAAAAACGTCCTGATGTAATAATGGCTTTTTCAATATATTGCTTATCCGGGTAAGTTGCCTGAACTGTATAGATTCCTGAAGATGTTCTGTAAGTAACATTTTCAGGCTGTGTGATGGTAGCTGTTTTAAACTCTAAATTTTCATCAAATTCTTTCTTTACAAGTTCAAGATCTTCATTTTTAAGAGTAACATCCCTGTTTTGTTGTAAACCTAAATATGCTTCGGTTGCTTTTCCCGGAATAATATTAATTGTACTGGAAGAATCCAATATGAAGGCTTGTGAAAAGCCATTTTTTAAACCATTTCCAAAACCGAAAAGTATAATGAAGATAAATAATCCTAATGATATTGTAAAACCCGAAAGAAAAGTTCTTAATTTATTTTGCTTGATGGAATAAAATATTTCCTGCCAGCGATCTATATTAAACATAGTTAATAAATTATACTAAAACTTCTTGATTAATAAATTCATCCCTTTCAATTATACCATCTTTTAAATGAACTACCCTTTTGCATTGTTTCGCCACATCGGGTTCATGTGTAACTATTAAAATAGTTTTTCCTTCGTTATTAATTTTTTGTAAAAATTTTATTACGTCATAAGTGGTTTGACTGTCAAGTGCTCCTGTAGGTTCATCGGCTAAAATAACTTTAGGATGTGTTACCAATGCGCGAGCAATTGCCACCCTTTGTTTTTGTCCACCCGACAATTCATTAGGCATATGATCTGCTCTATCATCCAATCCTACCCTTTTTAAATATTCCATGGCCCTGGAATTTCTTTGAGAACGTTTTACTTTTTGATAATATAAAGGAAGTGCGACATTTTCCATAGCATTTTTAAAGCTTATCAAGTTAAAGGACTGGAAAACAAAGCCTAAAAATTTATTTCTATAATCTGCTGCTTTTGATTCGCTTAAATCTTTTTCAATTTTAACCCCATCCAATAGATATTCTCCTTCGTCAGCGTAATCCAATATTCCAAGAATATTTAATAAGGTAGATTTACCTGATCCGGAAGATCCCATAATAGCAACCATTTCTCCTTCTCCTATTTCCAGATTAATTCCTTTTAATACATGTAATTTATTATGACCTATGTCATAATACTTATGTATGTTTTTCAATGAAATCATGTCGTTTGCAATTGTAGTTACTAATTTGTATAATTTAACTACTAAATGTTACAGATTACCGCAAAATCGAAACAGTTTATTTAATATATGTTTAACATTTTATATAAACTAAAAATGATCGATAAATTAAATTTAATGTTTAATTCTAGCTTTTCTAAAGCAAATTAATTATATCCGTATAAACCTCTAATGAATTTTTGTTTAATCTGTTTTAAAAATTTTTATAAACATAAATTCTAAATAGTGATATTATATACAGATTTAAAATCTTTTTGTTTAAAAAAAAGTTAAAGTTTTATCGTTAAAAAATATTCGTCATAAAAAAAGAGATCTTATATAAGATCTCTTCTTTATATTCAATTAAATTTTTTTTAGTTGGAAAGTGAGGAAACTTCAACGGAACTGTCAATTTTTTTTATTAATCCTTGTAAAACCTTTCCCGGACCGGTTTCTGTAAATACCGAACAATTATCCTGTATCATATTACGGATTATTTTTGTCCAGTTTACCGGAGAGGTCAATTGTTTAATAAGATTTTCTTTTATTTCCTCAATATTGGTAACTGCTTTACTGGTATAATTCTGATATATTGGGACACTAGGTGTATTGAATTTAGTTTTAAGAATAACTTCTTCTAATCTTTTTTCGGCACTCTTCATAAGTGGTGAATGGAAAGCCCCGCTAACGGGCAGCAAAATTGCTCTTTTAGCCCCTTTTTCTTTTAAAGTTTCACAAGCTTGTTTAACTGCTTCTGTGTGCCCTGATATAACCAACTGCCCCGGACAATTATAATTTGCCGGAACTACAATATTATTTTCAGAGGAAATCTCCTGACATACCTTTTCAACAGCTTCATCATCTAAACCTATAACCGCTGCCATCGAAGAAGGATTTTCTTCACAAGCTTCTTGCATCGCCAAGGCTCTTTCGTAAACTAATTTTAAGCCGTTATCAAAAGACAGGACTCCATTTCCAACTAATGCAGAAAATTCTCCTAAGGAATGCCCTGCTACCATTTCAATTCGGGCATTTTCATTAACTTTAGCAGAAGCTATGGAATAGATAAAAATTGCAGGTTGAGTTACTTTTGTTTGTTTTAGTTGTTCTTCGGTTCCCTTAAACATGATATCAATGATATTAAACCCTAATATATCATTAGCAGAGTTCATCATTTCTTTAATATCAGCTCTGCTCTCATATATTTCTTTTCCCATGCCTGGGAACTGAGAACCCTGTCCGGGAAATACTAATGAATTCATTAATTTTTTTTAATATTAAGTATTTTATTGTTATATGTAATTTTGTTTGTTCTAAGTTATTTTAATAATTGAATAATTCTAGCTTCTTGATTAACCCAAGCTCCATTTTTATTTATTCTTCTAAAAGAATATTTATTGCTGACTTGTTTGCTTTCAGCTTTCATAATTGCGTTTGATAAATTCCCTTTTTCATCAACACGACTTAAAATATCATAGGTTACATCAAAACCGGTAATAGCATATTTATCCGGCATATGACAATATTTTTTCTTATATAAATTCATCATTTTTTGTTCATTAAATCCAAATTCATTTACATAATTTGTGTCTAAATATAACAATCCGAAATTTATAAGTTTTTCTTCATATTTTTTATTATCAAACAAAGAAGAGTAAAATAAAGAAATAGGTTGTATTTGATTGTTTTCAAAACTAGTTATCGTATCCAAATATTTATTTATTACCGGATCTTGATTTGAAATTAATAGGGCATAAATTTTATTATATTCTTCAGTAACTAAATTCTGATCCGGTTTAATATCTTCTGCATTTTTAGTTAAAATTACTTCCGCATTATTTTTTCTATCTTTAATTAATGATTGAATAAATTGAGCCGTTTTAAAATGTTCCTCATCATATACTATATATATTTTCTCGTTGGAATATTTTTTTAACATTTCTTCAGTTACTTTCTCAGCTAATATTTGATCTTTTGTATTGTATAAAATTAAATTTTCGTGTTTATCTAGGTCATCGCTGGAAGAAAATGGAGAAATTATCGGAATTTTTTTAATTTTATCTGCTAGGGTCAATAAGTTCGATTTAAATAAAGGTCCTATTATAAGATTGGTATTCGAAAAATCATAGGTATTTACAATTTCTCTGAATTTATTATCATTACTTGTGTCAAATATCTTTACATGAACTCTTTTTCCTCTATTGGACAAAGAATCCAGTGCAAGTTTAACTCCTGAATAAAATTGAGTAGCTATACGTCTTTCCGCATTAACGGACGATTCTCCGGTATGGAAAGGTAAAAATAAAACCACATTTACTCCGTCTTTTCTAAATTCACTATCGGCTTGACTTGATGATTGATCTTTAGAATCATTCTGTAAATCATTTTCAGGTAATTTATTTTTACTTAAGATATCTGATTCCTTATCATTCTGATTTTCAATATTTTCTTTTTTATTAGTTTCTATTGGATCATCTTTTGCCGAAGTTAACTCTTTTTTATCTTTTATGTTGATTTCTTCTTTTGAATCTGAATTATTTATTTTTAATTCATCCTGATCCTTTTTATCATCACTATAAACATGATTATAAGCATTTGAATTTTCCAATGAGGAATTGGCAGGAATTTTTAGAATTTCACCAATTTTGGGACCGTTCTTATCCATAGACGGATTAAGAGCTATTATGCTTTTAATCGAAGTATGATACTTTTTACTTAATCCGTACAACGTTTGTTTAGGCTCAACGGTAATATAAAAATAATCTAAATTTTTTGAATTTTCTATATTTTGTGTGTTATTAGCAGTGTTGGAAGTTAAATATTCATTCGCTTTAGAAGAAGCTTTTTTATCCGGAATATTAAGTATTTCCCCTATCTGAAGTGTACGGCTGTTTAATTGAGGATTTACTTTTTTTAAATCATCAATGGAAACATTGTATTTTTTACTTAACCCATAAAGCGTTTCTTTCGCCATAACAGTATGTTTTTGCTGTTGCGAAAGCATCAAGGAACTTATAAATAATAATAGCAGCGTATTAAATTGCTTTTTCATTTCTAAATAACTTTGTTGCAAATGTAATTAAATTATTTATTTCCCTTTTTCTAAATTAAATACTGTTACAATATTTTGAAATTCATTGATTTCATTATATATTCGAGCTAAAAATTCAGATCCCATTGTGGCATAATAAAATGAAAAATTGTAGACCCTTTCCTGCCAACTACCTTCAGGAAATAATTCTTCATATAATTTTTCAAAATTGTACACAATTTCTTTATGTTTTAATCTATTTGCTTTATAAAAACGTTTGTTTATTTTTTCCAACCCATTGAGCTGCTTTTTCTTTTGAGCCAAAATCATATTTTTCCAACTAGGATCTGTATTGGCAGATTCTTTCAATAAATCATCGAAAATAACTTTTAAACGACTTTCGTACTTTGCAAAATCAAATATATAGGATGAATTTTGAGTTACTAGGTTATTTATAGTTTGTTCTTTAGGAAGAAATAAATGATTGATATTCAAAGAAAGTCTTTTCATTCTTTTTTCTTGATTGTCATTAATCAATAAAAAGGAATTTCTTGGTACCAATATAGGAAAAGGAATATTTTGTTCAGAAAAATAATCTTTAAGTTCCATCCAATATGCAATTTCTGCATTTCCACCAATATAGGCAACGTTAGGCAATATGACTTCCTGATACACCGGTCTCATCAATGCATTGGGACTGAAATTTTCGGGATGTTTATCTATTTCTTCCAGTATTTCAACTTCACTAAAATTTTTACAGCTTCCTAAAATATAATATTTACCATTGGTTTCATCTATACGGTTTCTTTCTTTATTTTTATGATAAAAAAAATTAATTTTTCTTGGATTTACTTGTATTTTATAATGATTCGATTTTAATTTTTCGATTGTTTTTGAAATGATTCGGAAAGATTTTTTTTCCTTGATATCATCTTTAATAAACGGTATAAACAATTTTTTTAAAGACTCTGTATTACCATCTATAAACAATAGACCATATTCTTTAAACAATTCATGAACTAAAATTCGAGTGGCATCTGAAAGATTATCCGCGGTATAATAGGATTTTTCAATAATCTTTCTTAATTCCTTTCCAAAAGGATAATATTTCAATTCTTCATAAAAATCGGATAGGACAGTTTTTAATCCACCGGTTGAAATTTCACCTACATAATCATGATGTTTCTCATTCCAACTTATAAATTCCCTATTAAAATTAAAATGATTTATTTCCTCAAAATCATGATCTTCCGTAGCCATCCAGAAAATTGGAATAAATTTAAATTCCTCTTGTCTTTCATTCATCGTATCACATAATTTTATTACCTGTAAAATTTTATAGATGAAATACAATGGACCGGTCATTAAATTTAGTTGATGCCCGGTTGTGATAGTTATTGAATTCGCTAAACTAAGATTTTTTAGATTGATTGTTTGCTTTTCAGACAATTGTAAATTTTTTAGCTGTCTTTGCAATTCATCAACTAACTTTTCCCTGTGTTTATAATTGGTAATTTTTTCTCTAGCCTGTAGAAGTAAAGATTCAGGCGATAAATTTCTTCCATAAAGAGATGCTGTTTTTTCCTCCTTAGTTACATAATCTTTAATTAATTGAGAAATTCCGGGAATATCGGCAATGTTAATCTGATTTTTCACAATTCAAATTTACAATAAATTTTTTCAGATAAAAACTACACTTTTGTATCTAAATAGTAATGACAAAGATTTAGTTTTTAACCTTATATACTGTAAATAAAATAATTGTGCCAAATAGTTATAATAACAATAGTAACGTATATTAATTACTAATTTAAAATATTTAATGAAATACAGATTAATTAGTAGAATTAAATCCTATGTTTATGTTGATTTTAAATTAAAGAATCGTATTTACTATTAAAAACTTCATCTCCAATATATTACATTATAAGTTATTATTTCATATATTTAATATTTATAGTATAGATATTAATAAAAAATTCAAAACTCATAAATCTTCTCTATTATTTAATTTTATTAGCTTTTATAGATATATATTTATTATTTTATGTATTTATTTAAGATATTTTTTAATATTTAATTATTAATAAATAAATAAAATCATTATATTTACTCCATATTTTATATAAATATTAGTTTTTATTTTTTAACTTAATTAAATCAAAATCCCATGAATCCTTTGGATAAAAAGAATTCGGTGAATCTTAACACTAAAGATTTGACTAAAAATATAGTTGATTCTTCCGGAATTACCGATAAGGTAAATCAAAAAATTAATTCGTTTACAGCTCCTGTTTCCGATCATTCGGATAAGCTTGATTTGCTTAAAAAAAATATAGTTGCCGGTAGTGATAGATCCATTAAACTTGAAGATGCCATTAAACCTCCCGATTGTTTTAGTGTAACTCCTCCGAATGCTCTGGAAAAGAAAATTAAAGATATGGCTTCTAATTTTTTTGCTAAATATGGAGGGGATTTAGCTTCTCAACTTAAAAATTCTCATATTGTTTATGCAGCTATTTCTATTGATGGTAACGAAGTATTACGAGACAGTCATTTTACTCTTACGCTAAACCAAAAAATGGCGGACCATGACCATTTTGAAATTTCTTGTTATGCAGAGGCTTTCGGTGACAGGGATTCTTATCCGATGACCAATTCTCGTGAGCTTTTAGGTAAGAAAATTTCTATTCAACTCAAACAATACGGACAAACCGCTTATATTTTTTCAGGTATTGTTACCGAACTTTCCAATAAAAAGGTGGATGGTTATAATAAGCTTTTTATCAAGGGCCATGCTCCTACTATTTTATTGGAAAACGGGCTGGATTGCCAAAGTTTTGAAAATCAAAGTTTGGACGCTATCATTCAACAGGCCACTTCGGAATATCAATCGGATTTGCTCAGCTGGGACTTACGTCCTATGTTAAAAGATCCTCTACTTTATACGGTACAATACCGTGAATCGGATTGGGAGTTTATTAAACGTTTGGCCACAAGGTATGGGGAATGGCTCTATTATAACGGGCAACAAATTGTCTTTGGAGGAGCGGGAGGTAAAACCGTGGAATTGGTGGAAGAAAAAGATGTCTACAGTTATGAGCTGAAAATGAGATTAGTTCCTCAAAAATTCAGCTATGTTGGTTATGATGCGAAAAGGGCTCAAAACCATACGGTAGACTCTGACAGCATTCCTCCTAAATGGAGTATTGTTAATCCTTTTCAACAACATGCTATCACTGCTTCGGAAAAAATATACGCTAAGGTGCCTTTATCCTTATACAATCAATCTTTATTGGAAAAAGGTTCTATTGAGGTAACCCAAGCCGTAGAAAGGCAAAAGCTCAGACGTCAGCATGTATTGTTTTTAGAAGCTAAGACCAATAATCCTAATTTAAGGTTGGGAGATATTGTAAAGCTTAAAGGCTGGATGCCTAAAAGCGGACTTTTTAAAGACGGGGAAGTTCCTTTGGAACGATATAAAATTATAGAAATCACGCATTCACAAGACATTACCGAAGGATATTATAATGAATTGGTGGGCGTACCTATGGACAATATGGTTCCCGAATATATGGATGAAGATGCAATTCCTTTGTGTGAAGAGCAATCGGCTACGGTTACGGATAATAACGATCCGGAAGGAATGTCTAGAATTCGGGTACAGTTTCCTTGGCAAAAGCCTTTTAACGGTACGACTCCCTGGATTCGTTCAATTACCCCGTATGCAGGAAAAGGCAAAGGAATGCATGTAGTGCCTGAGATAGGGGAAGAAGTAATCGTAAGTTTTGAGAACGGAAATGCAGAAAAGCCGGTAAGTTTAGGGGCTATGTTTAATGGAGGAGGTAAATCCGGACATGGTGGAGCAGGTAATTATATGAAAGGTTTGCAAACGGCAGCAGGATCTAACCTTACTTTCAATGATAAAGAAGGCTCCATGACTTTGGCTGACCAAGGACCTGCGATGATGAACTTTGATGGAAAAGGGAATGCTACTACAAAAGTAGATATTGATAATATAACAAAAGTTGGCAAAACCAATATTATAGATGTAGGAAATGGACAAACGGCTATTACCATGGATAATAGTGGAAATACCAAACAGGAATCTAAATCAAAACATGAAATCAATGTAGGAGATAAAAATTCTGTTATACAAATGAGTAAAACCGGTGAAGTTTCTTTAAATGCTACAAAAGAATTTAAAATAACAGTTGGTGTTAGTACTGTTTCAATCAAGGCAGACGGTACTATTTCAGTTAATGGAAAATTAATAACATTAAACGCAACTGAACAAACCAATTTAGGTGCAGCAGAACATTTAGTTATTAATAGTAAAAATATCAATATAACCGGCATGTCTTCAACTAATATTCACGGACAAGAAGTTAAAATAAACACATAATTAATGTAATATGGTATTAAATAAAAAATATGTGTATCAACAAACTATTGAAGGAACAACTAAGGCTGTTGAAGTAGAAAGTAAATTTAAAATAAAGATTAAGACAGAAATTACCTTATTAGAACAAAAAAATAATGGAGATAGAAGATATTTTATTAAAGAGTTGGAGTATGAACTTATTCAATATGAAGATGCAATACTCACCGCAATTACTGAAATGACTAATAAGATATGTAGTATATATAAAGAGTTAGATATTACAGTCAATCGTTTTGGAAATATTGAAAAAATTAATAATATATATCATATAAATAAAGAATGGGAAAAAGTTAAGGAATGGCTTATAAACACCCATCCCTTGGAGTCTTATAAAATTATAAGAGGTATTGAGTTCGAATTAAAAGAAGAAAAATTTATGTTTAAAAATATACAATATATTCATTTTATCCACCAATATTTTTTTCTGTTAGGTCGCGCATTGGAGCCTAATTTACACACAATTTTTAAAAAAAATGAGATGGATCAATTCGGTTCAGGTGTAATTATTCCTTTAAAAATAACGTCTATTGGAAAAAATACGGAAAATAATAACTATGAAAAAGTTTTTCATTCAGAAATGGAATTATCTCCGGAAACTATAAAAAGGCTTAAAGAATCTGTTAATGACAAAAGTATGCAGCCCACTTTTTTCTTAAATGGAAAATATTATTACAACGATAAGAGAGAACTTGATTATTCAGGATTCAGTTTAAAGGAAGAATTAGGAAAGAATTATTCTACCCATTCCTATCTAGAAATGAAACTAATTGAAATAATTTAAAAACCATGGATGAAAATGATCAGTATCTCACAGAAAAACATTACTTAGTTTGTAATAAAGGATTAAAGCCTAAAAAGATAAAAGTTACTAGCCATAATACAGTAAAAATTGGAGGTTATTTAGCAGCTACTTCTAAAGATACATTAAAAAGTAACAACTTCACTTGTGTAGGTAAGTATGCTTTTTTAGCGGGTGCTGTTGCAGGTGTTGCTTCTTTGGGAGCGGGAGCCATTGCGGCAGCCTGCGCTTGTATTCCCGGACCCGGGTGGGTAGTAGCAGGTATTATAGCTGTAGCCATAGCAGCCGTTATGCTTAGCGGAAATGCTATATGTACAAGAGCAGCCTCTAGCAGAGTTTGGACTCAAACACTTGAGGTTGAAATAGTTAAAGGCAAGGCTCTAACGCTAAATTCAGTCATGATATGTCCCCAAGAGGGAGGAACAATAACCCCTAAGGAAACTGCTTGGAGTGCATGGGGTTCAGCAACATTAACCAATTTAGGTCATCTAAGTCAATTTGCTTTTGGATTTTTAGCCGGAAGAGGTATAGGAAGTATGGCTATGGGTGCTACATCGGCTGCAAGGGAATCCGGAGCTTTACTTACGAAACAGGGAGTAACTACTTTTGGAAAAGAATTTGGAAAAGACTTTTTACAAACTGCCAAGAAAGATTTGTTTGAACAATTTACTTTTAAGGGATTCGGCAATGCCGGAATCTTTTGTAAAATAGTCAGAGGTTTAGGAATTGGAGGCGCCTACTATCAACAGTATAAAATTTGGAGTAGCGATCAAAGCTTAATGGAAAAAATTCAAGATTGCACATTGAGCTTAATAATGAGTATCTTTGCTGCTAAAGGACTTACTACCGTTTGTTTTCCTGAAGGAACATTGGTACATACCGATAACGGCCTTGCCCATATCGAAGACTTAAAAGTTGAGGATAAAGTATTAACTTTTAATGAGCAAACTCAAGAACAGGAATACAAACCTATTTTAGTTACACACCAGCGGTATACCATGCAAATGTGTGGACTGGAGATTTCTGGGAACGAAATGCTGCGGGTAACACCCGAGCACCGTTTCTACACCAACGGAGAATGGATAGAAGCCCGAGCGCTGCAAGTAGGCGACCTTCTGCAAAATAAACACGGAGACTATATTTCAGTCCTTAATAAAGAAATTTTGCCACATTATGAAAAAGTTTATAATATATCCGTAAAAGATAATGAAAATTATTATGTTACCGAAGAAGGTCTGTTGGTGCATAATAAGTATAAAAATCCTGCAGATACGCCAGAGGGAAAAGCAGAACGTTGGAATGCATATCTAGAAAAAAGATTAGATAGAAAAAAAGGTAAAATAAAGGATTTTAAATCTTGGAGTAATGTTTTTGATGCTAGTATAAAAAACCCAAAAAAGGGAAATGCCGCAGTTAAAAGACATCATGAAAGGAAAGGTTGGGGGGAACGAGAAGTAAATGTAAAAGTAGATTTAAAAGAACAAACAGTTAATAGACGTTTAGATATTGCTCAAGTTCAAAAAAAGAGGGGAGTAGAAGTAAAATCAGGAAATTATTTCTCATTAACAAAATTCATTGCATATGAAATAGAACGGGATGCTAGATTAGTTGAAATAGGGTGGAATATTGAGTGGATAATTGAAGGAAGAGCAAGCAAACCATTATTAGACGCTTTAGAAAAAGCTGGAATAGAAGTTACAATTATTAATAAATAAATTTAAAATTATAATAATGTCATACACTAAAGAAAATTTTCAAGATTGGATATTACTTATTGATACTAAAATGGATTCATTTACCAGTGAATTCGCTCGAGAAAATAATTTAACCCTAAATTATAGTATTAAGTCTTTGGATGAACTCGAAAACTGGATATTAAGTAAATTTCAAAGTATATTTCAGCTAAAATATAAGCCTAAATTATTGGATTTATTAACAATATATATAGGAGAGACTTTTAGGAAACATATAGGTGGTAAATGGTATATTGATTTAAAAGATAAAAAAAATGCCTATTATCAAATGCCTGTATTGACTAGTCCTAATTATAGAGGTGAAGTATATATTGCACCATTAACATTTGCCACAGCTTGTATTGTAAGAAAAAAAGGCAATTACATAAGTACAATATTAAAGAATTGTATGAAAAATATGAATATTCCTATAAATGAATAATTTATAAAAGCCTCTAAAGAGGCTTTTTTATTTGAGTTTTCGAAATAACGAAGACTACTATGTTACCGAAGAAGGAATTTTGGTGTATAATGGGTACAAAAAATGAAACACCAATTAAAGAAAATGAAGTAACAACTTATCAGGATTTTTATGATAAATCTGTTGTAGGGGATAAATTAGAAGTTCATGAAGTTTTGCAAAATGCTTGGCTTAAGTTTAATGGAGCAATTAAAAAACAAGGTTTGCTGAAGATGTTTCAAAAAAGAACCCAGTAATAGCTTTAAATAAAGAGATTCATAAGAAAGTGAATAAAGCTCAAAGAAATTTGGATATAGCAAATCAAACTGCAATTGAAAATATTGAGGCAAATGTTAAAATTCTAGAAGATATAGGAATTTCTAAAAATTCAATTGATGAAATTGCTAAGTTAGCTAAAGAACATGCAAAAATTTTATTTTTTTAATTAAAATAATTTTTAAAATATTATTATATATATTCTTATATTAAAAGTATTTAGTTTATTAAGCAATTTTATAATTAAACTGTGAGGAATAAAAGATTTATTGGTTAAAATCTCTGTATAAACTCAATTTGTATTAATAGAATAGATTTACCTTGATATTTTCAATAATTTTAGTAAAATTATTTATATAATATTAAACAAAGAATTAAGTATAATTCCAAATAAACATGATCAAATGATCACAATTATTTTAAATTTAAAGAAACATTATAATAATAGATAGAATCCAATTAATTTTAATCCATTTTTTAATTTGAATAAATTCACACATTATTAAACATTTATTAATTAAGCATTAATACATATTTATAAAAAATAATAAATATAAATTTTTAAATATATATACTTATATTTCAATTAATATGCTTATATTTATAAAAATATAAAAATTATGGAAGATTCTGATTATACATTGGAGAGAAAAATTAAAATTGGCAAAGAGGAATATACTTGTACTTTTGACTTTGATTTTAGAAGTAATCACTTATTTAAAGATGCAACTAAGGATAAAAATTATTTTGATGATCATTACAGCAATAATTCCGAAACCAGCCATACGCTTTTAAATTTATTTGAATTAACTAAAGCATTTGAAAGTGGAAAAATTACCTTTATACCAAACGTTTATAAAGATAAAAGATTTTCAATTAATATACCTAATTCACATGATTTTATATATACCTATCGCAGGTCTTTAAATGGAAATGAATCCAGTATATGCGCCCGAAACTGTAGCGGAATTAAATTAGAAGGTACGTATGTTACCGATAAAAAATTGAAATTTTCTCGTTTAGGAAGTATTATTCTATAAATAAAGCTTATTTTTTTTCTTAAAATTTAATTTTTTTATTTCTAGAGCAATAATACATTACATAAAAATTACTTGTTTAGGAAGCTATCTCTTTAGCCTTAATCATCCTAAAATTACCGGATATATCTTGTTTTAATTCCACGTAATTAAAGTATTCCAAAAAAAGTTGTCTGGTTTTTTCTCCTAAATTTTGATTAATTTCAACATATATTCTTCCTTGTGGTTTCATGTTTTTTAGAGAAAAATCTATTACACTCCTGTAAAAAACAAATGGATCATTGTCCGGTACAAACAAGGCCTTGGATGGTTCATGATTGACTACCCTACTTTCCATATCTTCTTTTTCATATTCTCTGATATAAGGAGGATTGGATACAATAATATCATACTTTTCAGTATTCTTTATTAGGTGACCCGTATTAAGTAAATCAGCCTGTAAAAAATCTACCTGAACTTGATTACTTTCTGCATTTTTTTTGGCCAAATTTATCGCCTTTTCATCAATTTCAAGAGCAGATACCTTTGCTTTTAAGTTTTTAGCTAATGCAATAGCAATACATCCACTTCCGGAACATAAATCAATGATATTCAACTCCTCGTTTTTATTTTCAAAGTCATTACAAATCCAAGATACCAATTCTTCTGTTTCCGGTCTGGGAATCAACACATGGGGATTTACAGAAATTTTACAGCCGAAAAATTCCGTATAACCTACCACATATTGGTAGGGCATACCGCTAATTAAATGAAATAAGGCTGTTTGAAAAAGTGTAGGCTTTATTTGAGAATCTTCTTGCATTTCATCCAATCCTAATTTTAAGGTAATTTTATCTTTATGCAAATATGTTTCTGCCAACGCATAAAAAATAATATCTATTTCTTTAAGTGTATATTGCGAAGAAAGATTTTTAATAAACTCGTTTCTAATTTCTGCTAATGATTTCATGCTAAATATGCATTTAGGTTTTAATTTTTTTTATAAAAAACCGGAATAATAATTTTTTATTATTCCGGCTCAAATTTCTAATATTTTTTAGAGGTTATTCATCCTCTTGATCAACCAATATCCAACTTCCCTCCTCTATAAGACTTTGCGCTTGTTTAAATTTCAAAGATTTAACTTCTCCGGTTCTCAAGTTACGTACATGTACCATTTCATTTCTTCCGATCTTGTTTACACGTAATGGTTCGGAAACCGGCTTTTCTTGAGTCTGTTTATCATCATTTTCAACAAATTCTCTGCTCTCAACCACTTTTTGTTTTACTTCACGAGCTTGTTCTATTTTTGATTCTTCAGGTTCAGATGGTAAACCTCCTTTGAACAAGAAAGATATAATTTCTTTATTGGTTTTATCTAACATATCCCTAAATAAAGCAAAGGATTCTTGTTTATAAATAACCAATGGGTCTTTTTGTTCGTAAACGGCTGATTGTACAGACTTTCTTAATTCATCCATCTCTCTTAAATGTTCTTTCCAATTTTCATCTATTAATGCTAAAGTAATTCCTTTTTCAAAGTCTTTTAATAAAGCTTTTCCTTCAGAATTGTAAGCATCTTCTAAATTGGTGGTTACATTTAATACTTTTGTGCCGTCAGTAAAAGGAACGGAAATATTTTTAAATGTGTTTCCTCTTGCTAAAAAGACGTTAGATATGATAGGATACAACTGTTGTGCCGTATTTTCTATTTTTTCTTTATAATAAGCTTCTGCTTGTTCAAAAACTTTATCAACAAGTTCTTTTTCAGATAATCTGTTAAACTCTGCCTCATCTACAGGAGTATCCATAGCAAACACTGTTGCTAACTCAAACTCAAAATTTTTATAGTTTTTATCTTGTTTATTGTCTCTTACTAATAATGTAGCAGTGTCATAAATCATGTTAGCGATATCGATACTTAACTTCTCACCAAAAAGAGCATTTTTACGTCTGCTGTAAATTACTTCCCTTTGTTTATTCATTACATCGTCATATTCCAACAATCTTTTACGAATTCCAAAGTTATTTTCTTCAACTTTTTTCTGAGCTCTTTCAATAGAGTTAGTGATCATAGAATGTTGAATTACATCTCCTTCCTTATGCCCTAATCGATCCATCATTTTAGCTATTCGATCAGAACCGAATAAACGCATTAAGTTATCCTCTAGAGAAACATAGAATTGAGAAGATCCCGGATCTCCCTGACGACCGGCACGACCTCTTAACTGTCTGTCTACCCGTCTAGAATCGTGTCTTTCCGTACCTATAATAGCCAACCCTCCTGCAGCTTTAACTTCGTCTGTTAACTTAATGTCAGTACCCCTTCCGGCCATATTGGTAGCAATAGTTACTACACCCGGATTTCCCGCTTCTGCAACAATGTCTGCTTCTTTTTTATGTAATTTTGCATTCAATACATTATGCGGTATTTTTCTTAATTTTAAAGCTTTGCTTAATAATTCGGAAATTTCTACAGAAGTAGTTCCCACCAATACCGGTCTTTTATCTTCTTGAGATAAACGTATCACCTCATTTAAAACGGCATTGAATTTTTCTCTGTTGGTTTTATAAACTAAATCTTGTTGGTCGTTTCTAATTACAGGTTTGTTGGTAGGAATAACCACTACATCTAATTTATATATTTCCCAAAATTCTCCGGCTTCCGTTTCGGCAGTACCGGTCATACCTGCCAATTTATTATACATTCTAAAGTAATTCTGTAAAGTAATTGTAGCAAACGTTTGTGTTGCTGCTTCGACTTTTACATTTTCTTTAGCTTCTAAAGCTTGATGCAATCCATCAGAATAACGACGGCCTTCCATAATACGTCCGGTCTGCTCGTCAACAATTTTAACTTGTCCGTCAATTACAACATATTCTACATCTTTCTCAAACAAAGTATATGCCTTGAGCAATTGACTTAAAGAATGAATACGTTCGGATTTGATGGCAAAGTATCGTAAGAATTCTTCTTTTTCTTTATGTTCTTCTTCTTTGGATAAGTTTTTATTTTCAATATCGGCAAATACAGTTCCTAAATCTTCTAATACAAAAAAGTTAGGATCGGAATTTCCTTTTGACAAAAATTCAATTCCTTTATCGGTAAGTTCCACCTGATTATTTTTTTCATCAATTGAAAAATATAAATCTTTATCTGCCTCAGGCATCATTCGGTTATTATCCGATATAAAATAAGCTTCTGCTTTTAACAAAATAGCTTTGTTCCCTTCTTCTGAAAGGTATTTAATTAAAGGCTTATGTTTAGGTAATCCTCTATATACTTGATATAATTTATAACCTCCTTCTTTTTTATCTCCTGAAGCTATTAATTGTTTTGCTTCCTGAAATAATTTTGAAATTTCATTTTTTTGAGCCGTAAAAATGGTTTCAACAACCGGTTTTAATTCCTGATATTCTTGTTTATCTCCTTGAGGTACCGGTCCGGAGATAATCAATGGCGTACGTGCATCATCTACTAGAACGGAATCTACCTCATCGACAATGGCATAATTAAGTTCTCTTTGAACTAAGTCATTTGGAGAATTTGCCATATTGTCACGTAAATAATCGAATCCAAATTCATTATTAGTTCCGTAAGTAATATCAGCAAGATAAGCTTGTCTTCGAGATTCCGAATTGGGTTGATGGTTATCAATACAATCTACTTTTAATCCATGGAATTCAAACAAAGGAGCCATCCATGCGGAGTCCCGTTTTGCTAAATAATCATTAACTGTTACTACATGAACTCCACGTCCCGGTAGAGCATTCAAATACATAGGAAGTGTTCCTACTAACGTTTTTCCCTCACCGGTTGCCATTTCAGCAATTTTTCCTTGATGTAATACCGTTCCCCCTATATACTGAACATCATAATGAATCATGTCCCATTTTACTTCTTTACCCGCCGCATTCCAATAATTTCTCCATACGGCTTTATCTCCTTCAATGGTAACATACTCTTTAGTTAATGCCAATGTTTTATCAAAATCGGTGGCTGTAACGGTAATAGTGTTGTTTTCAGCAAATCGACGGGCTGTTTCTTTAATTAAAGCATACGCTTGAGGAAGTATTTCTTCCAATATTCTTTCTTCAACTTCGTAGGATTCCTTCTCAAATTTCTCAATCTCGCTGTATAATCGCTCTTTTTCGTCTATATTATCAACATTTTGAGTTTGTTCTTTTAATTCTGCAATTTTATTTTTAAGATCAAAAGTTGCTTGAGATATTTTTTCTTTAAACTCAATGGTTTTAAATCTTAGATCATCAAAAGATAAAGAAGAAATACTTTCTTCTTCCTTTTTAATTTTGTCCAGATATTTATTTAATTGTGCAAGATCTTTTTTATGTTTATCCCCAATAAATAATTTGAGGACTGAATTTAATATATTCATTATATGTAATTAATTTGTACGTACAAATGTACTAAAAAAAAGCTTTTTTAGTATGAACTATGAAAAGTAAAGCCCTAAACGAGCTAGGGCTTATAAATTAGTATTCATCTTCGTTCCAGAGGAAATCATCATCAGTCGGATAATCCGCCCATATTTCTTCAATGCTATCGTAAATCTCGCCCTCATCTTCAATTGCCTGTAGATTTTCAACTACTTCCAAAGGGGCGCCGGTTCTGATGGCATAATCAATTAATTCATCTTTTGTGGCGGGCCACGGCGCATCACTTAAATAAGACGCTAATTCTAAGGTCCAATACATAAGGTAAAATTTATATTATGATTAATTTTTCCTTCCACACATCAAACTTCAAGCCAAATTTTTTAATCCCATTTTTTATTTCTATTTAATACAAATAGTTTCAATTTTTAATCTAATTATTATAGTATTTGAGATAATTTGTTCACTTAGTTTATTGGATTATAATCGTCAATAATTTTTATCAAGTTGACTATTATATAGGTCAGACAATATATAAAAGTGATAATTATTGTATTTAAAATATAAATTATTGAACTGTTATAAATAAAAATATTAATATTATTTTTATAAAAAGTATCCTTTAGTTTAAATAATACATATTTTAAAAGTAAATGTTGCAATTTAAAAAAAATAATAGCCGAAAATTTTCTGTCAAAAATGTCATATGTTATAACTGACAATTTTTCATAGATAAAGCTTAAAGCTGTCGGTATTTTAGATCAAATATTTAAAAAACACAGAGAGTTATAAGCATAAAAAAATGGGATTAAACAAAATTAATCCCATGAATATATTTTATTTATATTTCGTTAATCAAAAATATAGGCAAAACCTAAAGCAATTACTGATGTATTTTGTTTTTGGTAAAATTTATCATAAATATCCATAAAACCATAATTATAACGAACGAAAATTTCTGATTTTCTAACAATACTATATCCTAACCCTACTGATATGGATGTATCAAGATTCTTAGGATTGGATCCGTATCGCTTTTTTTCTAAGTCTTTATCTTTTTGGGATATTAATATTCCTAATTGAGGTCCAACTTCTGCAAAAAATTCGCTTTCGGATTCTGATAAATACGCCCTAAAATAAATCGGTATGTTTATATAATTTTGAAAAAATTTAGCTTTCGTTTGATTTCCTGACATCTTAACCTTATCTTTTTCCCCTTGCATGGAATATGATATCTCAGGCTGTATAATAAACCGATTATAATAGTCTAATTGAATTTGAGCTAAAACACCGATAGATGCTGCATTTCTACTGCTGGATTCTTTATGTATATTGGAAACACTTGTATTTTGAAGTGTTCCTCTTACACCAAATCTTACTTGCGAATAAGACAAAATCGGAATTAATAATAATAAAAGAACGCTTTTTTTCATAAATATATAATTTTTTGGTTTGTTGCTGTGCAAAAAATACCTAAACGAATATTTTGCCAACCGTTTTTCCTATATCTGCAGGAGAGTTGACAACGTGAATACCGCATTCAGCCATAATTTTCATTTTTGATTGTGCTGTATCATTTTCTCCTCCAACAATAGCCCCGGCATGACCCATAGTTCTTCCTTTAGGAGCAGTAATTCCTGCAATAAATCCGACAATAGGCTTGGTTATATTATTTGATTTATACCATAATGCCGCATCTACTTCCAGTTGACCTCCAATTTCCCCTATCATAACTATACATTCTGTATCTTTATCTTCGATAAGTAGTTGCAAGGCATCTTTAATAGATGTTCCTACGATAGGATCTCCACCAATTCCAATTGCGGTTGAAATGCCATACCCGGCTTTAACCACTTGGTCAGCAGCTTCATAGGTTAGCGTACCTGATTTAGAAACTATACCGACTTTTCCTTTTTTAAAAATAAAACCGGGCATGATTCCAACTTTTGCCTCTTCCGCTGAAATAATTCCCGGACAATTGGGGCCTATTAATGTGCAATCGTACGATTTAAGATAATTTTTAACTTGAACCATGTCTTCAACGGGAATACCTTCTGTAATACATATAATAACTTTTATTCCGGCTTGTGCTGCTTCCATTATCGAATCTGAAGCAAACGCAGGGGGAACAAATATGATGGAGGTATTAGCCCCTGTTTGGTCGATGGCTTCCTTAACTGTATTGAAAACAGGTCTATCCAAATGGGTAGTTCCTCCTTTTCCCGGAGTTACTCCTCCAACCACTTGGGTTCCGTATTCAATCATTTGTTCTGCATGAAAAGAACCTTCTTTACCTGTAAATCCTTGAACAATTACTTTGGAATTTTTATCAACCAAAACAGACATATCTATAATTTAAAGATGAATAATTAATTCAATTTTTATTTGGCTAATCTTTTGAGTGTAGCCATTTCTTTTAATTTCTTTTTAGCTTCTTCGGCAGGATAACCAAAATAAGTTTTTCCTGCTTCCAAATTTTTAGAAACTCCCGATTGTGCCAATATCACAGCTTTTTCTCCCACGGTAAGTGATGAGGCAAATCCTGCTTGTCCCCATATGCTCACTTCATCTTGAATATTACAACAACCGGCAATACCTACTTGAGATGCTATTAAACATTTTCTTCCAATAACGGTATCATGTCCCACTTGTATAAGATTATCCAATTTTGAACCTTCACCGATAATGGTAGAAGCTGTAACCCCTCGGTCGATGGTACAATTCGAACCAATTTCAACATTATCTTCTATTATAACATTACCTACAGATTTCAATC
Organism: Apibacter sp. B3919; assembly: GCF_026537405.1. Classification (NCBI taxonomy): domain Bacteria; kingdom Pseudomonadati; phylum Bacteroidota; class Flavobacteriia; order Flavobacteriales; family Weeksellaceae; genus Apibacter; species Apibacter sp. B3919. The sequence goes on along the minus strand of NZ_JAFNMG010000001.1, from coordinate 130,275 downwards.
GATCATAATAACTTCCGCGGTTTTTATAATAAAAGCCATCACCTCCAAGTACCGTTCCTGATTGTATAACGACATTATTACCTATTTCAGTATAATCATGTATGGTAACATTTGGAAAAATTACACAATCATTGCCAATTTTTACATGTTTACCAATGTAAACTCCCGGTTGTATAACGGTGTTTGTACCAATTTGAACGTCATCGGAAATTAACTTATTTTGAGGCGTAAATTTTACAAAATAATCATTGATTTTATTAAAATCTCTGAAAGGATCATCAGATAAAAGGAGTGCTTTATTTTTCGGACATTCAACCTTTTTATTAATCAAAATTACACTTGCTTCGCTGCGTAATGCTTTGTCATAATATTTGGGATGGTCTACAAAAACTATTTCTCCTTCTTTTACGCGGTGAATTTCGTTAGTTCCATAAATTGGAAAGTCATCTTTTCCAATATATTCACATCCTATAATTGATGCAATGTTTTTTAGTGTAAATGATTTTGGAAATTTCATGATATTAAATAAAAATGATAGGTAAATATACGAATATATTTAATCTTTTCTAATCTTTTACTCTTTCGATATAAGAGCCGTCATCTGTATTAATTTTTATTTTTTCACCGGCCTCAATAAATAGGGGCACTAAAACCTTAGCTCCGGTTTCAATGATTGCATTTTTAAGCGCATTGGTAGCTGTATTTCCTTTAACGCCGGGTTCTGCTTCTATTACTTCCATGATAACACTTGCCGGTAATTCAGCTGACAATGGTGTTTCATCTTCTTCTTTCAGGATAATCATAACCTCCTCTCCTGCTTTCATAAATTGAGCGTTTTCAATCAAATTTTTATCTATATAAATTTGAGAAAAATCGTCGTTGTTCATGAAATGAAAACCATGATCGTCATCATATAAATATTGATATTTGCGAGTAATAACTTTTACATCTTCTATTTTACTACCTGCTGAAAAGGTATTATCAACAACTTTTCCTGATGTTAAAGATTTTAATTTAGTTCTTACAAAAGCAGGGCCTTTACCCGGTTTAACATGTAAAAACTCAATTACTTTATAGATGTCATCATTAAAATTGATACAAAGTCCCTTTTTTATATCTCCCATTCCAGCCATATGTATATAATTTAAATTTTTTTACTACTATTTTTATAATCCTTGAGCGTTAAATCCTCTCATTACACCTCTCATACTTGATTGTATAAATTGGATGATTTCATCTCTTTCGGGGGTGGCCTCAAATTCAGCTTCTACTACTGATAAGGCCTGTGTGATATTCAATTTATTCTGAAAAATAACTCGATATATGTTTTGTATTTCCGCAATTTTATCGGAACTGAAACCTCTTCTTCTTAGTCCTACAGAATTAATACCAACATAGGACAATGGATCCCTGGCTACTTTTACAAAAGGAGGAATATCTTTCCTTACAAGTGATCCTCCGGTTACAAATGCATGATTACCGATGGAACAGAATTGATGTACGGCTGTCATTCCTGCCATAACAACGTAATCTCCTACAGTTATGTGTCCTGCCAAGGTGGTATTATTAGAGAATATACAGTTATTCCCAACTTCGCAATCATGGGCGATATGGGAATAAGCCATTATCAAACAATTTTCACCTATAACTGTTTTCATTTTATCTGAAGTACCTCTACTTACAGTAACGCATTCTCTCAGTACAGTATTATCTCCTATAATCGTTAAAGATTTTTCACCTTTATATTTTAAATCTTGAGGTTCTGCTGAAATTACTGCTCCGGGAAATATTTTACAATTTTTTCCAATTCTAGCTCCCTCCATAATAATGACATTAGAGCCTATCCATGTTCCTTCTCCAATTTCAACATCTTTATAAATAGATGAAAATGGTTCAATAACAACATTCTTTGCAATTTTTGCATCGGAATGTACAAAAGCTAATGGTTGAATCATTTTTCTACTCCTTCTCTTCTTTGGTTTTCGCTACTTGAGCCATCATTTCTGCTTCAACAACCATATGTCCATTACAGTATCCATATCCTTGCATATGTACAATTCCTCTTCGTATAGGTTCTAATAAGTCAATTTTAAAAATTAAGGTATCTCCGGGTATCACCTTTCTTTTGTGCTTCACATTATCTAATTTAATCAAGTAGGTAGAGTAATTTTGAGGATCATCTACATTTTCCAGCACAAAAATACCTCCTGTTTGAGCCATAGCTTCAATTTGTAATACTCCCGGCATAACAGGTTCATTAGGAAAGTGACCTACAAAAAAAGGTTCATTGATAGTTACGTTTTTAACTCCGATTATATGTTTATCATCAACTTCCATTATTTTATCCACCAATAAAAAAGGAGGACGATGGGGAAGCATTCTCATGATATCTTTTATATCGTATACCGGTTCTTTTTGCAAATCAATTTCCGGTATATTTTTTCTTTTAAATAATTTATATAATTTATTTAATTTTTTTGCGAACTGTGTATTGCAATGGTGTCCGGGCTTGGTAGCTATGATTTTAGCTTTTAATCGAACCCCTACTAAGGTTAAATCACCAATGACATCTAATAATTTATGTCTGGCTGCTTCATTAGGATAGTATAAGGTCACGTTATCTAATATTCCGTTAGGTCTTACACTAACTTCCGGTTGATTAAATACAACTTTTAGTTTATCCAGGGTATCCGGGGAAAGTTCTTTATCTACATAAACAATGGCATTATTAATATCTCCGCCTTTTATTAATCCGGAGTCTAATAAAGTTTCCAGTTCATGAAGAAAACTGAAGGTCCTGGCATTGGCAAAATCAGATTTAAAATCTTGAATACTTTTCATGGTAGCATTTTGTGTCCCCAATACTTTCGTACCAAAATCAACCATAGTTGCTACTTCAAAGTGATCGGAAGGTATTGCAGTAATCTCTGAACCTGTTTCCGGATCTGTGTAAGAAATTATTTCTTTTATTGTGAAGTATTCTCTGTTTGCTTCTTGTTCAACTACACCCGCTTTTTCAATAGCTTCTACAAAAAATTTAGATGAGCCATCCATAATGGGAGGTTCTGAACTATCCATCTCAATGTATGCATTGTCCAAATCCATTCCGGTTAATGCAGCTAATACATGTTCACAAGTATGTATTTTTACTCCTTTTTTTTCTAAAACGGTACCTCTTTCAGTAGAAGTCACATAGGTTGCATCAGCTTCAATAGTAGGTTGCCCTTCCAAATCCACCCTAACAAAAATAAATCCTGTGTTTACAGGTGCAGGTTTAATTGTCATGACAACTTCTTTACCTGTATGCAAACCTTTTCCTTTTAATGTAAACTCCTGTTTAAGTGTCTTTTGCTTATCTGACATTTTATATAAATTACTAGTTAAAGATTTACTTTTTACCTTTTTCTAACTTCTCTAATCTATTGACTATTTCAGGAAGTTTTTTAAAGTATATAAAACTTTTTTGATATTTTAAATATTGTATTGCAGGAGAACCGAATAGTCTTTGGTCATCTTCTACATCATTAGTTATCCCGCTTTGTGCTTGAACTATAACTCTATTTCCAACATTTAGATGTCCGGAAATTCCCACCTGTCCACCGATCATACTCCATTTTCCTAATTTTGAAGAACCTGCTATACCTGCTTGAGCTGCTATAACTGTATGTTCTCCAATTACTACATTATGTGCTACTTGTATTAAATTATCTAATTTAACTCCTTTTTTGATAATTGTTGATCCTATGGTGGCTCGGTCAATAGAACAATTCGATCCTACTTCTACATTATCTTCAATAATAACATTACCTAATTGAGGTACTTTTTCGTATCCTTCGCTTGTTGGCTGAAATCCAAAACCGTCTCCTCCTATTATAGTTCCTGCATGAATTGAACAATTATTACCTATTACACAATCATCATAAATTTTAACTCCGGGACCTAAGTAACAATTATCTCCAATACTAACATTTTCACCTATAAATACATGAGGGTAAATTTTAGTATTGTTACCTATTTTTACATGATTTGATATATAAGCAAATGCCCCTACATAAACATCTTCCGATAAAGTTGCAGATTGAGATATAAATACAGGACTTTCAATACCCTGTTTTTTTATTTTCATCTCATTATAAATAGTCAATAATTTATTGAAAGCTGAATATGCATTTTCCACAACAATAATAGTTGGTAAATTGGAAATGTCCTTCGGTAATAGTTCTTTTGATATAATAACAATAGAAGCTTTGGTATCTTTTAAATATTCCTGATATTTTTCTCCTCCTAAAAAGGTTATGGTACCGGGCTTACCATCTTCTATTTTAGATATATAAGATACTTTTTCCTGGGGGTTACCTTTTATAACCCCATTTACTAAATTTGCTACTTGTTCAGCGCTAAATTCCATGATTGGCAAATGTAAACATTTTATTATGATTATAAAAATCTTTATTTAACACCACTAATTTCTCTGGGTATACATAAATGATAACGAGTTATTTTCTTTCTTAAATCTTTAACTAAGACTTGATTATCTGCTTTTTGTAATTCCAAAATTTCCCCATTTTTTAAAAGTAATTTGATCGGGTCTTTGGTATCGTTGTAAGCTAATACACTTAATTCTTTTTGGTGTACAAAATACCCTGCATCTTCTATGGAATATAATTTTTTAACTTCATTTTTTATTTGTTCTACTTTTTCATTTGAAATAGGTTCTGAAATTATAAGTGATGAGGGTAATTTTCTTTGAATAATGAATTGACTTAATAAACTCAATGTTTTGTCTTCATGAGACTGCCATAATTTCAAAGCTGAAATTACATCAGAATCATCAAGCTGAGCGAATTTCTCCAAATCCATTTTGTTAATTTCAATAAAGTCAGATTTTTCCAAAAAATATTGTAACACATCGGAAGATGGAACATTTTTACCTTTTTTTACCAATTGTTTGGCTCTTTTTAAAGCTTCAATTAAATAAATTTCGGCAGTTACCGATGTTTTATGGAAATATACCTGCCAATACATAAACATTCTTGATGTCAAGTATTTCTCTATTGAATAGATTCCTTTACCATCAATTACCAACTCATCATTAACTACATTCATCATAGTTATAATCCTTTCTGAATTTACATTACCTTCAGAAACTCCGGTGAAGAAACTATCTCTTTTTAGATAATCCAATCGATCTAAATCTATTTGACTTGAAATTAATTGATGGAAAAATTTACGAGGATATTTATTTAAAAAAATATCAATTGCTAATGATAATTCATTATTAAATTCCTCATTTAATAATTTCATAAAAGTGATTGAAAGTTTTTCGTGATGTATTCCTTCCAATAATGTTGATTCTAGTGCATGAGAAAAGGGTCCATGTCCTATGTCATGTAATAATATAGCTATTAAAGAGGCTCTTTCTTCTTCTTTAGAAATTTTAACGCCTTTATCTTTAAGGACTTTATGGGTAATTTGCATTAAATTGATACACCCTAAGGCATGTAGGAATCTCGAATGTGTAGAACCGGGATAAACATAATAGCTTAAGCCTGTTTGAGATATCCGTCGTAACCTCTGAAAATAGGGATGCTCAATGATATCAAATAGTAAATCATCGGATATGGAAACAAATCCTAATACCGGATCATTAAAAATTTTCCTCTTATTTATTTTTTCCAATAGGCATATTTTTTGTACATTAATGCAAAATTAATGTAAATAAATAACTATATAGGCATGGGTAAAAAAATATTATGGATTGATGACGAAATAGAACTATTGGAACCTCATATAATTTTTTTAAAAAACAAAGGATATGAGGTTATTTATGTCAACAATGCAGCTGAGGCCTTAGAACTGATTCCCATAAACAATTTTGACGCAGTTCTGCTTGATGAAAATATGCCCGGTATTGGCGGTTTAGAAGCTCTACAAAAGATTAAGGAAATAAAATCGAATTTACCAGTAATTATGGTAACGAAAAATGAAGCTGAAGATATTATGGAAGAAGCCATTGGCGAAAAAATCACAGATTATATCCTTAAGCCTGTTAATCCCAATCAAGTATTGATAAGTTTAAAGAAAATACTTAAAAGCGATGAGATAATCGAGAAAAAAACGGTTCAAAATTATCAACAAGAATTTCGAAAGATTTCAATGGACTTAATGTATGCTCAATCGTATGAAGATTGGATACAACTTTATTTAAAACTTATTCAATGGGATATTAGTTTTGATAAACTTTCCGATGTTGAAATGAGTGCTATTTTAAGTAATCAAAAGGATGAAGCAAATAGTTTGTTTGCAAAGTTTATAGAAAATAATTATCATGACTGGTTGCATTCTGAACAAAAACCGATCATGTCTCATACTGCATTTAATGATGTCGTTAGACCGGTTATTAACAAACATAAAAAGGTTTTGCTTTTAATGATCGATAATTTGCGTTATGATCAATGGAAAATTATTGAACCTTTATTTTCTAAATATTTTAATTCTGTAACTGAGAAATCCTATTTCAGCATTCTTCCTTCAGCTACTCAATATGCAAGAAATTCTTTTTTTGCCGGTTTATTACCTTTAGAGATTGAAAAAAAATTTCCTCAATATTGGATAGGCGAGAATGATGAAGAACATAAAAATCAATATGAGAGTGAATTATTAACTGCTCAGCTTCAGCGTTTAGGTCTAAAAAATATCAGAAATAAATATTTTAAAATTTTAAATGCTGAATTTGAGAAAAAAATTTCTGATGAATTTAAACATCACAGCAGTAATGCAGATTTTATCACTATCGTTTATAACTTTATAGATATTCTTTCTCACGCGAAAACCAACAATAATATTGTCAATGAATTAATCAGGGATGACAAAACGTTCCGATCTTTAACTTATACCTGGTTTGAAAATTCAAGTTTATTAAAAATTATTCAATCCGCCGCTGAGGAAGGATTTAAATTGATCATTACAACCGATCATGGGACCATTTATGTAAAAAAACCTAGTAAAGTAATCGGCGATAAAGAATCATCCACCAATCTTAGGTATAAATTAGGAAAAAACCTACAATACGATGAAAAAGATGTATTTGCCGTGAGTGATCCGGAGGATTATTTTTTACCAAAAGTTAACTTAAACTCAAAATATATTTTTGCTAAAGAAAACAAATTTTTTGCTTATCCAAAAAATTATAATCATTATGTTAATTACTATAAAGATACTTACCAGCATGGTGGGATTTCACTTGAGGAAATGATTATTCCCATAGCTGTTTTGGAGTAAACAATTATAATATCTCATCTAAACGCTGTTGCTTGAACTAACAACATTTAACATACGAACAATATATTTAATTATTTATGATAAACTTGTAAGCATTATCTTTTATTCTTCATTTTAATGTTTGATTCTACATAATTATATATTTAAATATTGTATTTTATATTATTGGTTTTCGTATATTAAATTTTGTGAGATTATGTTATATTAAATGTTTGAACTATTCTTTTTAAGATAATAGACGGAGATTTGTATATTTACCAAAATTATATTTATATGAAGTTAAAACAATCCCTTATTTTTATATTTATTTTAACTATACTTATAAGTTGTAGAACATCCGATAAAATGATTGTTAATAAAAAGCTAACCGATCCGGAAGGAGAAACCATTTTATTTGGTCAAATAACTAGAGATGCCTTGAAACAATCTGATTTTAATTCATGGTATACAGACGAATATAATTCCTATGTTCCTGATCGTAATGTTATAAATAAAATAAAAAATAAATTAAAAATATATAAAATTGAAATATATTTTGGAACTTGGTGCAGCGACACTCATGAGCAACTTCCTCGATTTTTAAAAATCCTGGATGTAACCAATTATCCTCAAAGAAAATTAAAACTTTATGCTTTAAATCGTAAAAAAGAGAGTTTGTATGGCGAACAAAATCAAAAGAATATAGTTAGTATACCAACTTTTATACTCTATAAAGCCAATCATAACCCGAAACGCAGCGATATAGAAATTGGCAGAATAGTTGAATCTCCAAAAGAATCCCTGGAATTAGATTTATACAAAATTCTTACAGGAAAAGAATTTAAACAATAGTATATTAATATACTATTGTTTAAATCAAATAAAAATCCTACATAAAAATTATTCCATTCACGCCTTAAACTCTTTTTTATTTTATTATCTTTTTGCATGATTTATGCACTATTATTAACACTAAAAAATATATAATGATAATCCTTAAATTTTTAAAAAAATATTTTATATCCATGGTATTTTTAATCATAGGTTTATTACTATTTATATTTATTTTAAGACAATCGGGTAAAGAAAATGTAAAATCTGAAACCAGAATTATAAATCATGAAATTCAGCGTTTGAATAAAATGATTGTTATTGAACAAAATTATTCTTCATTTAAGACTAAAAAGTATAATAATTTTAATCCTAAATATTTTGATTTTCTAAATAAAAATATTGTATTGTACATTACTGCCATGGCTCAAGTTACGTATGATATGAAAAAGATGAAAATTGAGGTAGACTCAGCTCATAAAACAGTACATATTTTGTCAATACCCGATCCCGAATTACATGTATATCCCGATGTTGAAATTTATAATATGGAAACCGGTTTTTTAAATGATTTTTCAAAATCTGAACTTAATGAAGTAATGGAAGAAGGGAAAAAAGATATAACTAAAGAAGTTCAAAAATCTAATATACAATCTTTAGCTAAAAAACAGTTAATTTCCAATCTGAAAGAATTGTATAACATGGTAAAACTAAATAATTGGAAAATCATTGATGACACCCCTTATGCCGGTCAAATACAATCAATGAAAGATTAATTGAGTTTGGATAATTACAAAATTTTATCCATCTACCAATGATTCTGAATTTTGATTATAATAATTTATTATTATTTATTTATTTCATGTTTACCATAATCAAACCCGTAGGAAATTTAGGTTCAATATAGGTGATTTTATCGGGTAATTTTTCTCCTAATTCCAACACTTTTTGTAAGTCGGAAAATGAAGGAGGATAAAAACCAAATCCTATTGTAAAATCACCCTTATCTACTTCTTCTTTAATTTTTTTTATCCCTTCAATACCGTTGGAACCTTTTATATAAGATACTAAATTCATTTCTTGCTTGGAATCCTTTATATTAAAAATCCTTTCTAAGATAAAGGTATTGAATAAATACGTATCAATAGTACCTAATCCTTCCTTCATTCCCCTAAATTCATGTTTAATGTATAAACCAAAAAACTCTCCGTCCATATACATGCTTATATGATGTTTATGTGAGGGAAAATAGGGTTCTTTGCCTTTATGATTAATAGTAAAATGTTCTTCCAGTTTTGAGAAAATATCTTTTTTTGTTAACCCGTTTAGTGATTTTATTAATCTATTATATTCTATAATTTTTAAGTTTTGACCTGAAACTAATAAAGATAATACTTGATGGTTTTGGTCAAATAAGAAATTTTTAGTTTTACTTTTATCTTTAATCTTGTCTGAATGATTTATAGCTCCCATCAACCGGTAATATCCATCGGCTAAATATAAAGAAGGCAAATTGGAAACAACGTCTTTAAATTGTGATAACTTTAATCGGTTATCTATTCTCCATAATCTATGTGAAACCTCCATTTCATCCTCAAAATGGATAAATGGTTTACTTTTCATTTCTAAATCCATTAATATCTCTATTTTGGAATTGGATTCATAACAAAGTAATATCGGATTAGTTTGCAAATAGGTGGTATCTAAAAATTGGGTAAATCCATTGACTTTTGTTTCATTAGTAGGCGAAGGTACTTTTATATTTTTTCCTTTAAAATCATCCACAGAGATTAATCCTATAACCCCTCTAAAGGTTTCTCCGGATTTTTTTTTCTGCTCATAAATATAAAATGAGGCAGGATCATGATCAAGCAAATTGTCTTTCACATAATCCTCATACCTTTTTCTTATCTTTTTTAAACGATTTTCCAAAGGACTTTCTCCTTTGAAAAAAATCGGTTTAATAAGATCGATATAAGAAGGAGTTTTGCCTCTTAGTTTCATTCTTATTTGCTCATCAGAATATATATCCGGCGAATACATGGGAAAATCTTTGATATCTTCCTCTTTAGCATGTATTCCTTTAAAAGGTTTAAAACTTAACATATAAGACCATTTAAGAACAATGTAAGAACTAAAAAAATTTTTAATGTATATTGTTTACAATACTATTTTTTTGCTAATTCAATAATTTGATCAGCTAATTCCATACCTACCCTTTCTTGAGCTTCTTTGGTATTTCCTCCTATATGTGGAGATAAAGATAGTTTAGGGTTCATTAATAAAGTAATTTCCGGTTTAGGTTCTTTTTCAAAAACATCTAATGCTGCTCCGAATATTTTATCTTCATTTAAGGCATTAATTAAGGCAACTTCATCGATAATACCCCCTCTTGAAGCATTCACAATAATTGCATTAGGCTTCATTTTATTTAGTTCAGCTTCTCCTATTACATATTTATTTTGTTTAGGTATATGTACAGAAATAACATCAGAATTTTTAATGACTTCTTCCATAGGAACTGTGGATATTTCAAAATGAACTTGTTGACCGTCAAAGAAATCCAATGTAATTGTTTTAGTGATGTCATTTACATCAGAAACCAATATTTTCATTCCTAAACTCAATCCTATTTTGATAACTTCCACCCCGATTCGTCCGAAACCGATAACTCCTAAAGTTTTACCTCCAAGCTCCATAGCTCCTGAATAAGACTTTTTTAATGCTGCAAAATTCGTGTCTCCTTCCAAAGGCATATTACGATTAGAATCTTGCAAATATCTGTATAGGCTAAACATATGTGCAAACACCAATTCTGCGACAGATCTGGAAGATGCAGCCGGAGTATTAATTACATGAATTCCTTTTTCTTTGGCATATTGTACATCTATATTGTCCATGCCTACTCCTCCTCTACCAATAATTTTTATTGACGGACACTGATTTATCAGTTCTTTTCGAACCTGAGTAGCACTTCTAACTAATAATACATCAATGTTGTTATCATTTATAAAGTTAGCTAATTGTTCTTGAGCTACTTTATGGTTTAAAACTTCATGTCCTTCTTTTTCTAAAAATTCGATCGCAGATAAAGAAATGCCATCGTTAGGTAATATTTTCATTGTAATACTTTTAAATTAATTACTAAGCGGTTTTTTCAAGTTCTTTCATAACATCAACTAACACTTGCACCCCCTCTAAAGGCATGGCATTGTAAATGCTGGCTCTGTATCCTCCTACTGTTCTGTATCCTCCCACACCTACAATATTTGCATCTTTCCACATTTGATCAAATCGGGCTTTATGTTTTTCTTCATCGTTCAAAAAGAAACATACATTCATAGGCGATCTGTCTTCTTTCACACAAACACCTCTAAATAAAGGATTTCGATCGATTTCATTATATAATAGTTCCGCCTTTTCTTTATTTTTTTTCTCAATGCCTTCTGTTCCTCCTTGTTTCTCCAACCAGCGTAAATTTAATAAGGTGGTGTACACTGCAAAAACGGGTGGAGTATTAGCCATGCTTTCTTTGGCAATATGAACTTCATAATCTAAATAAGAAGGTAAATTTCTTCCTGTTTTTCCCAAAAATCTTTTATCCACAACAACCAGCGTAACTCCTGCCGGACCAAGATTTTTTTGAGCACCTGCATACAATACAGCAAATTTATTATAATCGATATTCCTGCTTAAAATATCCGATGACATATCACATACTAAAGGTATATCTGTATCAGGAAATGTTTTTATTTCTGTTCCGTATACCGTATTATTGGTGGTTATATGTAAATAATCAGCATCAGAGGGTACCACATAATCTTTAGGAATATAGGTATATTTATCTTGTTTAGATGAAGCAATAACCTCTATATTACCGATTTTTTCTGCTTCTTTAATTGCCATAGATGCAAAATTTCCACTGTCAACATAAGCCGCTTTCGACTTAAGCAGATTATAGGGAACCATAGAAAATTGCAAACTGGCTCCTCCTTGTAAATATAAAACTTCATGATTATCATCCAACTTCATTAATTTCTTAGCTAGCGATCTAGCTTCTTCCATGATAGCTATAAAATCTTTACTTCTATGAGATATTTCAATTAAAGAGATCTCGTTATTATTAAAATCCAATACAGCCTGAGAGGCTTGTTGAATAACTTCTTCCGGTAAAGTAGAAGGTCCTGCACTAAAGTTATATTTTTTCATTATTTAATAAATATAATGTTTTTATCTTATTGAGAAATAAAGTAAATGCGTACAACTTCTATTAAGAAGGATGTAAAAAATCTTTTTTAGCGTGTAGTTCTTCATTACTTTCAACATGAGCATCATCCGGAACACAACAATCGACAGGACATACAGCAGCACACTGGGGTTCTTCATGAAACCCTACACATTCTGTACATTTGTCAGCAACTATATAATAAATATCGTCAGATATAGGTTTTTGAGGAGCATCAGCATCAATTGAAAGACCACTTTTCGTAACTACCATACCGGTTAAACCTGTTCCTTCAGACAGTTTCCAGTCAACAGCTCCTTCATATATTGCATTATTAGGACATTCCGGCTCACAAGCTCCACAATTTATACATTCATCCGTAATTTTTATAGCCATTATTTAATTTTAATTTACTTTTGTGCAAAATTATACAATTTTTTTCACATTTATCATAAGTAAAAATGAGTTTAAATCAAAGAATAAAGTCGTTAGCTGCCGTAAGAAATATTTTAGATCAATTTCTTACTAAAAACCGGGCGGAATCCCCAACATATTCCGAATTTAAAAATAGTATCTCTCTTGCTGAGATAAAAAACCCTTGGTTTACTGAAAACAGCATTCTTTCGGTTTTGACTTATTGGAATAATGTTCTTACTGAAGAAATACTAACCCAATGGTTATCTAACTATACAATAAAATCCGAAGAATCTAAAACTGTTGGATTGGTATTAGCGGGTAATATACCTATGGTTGGATTTCACGACTGTATCAGTACTTTGCTGGCAGGGCATCAGGCAAAAATAAAATTATCATCTAAAGACTCTGTTCTTATCCCTTTTATACTTAACTTATGGAAAGAATTTTGTGAAGAATTGGAATTTGAATGGGTAGATAAACTTCCTCCTTGTGATGCGGTTATTACTACCGGAACTACCAATACTGCCAGGTATTTTGAATATTATTTTAAAGATATACCGCATATAATACGTAAAAATAGAACATCAATCGCTATACTTAATGGGAATGAATCGAAAGAAGATTTGCACGGCCTGGCTGAGGATGTATTTTCTTATTTTGGTTTAGGATGCAGAAGTGTTACTCAACTTTTCATTCCTGAAAATTATGATATTAATAAACTCTTCGAAGTTTTTATTTCCTATCAAGATTGTATTAATCATACCAAATATTCGAATAATTACGATTATAATAAAGCGATTTATCTAATGAATCAAGAACTGTTTTGGGATAATAACTTTATACTATTGAAAGAATCACGAAATTTATTTAGTCCTATAGGCACTCTATATTACAGTACGTATTCGGATGACTCAGAACTTGAAAAATTTATCTCTCAGCATGCCGATTCTCTACAATGCGTAGTGAGTGCCCAACCTTATCAACAATTTAAAACAGTAGCTCCCGGACAGGCTCAAAATCCTAAAATAGATGATTATGCAGATGGTGTTGATACTTTAGACTTCTTATCGAATTTGTAAGATACTTATTTTTAAGACCTTATAATAGTTATATCTATCATTCATTTTTTTACATATTTCAATAATTAATAGTATTTTTACTTTTTATAGTATAAAGACAAAATTGTTACTCTTATGAAATCATTACAAGGATTAGGTGTGGCTTTGATAACACCTTTTTGCGAAGATGGGACGGTTGATTTTCCATCCTTAGAAAAATTAGTAAATTACAATATTGAAGGCGGTACCAACTACCTAGTAATTTTGGGTACTACTGCCGAAAATGCTACTTTAAACTCAGAAGAAAAAAAACAGGTAATTGATTGCGTAAAAAAGAGTAACAACAATAGATTACCTTTGGTTTTGGGTATAGGGGGAAATAATACGGCAGATATATTACATCAAGTTCGTACAACCGATCTGAATGATTTTACGGCAATACTTTCCGTTTCTCCTTATTACAATAAACCATCCCAAGAAGGAATTTATCTTCACTATAAAAGCATAGCAGATAACAGCAACAAACCTATACTACTATATAATGTTCCCGGGAGAACCGGCTCTAATATTGAAGCTGCAACAACCCTACGATTAGCTCAAGACTGCTCAAATATTTTGGGAATTAAAGAAGCAAGCCCAAACTTTTTACAGTCCACACAGATTATTAAAGATAAACCATCGGATTTTATGGTGATTTCCGGAGATGATGAATTAGCTTTACCTATGGTATTAGCAGGTGGTTTGGGAGTTATATCTGTTTTAGGTCAAGCTCTTCCCCATGAAGTTTCTCAGATGATACAACTGGCATTAGAAAGGAAAGTCGATGATGCGTATAAAATTCATTATAAAATTAAAAAACTGTTTGAACTTATCTTTGCTGAAGGTAACCCTTCCGGTATAAAAGCATTATTATCTCTTAAAGGAATTTGTAAACCTTATACGCGTTTACCATTGACTCCTGCGTCTTCTAATCTCATTGAAAAAATAGAAAAAGAATTAGAAAACCTATCCATCTTAGCTTAAATTTTATTGCAATAAGGGTTTATCGACCTATTTATTAGCTGTTTACTTTTAGGTATCATTTATATCAATAAATGTTATTTATTTGTTTTAAATTATAAAAAGATGTAATTTTGTAGTTAGATGAAAAAAATACCTCTACTAGGTTTGTCATTTCTCCTTTTAATTAGTTGTGAGAGAAGATTAAATCAAGCTTTGAAAAGTACTGATAAAGACTTGATATTAAAGGTTGCTGAAGAATATGAACAAAGAAAAAAATATTCTCAAGCCATTAGCTTATACGAGTATGCAAACAAATTTATAGTAGGAACAGATGAAGCTCCTGAAGTTTCTTATCGAACAGCTTATTTAAACTACCTGGATAAAAACTACAGACTTGCGGCTCATCAGTTTAAAAATTTTGTAATGTCGTATCCTAAAGATTCAAGAGCAGATGAAGCTGCATTTATGGCTGCTTATTGTTATTATGCAGACTCTCCTGATTATAATTTGGATCAAACGAATACTCGTGATGCGTTAAAAGAATTACAACTCTATATTGATACGTATCCAAACTCGGATAAGATTGCAGAATGCAATCGAATGATGGACGATTTGACAAGAAAGTTGGAAAAGAAAGCCTTTGAAAATGCTAAAACTTTATATAAAGTAACAGAATATAAAGCCGCTATTATTTCTTTTGATAATGTATTAAGCGATTTTCCGGATACTAAATTACGTGAGGATATCTTAATTTATTCTTTAAGAGCAAAAACTGAATTAGCAGTTAATTCCATTCATAGATTGCAAAATGAACGGATTAATGATGCGGTTAATTCATATAACAACTTTTGCAAATTATTTCCAAAATCTGAATATTTGGACGAAGCTAAAAGATTGAATAATCGATTGGAAAATGCCAGAATTGTATATCAGAACAAAGAAAAAAGCATTAATGAAGCAAAAGAACAATCGGAAGATAAACTAAAATCAGCAGAAAAAGAGCGAAAAAATAAAATAAGTTAACTAATTATACACCATCAAAATATGAATTTAAAAGAATTAAATGCACCCAACACAACCATTACTTTCAACAGACAACAAATTGAAAGTAAAGTAGGTAACATTTATGAAGCCATAGTAATCATAGGTAAAAGAGCTGAACAAATCAATACCTTTATTAAAAATGATTTAAACCAAAAATTAGATGAATTTGCTTCTAATAGCGATTCTTTAGATGAAGTATTCGAAAACAGAGAACAAATCGAGGTTTCTAAATATTACGAAAGATTACCTAAACCAACGTTAATTGCCATTCAAGAATGGTTAGATAACGAAGTTTATTTTAGAAAAACAGACGCCTAATATCCATTTTTTCAAATGTCGGTTTTAGAAGGGAAAAAGATCGTTTTAATTATTACAGGTGGCATAGCTGCTTATAAAACTGCTTCCCTTGTAAGGCTTTTCATGAAAAGAGGTTGTGAAGTGCAGGTAATTATGACCCCTAAGGCCCATAATTTTATTACTCCCTTAACTTTATCGACTCTTTCCAAAAAACCGGTATATACTCAATTTTTTGAAGGAAACACCGGAGAATGGAACAACCATGTAGATTTAGCTTTACATGCCGATTATTTAGTGGTAGCACCTGCTACCTCCAATACATTGTCTAAAATGGCTAGTGCCGAAGCTGATAATTTAGCTTTAGCAACTTATTTGTCAGCAAAAAACACAGTTTTTTTTGCTCCTGCAATGGATTTGGATATGTATAAAAATCCATACAATCAGGAAAACATTAAGAAACTTCAACAAAAAGGAGATATTTTAATACCTCCAAATAAGGGCGAACTTGCCAGTGGATTGGAAGGTGAAGGAAGGATGGCAGAGCCGGAAGAAATTTTAAATTTTATTGAAAATTATATACGAAAAGAGTTAATTTTTTATAAAAAGAAACTATTGATTACTGCCGGTCCTACCTATGAACCTATTGATCCGGTACGTTTTATAGGCAATCATTCTTCAGGTAAAATGGGTTTTGAAATAGCTAAAGCAGCCGAAAAATTAGGGGCTGAAGTTACCTTAGTATCCGGTCCTACTTGTCAAAAACTCTCTCATTATTCTTCTATTAAAAGAATAGATGTTATGTCTTCTGAAGAAATGTATCAAAAAGTAACAGAACATTATCAGAGTACAGATATTGTTATTATGGCCGCAGCTGTAGCCGATTATAGACCAGAAACTGTATCTAAAACTAAAATTAAGAAAAATGAAGAATCATTTTCTTTACCCTTATTAAAAAATAAAGATATACTTTTAGAGTTAGGTAAAACCAAAAGTAACCAATTTTTAGTGGGATTTGCTCTTGAAACGAATAATGAAGAAGAAAATGCTCTTACTAAATTGAACAAAAAGAATTTGAATATGATTGTTTTAAATTCTTTACAGGATAAAGGCGCAGGGTTTTCTTACGATACCAATAAAATAACTATTTTAGATAACAAGGGAGGTATAGAGTATTTTGATCTTCAAACCAAAGAAAAAGTTGCTGAAAATATTTTAAAATCTATTCATGAAAGAATTAAAACCTGATTTATGAAACATATATCTTTAATTACTCTATTGCTGTTTTTACCTTTGTTTGCTGCTTGCCAACAATTATTGGCTGATGTTAATATCGATTTCAGTAAAGTTCAAGGATCAAACAATCAAGTTTTTACTACCTTGAAAAAAGATTTAAAAGAATTTATCAACAATACAGACTGGGTTCAGGGTAAAAAATTATCTATGCAGGAACGTATTAAATGTTCGTTCGGAATTATTATTGAGGAACGAATTTCAACAGATAAATTTAAAGCTACCTTATTAATTCAATCCAGCAGACCGGTTTATAATTCTTCATATATCACACCGGTGTTAAATTATCAAGACACCGATTTTACCTTTAATTATCTAGAATCCGAAAATTTAGTATTTAATGAATCCCGATTCAGCGGAAAAAATTTAACTGATGTTATTGCCTATTATATTTATATGATCTTAGGATATGACGCAGACACATTTTCACGATATGGAGGAAATGAATACTTTGATAAAGCTCAAAAAATTGCAGATAATTCCATTAATCAAGGATACAATGGGTGGAATACTTTTGACGGTCCTAGAACCCGAGGATCTCTTATTTCCTATCTAATAAATGATAAAGCAAAAATGTTAAGAAATATTTCTTATAATTATCATCGTTTAGGATTAGATGTAATGTCTTCTAATGAATTACAAGCTAAAACTCACATTGCTACTTATTTAATGAAATTAAATGAATATTCTTCCAATTATCAGTTTTATCCTTTAGATCTTTTCTTAACTGCAAAACGTGAAGAAATAGCCAATATATTTTCTGGCGGAACTCCGGTTACTTCAATGAACATTTCAGAATTGAAAACTCTGTTACAAAAAATCAATCCAATCAACAGTAACGAATACTGGAATAAAATTAAAAATTAGAAATTTATGCTATCTCATTTATCAATTCGTAATTATGCGTTGATAGATATCCTGGATATTAACTTTCCTTCCGGTATGATAACTGTTACAGGTGAAACCGGTGCCGGTAAATCCATAATTCTGGGAGCATTAAAATTAGTTTTAGGCGAGAGGGCAGATTACAAATCTTTGAAAAATGCTGATGAAAAATGCTTTGTTGAAGCGGAATTCACTCTTGATCGCGAACTATTTTCTGACTTTTTTATTCAAAATGAATTGGATTTCGATCCTATTACTATTATTAGAAGAGAAATTTTACCTTCAGGTAAATCTAGAGCTTTCATTAATGATACTCCGGTTACCCTATCTGTATTACATTCGCTAACTGAAAAACTTATTGATATTCATTCTCAATTTGATACTTCCGATCTGATGAATGAAAAATATCAATTACATATATTGGATACTTATTCCGGTGCAACTTTAGATTTGAAAGAGTATCAAAAAGTTTATCAAAAATACGTATTTGAAAATTCGAGGCTTAACTCGTTAAAGGATAAATTACTTTTAGGTAATGAAGAAGTTGATTATAAAAACTATTTATTAGAAGAGTTAAATACGGCCCAGTTAGATTCCATCAATTTTGTTGAAATGGAAAATGAGCTGAATTTGTTGAAAAATTCTGAATATTTAGCTCAAATCTTAACTGAAGTCAAACAAATCTTAGATAATGATGAGATAGGGATTTTAAATCAATTACGAGAAGTATCTTCGCGCATGGATAAAGGCTCGCAATATTCAGGGGATTTAATGAAATTATCTGAAAGAATCAGCAGCGTTAAGTTGGAATTACAAGATATTTCAACAGAATCCGAGTTTTTCCTTGAAAGATTAGACTTCAATCCGCTGCGTTATGAAGATCTTACTCAAAAAGTTGATTTAATTCATTCTTTATATGCGAAGCATAAAGTAACCACTATAGAGGAATTAAAACAAATTAGAGATTCTTTATCTAAAGATACCTCTGATTTGATGAATTTGGAAAATCAAATCCATGCCTGTCTAGATACTATAAAAACACTTTCTTCAGAACTTACTAAATGGGCTCAGGATCTTCATACTAAAAGAAAGACACATGTTCCTGAATTAGAAAACAAAATACTCACTATTCTTTCACATTTAGGAATGGAAAAATCTAAAATTGAAATTTCCATACAAAAAACAGATCAATTTACTGCAAACGGTACAGATATCGTCAATATTTTATTTTCCGCTAATGCCGGCATGTCCTTACAGCCTATAGCTAAAGCCATATCTGGAGGTGAACGATCACGCGTAATGTTAGCAATAAAAAAAATTATGTCTGAGAAAGAAGCATTACCTACTTTAATTCTTGATGAAATTGATACGGGGATTTCAGGACGAATTGCTAATGAAATGGGAAAATTAATGCAGCAAATGGCTTCAACCATGCAATTAATTGCCATTACTCATTTGCCTCAAGTTGCAGCAAAAGGAAACAGTCAATTTAAAGTCGAAAAAACGGAAAAATCGGGGGAAACTCAAACTCAAATACGTTTAATGAATCATGAGGAAAGGATTGAGGAAATTGCTCAGTTAATAAGCGGTTCTGATATTACGGAAAACGCAAGAAAACAAGCTATTGAATTATTGAAATAATTTCAAGTTTTTTTAGTCACATTTTGAATTAATCCTTACTTACTAAAAATATAGTCTGATTTCTTTTTTTATTCAAAAGTTTAAAATATACACTATTTTAAGTATAATCATTTATACTTCTTTATTTTTCAAATTTCATTTCTTTATATTGGTTAACTACTAATAATTATTGAAATCTAAATTATTCCACTATTTATTTTTTAGCAAATATTGACTCATAATTATACTAAATTTGATTATAAATTAATATATTTACAATGATTACAATATATAATTTATAAAAACTATAATCAAATTAAAAAAGATGAAAACATTAATTATTAATGGTCACCCCAATTTAAATCAATCGATAATTCATAAAAGATGGTCAGAAGAATTAAAAAAATATCCTAAAGATTTTACAGTTCATAATCTTTGTTATGAATATCCGGATTACAAAATTGATGTTCAAAAAGAACAAAAGTTAATTGAAAACCATGAAAACTTAATTTTACAATATCCAATATATTGGTTTAATGTACCCGGTTTAATAAAACGTTGGATCGATGAGGTATTTACTTATGGCTGGGCCTATGGATCTAAAGGGGATAAATTAAAAGATAAAAAAATAGCATTAGCATTGTCTGCCGGTATAAGTGAAGACGATCTTAAAGATAATAAAAATCTGAATTTGGAAGATTTAATTTTGCCTATTAAACTCACGGCAGCCTATGTTAGTTCGAATTTTAGGGGATATTATATGTTATATAATTCTTATTATGCAGCTGATAATGGTACTTTGGATAAAAGCATAGACGAATATATATCCTTTATAAAAGGCTTATAAAATTCATCGCATAAAAAAATCTTTCCGAAAAGAAAGATTTTTATGATATAATGTATTTTGTTTTTATTTAAAAATTGAGTCCAAATTTATTCCGCCGTAATTTCCGGAGCTCATCATTAAAAAAATACTGTTATTTTTATCGATTTCTTTTAAATAGTTCTCTAATATAACAGGATCTGTAAAGACTTGTAAATTATTTTTTTCGAAAGAATTTATAATCAGTTCTTTTGAAATTGGTTCCATTCTTTTGATTTTTAAAGCATCTTCACTATAAAAAACAAGTGCCTCATCAGCTTTGTCTAATGTGTTTTTGTATTGTTTTAAAAATTCAGGGTTTAGTGAACTATATGTATGGAGTTCTAAACAAGCTACCAGTCGTTTATTGGAAAAATTTTCTTTAACCGCTTTGACCGTTGCCATTACTTTAGAAGGTGCATGTGCAAAATCTTTATATACTATATATTCATTTGTTTCGTATATTTTTTCCAATCTTCGTGAAGCACCTTTAAATGATAGTATTGCTTCATAAAACGCTTCATTTTGTATACCTATTTGATTACAAACCAATCGCGCTCCCTCTAAATTCAAAAGGTTATGTCTACCAAATAACGACAATTGTAATTCTCCTTCAGAAGTTTGAAGATATACTTTTTCATCTTTAATTACATAATTGGGTGTATGATAGGGAAACTTTTTCAGATAGTTACTCGATTGTTCTGCTATCTCAACAACTTCTTTATCTTCTTCATTATAAATTAAAGCACCTCCTTGACTTATCGTATTTACAAAATTTAGGAAGGGTTGCTTATAAGACTCAAAAGTTGGAAAAACATTGATATGATCCCAGGCGATCCCGCTGAGTAAAGCTATATTAGGCTGATACAAAAGAAATTTTGAACGTAAATCGATCGGTGAAGATAAATACTCATCCCCTTCTAAAATCATAAATTCATTAGTATCTGTGAGCTTCACCATGGTATCAAATCCTTCCAACTGAGCACCAACCATATAATCAACATCTACCTGATGATACTTAAGTACATGAAGAACCATAGAGGTTATCGTGGTTTTACCGTGAGAACCTGCGATAACTACTCGGGTTTTATTTTTAGATTGTTCGTATAAAAATTCAGGATATGAATAAATTTTTAAATTTAATTCTTTTGCTTTTTGAAGTTCGGGATTATCTGAATGAGCATGCATTCCCAAAATTACTGCATCTATATCCGGAGTAATCTTGTCGGGAAACCACCCCAATGAATTGGGTGCTATACCTTGTTTTTTTAATCTTGAGAGGGAAGGTTCAAAAATTGCATCATCAGAACCTGTAACAGTGTAGCCTTTTTGAGCCAAGGCCAAAGCCAAATTATGCATGGCACTTCCACCTATCGCTATAAAATGTATTTTCATTTACCGATATTTTTCAGAACAAAGATACTTTTTTAAACTAAAAAAGACAGCTAAATACTACTGCCTTTTTTTATCTCTGTAATAAATTATAGTTCAAAAAATGATCGGGTCTTTTCTTCTTCCCTTTCTGCTTCCAGTTCCTCTACCGATTTGACTTTTAAAAAACTTGGATCTTGTTCTATAGCTATCATGATTTTAGCTAAAATTTCATTTGAATCTTCGTTCTCATAATCGATGTCTAAAGGAGCTTTAAATGTCATTTTGGGTTCAACCCCCCTTTTTTTAACGAGTAAGCCTTTACGATCAAAAGCTCTTCTGAATCCATCGATTACAACAGGTATTACAATGGGTTTATTTTTTTTGATAATTTTTGCCGCTCCTCTTCGACCGGGTGACCAAGGAGTTACCGTACCTTGTGGAAAGGTAACTACCCATCCGCTATCCAAGGCTTGCAAAATATTATCTATTTCATTCATATCAACTTTTCGATTGACATCTTTTCCTGCATCTCTCCAAGTTCTTTTAACAGTAATTGCTCCTGCTAAAGAAAATAATTTGGCTAATAATCCCTTATTCATGGTTTCTTTTGCCGCCACATAATATAAATCTACTTTCGGATCTAAAAGATAAACAGGATTTTTAATGGTGTCAATATATCCGTGCTTTACGGCACAAAATACATGGTACATGGCAAATACATCCGCAAAATAGGTTTGATGATTGGATACGAACAATACATTGGTATCGGGAAGCTTTAACAGGTTTTCAGTTCCTTTAAGCTTTAATTTATTAAATCCGTTGAATCTATTATATGATATAACCCCAAAGGTGAATATAAGAAATCTTTTTAAGATAAACCAATGGCCAAACGCATCTCTAAATATTCTATTCTTCTTCTTTCCTTTTTCCATTTTTACACCCAGGTTTTAAAATTGTAAATTTATTACTTTTAAATTTATAATTAATTCAATCCTTATTATTAGTACATTAATGATTACACAAAATTATAATTTATATACAGAATTCTTGTTAATTAAATATTAATTAAAACGAAAGTATTTTTAATTAACCCTATATTTATCTTTATTTTTATTAAAAAAAAGAAATATCCTACAATTAAATCATTTAAATACAAATTCTATTCCAAGATAAAATAAAAATTTAAATTTAGTTTCCTATTTATATTTTAATAAATTTATTAGTCACTTCTTTTTAAAAATATAAAATAATTAATTCAATAAATTATAATTAGGCCTAATCCCTATCCACTGATTTAAGGAATCGCTCAACTGATTTCTCATCAATTGATCCATGTTTGCGATTCTTGCTGAAGCATGGTTTGCTCCGGGAAGTTCTAATTTAATGGAATTAGTTTTTAAAGAAGGGATAACTTTGGTAGCGCTCCATGTGTCCAATTCCCCATAAATATATATGAAATTAGTACCCTGAGTATCTAACCATTTTTCTAATTTTTTGGTGAGTTTCGGACTATACGTGATTTTTCCTGCTTCTTTAGGAGGAAATGTTGCTAAAGGATTTTCAGTAAAATAGTTTAAATAATTTTTAAATGGTGAAATATCATATCCGTAATATCCCATTTCTAAGGCTGCTTGATAATAATGTGGCGCATATTGCTTAATTTCCTGATCACTAAAAAAACTTATATCAACGGCTTTTATAAGATAATCCACTCCCTTCGCAACCTCGTTTGATTGAGGAATGGAATCACAAGAATATCCCCATTGCCAAAATGAAAAAGGATATTCCAATACTGTATATTCAAAAGCTTTGCCTATGGATCCCAAATATTTATAGGTAAGACCTTTTATATCAGAATAGGCTTGTACATATTTTAAGACTTCCTTTTCATTTTTCAGCATAAACAGTTGAAAATCTTTAATTTTCTTTCTGCAAGTTTCTGATCCCAACGAGTTTAAAAAACTATATATTCGCGAATCTTCCAAAGAATAATTTATCGGGGCCACATACGGCACGGAGGAATCAACATCTTCAGGAAAAAAATATCGATAATATATAGTTGTCTGTCCTCCTTTGCTTATACCTGTACTGATCCATTTTTTACCGTATATTTTTTTAAAAATAGTATTTATATGGTGTAAATCATGAGCTGCATTATAAAGTGTCAAATATTTCCAGTTAAATATTGAAGAGTCGGGTATTGAAGTTCCAAAATATCGATGTTCAATATTTAAATCGTTAGAATTTAAGATTTGCTGCAATTCATTTTTAACATCATACATCCCATACCCTTGCGTTTCCATGAGCATAGGCCGATCAAAGCCTGTATGAGTCAAAATGACTTGTTGATTAAAATAACCGGCATAGGTATCCGACCAATCTAAAGGTTGTTTAATTTGTAACTTATATTGTAAAGGTCCTCCTTTATAAGTTTCAATCCTTTCATAAGTTATATCTTGTTGTTTAGAAAGAAATTCTTCCAGTTTTTTTCTGTCTGACTCTTGAGCTGATAAAATAAGAAACGAAAATAATAGAGTAAAGACAAAGAGTATTCTTTTCATATTAAAATATTATATATGCTTTATTTTAAAGATTTAATCTTAGTATAAAAACGTTTTTGGTTCATAAAAAAAACCGCTATAAGCGGTTGTATAGATTTTTATAATTCTAATGCTTTATTTATGTTATTATTCATCAATAGTTCCAATGGATTTTCAAGTGCTTCTTTCACAGCCACTAAAAAGCTAACCGATTCTTTACCATCGATAATTCTATGATCATAAGAAAGGGCAACATACATCATGGGAGCAATAACAATTTGTTTATTTTTTGCGATGGGCCGCTCAATTATGTTGTGCATTCCAAGAATTGCACTTTGTGGTGGATTGATGATCGGGGTAGATAACATAGAACCAAAAACTCCTCCATTGGTAATGGTAAATGTTCCTCCGGTCATTTCATCCACGGTAATTCTTCCGTCTCTCACTTTTTCCGCAAGGGTCTTTATATTTTGCTCTACTCCTCTAAATGTCATGGTTTCCGCATTTCTAAGTACAGGAACCATTAATCCTTTAGGTCCGGACACAGCTATGCTTATGTCTTGAAAATCATAGGTTATTTTATTCTCACCGTCAATCATAGAGTTAACATCGGGAAACAGTTGCAATGCTCTTACAACAGCAAGGGTAAAAAAAGACATAAATCCTAAATTCACATTGTGTTTATTTTTAAATGCCTCTTTATATTCATTCCTTATACGATAAATTTCACTCATGTCCACTTCATTAAAAGTAGTTAACATGGCGGTTTGATTTTTTACGGTTACCAATCTTTCGGCTACTTTTCTTCTAAGCGCCGATAATTTAACTGATTGGTACGTTCTGACTCCATTTCCTGTAGAATTACCAAGAGATGGAACTGCTTGTAAGGCATCATTTTTTGTTATTCTTCCATTTTTACCGGTTCCTTGAATATCTTCGGGAGAAATATTTTTTTCTTTAATTATTTTTCTGGCTGCGGGTGAACAGGTTCCTTTTACATATGAATCGGCGGATATTTCTAGTGAATTTTCCGTAGTATGAGTAGAAACAGTTGTTTCTGTTTCGTTAGTTACTATCTCTTTTTTATCATGAATTGGATTTACAGCATCCGTGTCAATTAAACATATAATATGTCCTACCTGAACTGTATCTCCCTCTTGAGCCTTCAAAGATATTTTGCCGGAAGCTTCTGCCGGAAGGTCTAAAGTGGCTTTATCGCTGTCTATTTCCGCTATAGCCTGATCTTTTACAACATAATCTCCCTCTTTAACCAACCAGGTTGAAATTTCTACTTCTGTTATTGATTCCCCGGGAGAGGGAACTTTCATTTCAAGTATCATAAGTTCAAATATTTTATTTTTTAATGGTTTATTTTATATTTTCAAACACAGAATTGATTAATTTTTTTTGTATTTTATCGTATCGTTTGTGTGAGCCCGGTGAAGGAGAACCGCTTTCGGATGTATAAATACCTTCAATATTGAATTTTCTAAATTCTTTGAGTATGTACCACCAAGCTCCCATATTTTCGGGTTCTTCTTGTGCCCAAATTAACTCTTTTTGAAAAGAATATTTTTGTAATATTTGTTGGATTTTATCCCAATGTAAAGGATAGAGTTGTTCTATACGTACCAATGCCACTCGATCCTCTTTTAGTTCTTCTCTTTTCTTATCCAATTCATAGAATAATTTTCCTGAACATAAAACGACACGAGTTATTTTTTCTATCTTAGTTGCTTTTGAATCATCGATAACCTCTTCAAAGGCTCCTTCTGCTAATTCTTCCAGGGTAGACACTACTTGAGGATGTCTTAGTAAACTTTTAGGAGAAAAAACAATCAACGGTTTCCTATAATCAGTTTTCATTTGTCGCCTTAAAGAATGAAATAAATTCGACGGAGTAGTTGCATTTACTACATACATATTTCCATTGGCACAAAGAGATAAGAATCGTTCGATCCTCGCCGAAGAATGTTCTGCTCCTTGTCCTTCAAAACCATGCGGAAGCAACATAACCAATCCGTTTTGCATTTTCCATTTATCTTCAGCAGCAGAAATATATTGATCAATTACAATTTGTGCTCCGTTGGCAAAATCTCCAAATTGGGCTTCCCAAATTGTAAGCGAGAAAGGAGAAGTCATGGCATATCCATATTCAAATCCTAAAACTCCATATTCTGACAGCAGGGAATTATAAACATAGAATTTAGCTTTGGTATTCAAGCTGTTTAATAAGATGATTTCTTCTTCTGTGTCTTCCGTTTTAATAACTGCATGGCGGTGCGAAAAAGTTCCTCGTTCAACATCCTCTCCGGATAATCGGACATGATGTCCTTCCGTTAACAGCGAACCGTAAGCCAATAATTCTGCCATCCCCCAATCTATGGTTTGGGTAACATCAATCATATCCCGCCTTTGTTTCAATAAACGTTTGGTTTTATTAAAGAGGTTTTTTCCTTCCGGTATTTCCGTAATTTGATGCGCTATGGTACGCAAGTTTTCCAATGGAAAGGTTGTATCTATGGGTGTTAAAAGTTCGGCAGCTCCTACTCTTTCAAAATCTTTCCATTCTTGCTGCATGAATAATTCAACGGTCGCTTGTTCCATTTCTTTGGAATCTTCCAAATTTTTATCCAGTAACTTTCTGTATTCTTCGTCATCGTCAGCCACCATTTTTTGCGTAATGATATCATCTTTTTCAAGTTTTGCTCGATATATTTCTCTGGGATTCGGATGATTTTCAATTATTTTATATAATTGAGGCTGTGTAAAACGAGGTTCATCGCCCTCATTATGTCCATATTTTCTATAACCTAAAAGGTCAATAAATACATCTTTATTAAAGGTATTCCTGTAATCCGAAGCAAATCGTACTGCATGGATAACAGCTTCTGCATCATCTGCATTTACATGCAATACCGGACATAAAACCGTTTTAGCTATGTCTGTACAGTAGGTGCTGGAACGTGCGTCTAAATAGTTAGTAGTAAATCCTACCTGATTATTAATTACAATATGAATGGTTCCTCCGGTTTTATAGCCATCTAAGTTCATCATTTGAATTACTTCATATACGATTCCTTGAGCGGCAATGGCTGCATCTCCATGGATTAGTATAGGCATGACTTTACCGTAATCTTCTTGATATTCGTGATCTGTTTTTGCTCTTGCAATTCCTTCCACTATGGCATCAACGGTTTCCAAATGCGACGGATTGGGAGCTAAACTTATTTTAATGGTTTTACCTTTTTTAGTTTTATAATTATTACAAGATCCTAAATGATATTTTACATCTCCTGAAAAAATGGTTTCTGAATAATCTTTTCCCTCAAACTCATTAAATATTTGCGAATACGATTTATTAAATATATTGGCTAAAACATTCAATCTTCCTCTATGGGCCATTCCGATAACGATTTCTTCCACTCCCAGTTCTGAGGAATGGTTAATTATTTCATCTAAAGCGGGAATTAAAGTTTCTCCTCCTTCTAATGAAAATCTTTTTTGTCCGACAAATTTCGTATGTAAAAAATTTTCAAAGGCAACGGCATGTGAAAGCTTTTTTAATATTCTTTTCTTTTCTTCTACATCTAAAAGGGGCTGATTAAAATTTTGCTTTATCCAATTTTGAATCCAACGGATTTCTTCGGGTTTTCTAATATATATGTATTCAATTCCAATGGAACTGCAATATTCTTTATTAAGAATATCTATTATTTCTTTTAAAGTATATTCTCCTTCTATTCCTATAATTTTACCGTTGACAGGTACGGATAAATCTGATTCGCTAAGTCCGAAATTTTCTATGCTTAAATCTGGAGTATAGGTTCTTCTTTGCCTGACCGGATTGGTTTTAGTAAATAAATGCCCTCTTGTTCGATACCCGTTTATTAAATTTATTATCTTAAATTCTCTTATGATATCTTCAGAAATTCCTTTTTCATTTGAATATTCCTTTTCACTATATTGATTATATTTAGAAGTTTCATTGTAGGATTTTCTGGCAAAATCAAATCCTTGAAAAAAACTTCTCCAGCTGGGTTCTATACTATCGGGAAATTTCAAATATTTTTGATACAACTCATCTATGTATTCAGAATTGATTGCATTTAAAAATGAAAATTGGTCCATTTTATTTTTTGCTTTAACGGGTATATTTTATTTACTGTATAGGTTCAAATCTACTGATTTTGATAATATCTTCAAAGTAAATATTTTTTATATTATAAATTTATTGGTAGTAAGTGATCAATTATTTTTTGAAAATAAAATTCTTATTTTTAGCTTGTATGTGCTTTGATACATTAACATTCTATATAAATTCCTCATTAACTACCCTATTCATCCTAATTTTAGTTATGCTATAATTTTAACATTTCCAGATTTTATCTATATTTTGAAAATGACATTAAGCAACTTAAAGAATATTAATTTATAGGTTATATATTTAAGCTACTAAAACTTTAAGTGATTGAGGTAATAAGGAAACTGTTAGTTTTTTAGCATTGGTGGGTATATATTCTCCATCAATTTGCAAATATTTTCCATCAAATTCAATTTCTAATTGATTGGATTTAAAAAATATTTTCTTCTTACTTCCGATATTAGTATTTAATAAATATCCCATACCGATTAAACCAAATGCTCCCCAGGAACATTCAGTTATCAAATTAACATCAAATTTACCGTCCTGCAAAGAAGCTTTTGGCGAAATGGAAAACCCGTATCCTAAGCAATTACTGTTAGAAATATTCAGCATCATGGCTTTTCCCTTGAAGTTTTTCGTTTCTGAATGCATATCAATCTGAATGGGCTTATATTTAAAAACACTTGCGATAGCACTTTTAACATATCCTGCTAACTGTCTTTTCTTTTGATGAGCATATTCTTTCACAGTATGTGCATCAAATCCTATACCTGCATTACTGAAGAAATATATATTATTAATCTTTCCACAATCAATTTTTTTACTAGTATGTTGGGAAGTTTTCAACGATTGTAGAGCTTTTTCATAAGTAAGAGGAATATGTAAATGTCTGGCCAATCCATTTCCGGAACCTATAGGAACGATTGCTAAGGGGATTTCTTTATTAAGTAAGGCAGTAGCTACTTCATTAAGTGTTCCGTCACCTCCACAACTTACAATAATGTCGGCTCCTTCTTTAATGGATTGCAATGCAAATTTATATCCATCATCTTTTTTTCTTGTTACTTTGATTTCTTTATCAAAGTCTGCAAAAAGTTCTTCAATCCTATTTTTTACTTTCTTACCTAATCCTTTACCTGAAATAGGATTAACTATAAAATGAATTTTTTTGTCTTTCATTTTAATGGGTTATGAACTTAGTTGGTACTATTTTTTAAATCTTTGATCATTTGTATGGGATCTTTCGCATTGAAAATGCTACTTCCGGCAACCAATACATCAGCTCCGACATCAGTTAGCTTTTTAGCATTTTCGAGACTTATTCCTCCGTCAACTTGTATTAATGCTTGTGAATTTTTTTGAATAATTAGATCCTTACAAGAGGCTATTTTTTTATATGAGTTTTCAATAAATTTTTGTCCTCCAAACCCGGGATTTACAGTCATCACTAACACTAAATCCAAATCTTGGATAGTATCATCCAATAAACTTATATTAGTATGCGGATTTAAAGCCACTCCGGCTTTCATACCTAAATTTTTAATTTCCTGAATTGTCCTGTGTAAATGGATACAGGCTTCATAATGAACTGTAATATAATCTATACCTAAATTTTTAAAAGTTTGAAAATATTGACTCGGATTTACAATCATTAAATGAGCATCTTTGATTTTTTTAGCTTTTTTATTAACGGCTTCTAAAACCGGAAATCCAAAAGAAATATTAGGGACAAATACTCCATCCATGATATCTATATGAAACCAATCGGCTTCGCTCGAATTGATCATTTCTATATCCTTATCTAAATTTCCAAAGTTTGCCGAAAGGATGGAAGGTGCTAGTAGTGCCATTTTTTTTATACAAATTTATAAAAAACTATTAACTAATCGATATTGAAATTTAGCCGAAAAATGAGTGTGACTTACTATCCATCATTTTACACGAAGAATTTAGGCATTACATTTGTATAAAATTTCATTTATGAATTTATATATTAAAAATATGGTTTGTGATCGCTGTATTTTTGCGGTTGAGGAAATTTTAAAAGAAATTCATATTAAGCCGGTTACTGTCAGGCTTGGGATGGTTATTTTAAATGAGGAATTGAGCAAAGAAAAGGAGCATATTTTTAGTGATAAATTAGAAAAGCTGGGTTTCGAGCTTATAAGTGATTCTAATCAAAAATTAATTGAAAAGATTAAATCTCTGTTAATTTCACAAATTCGAGAACATACAGCACCATCGATAACATATTCTGAATTTTTATCCCACAAATTAAACAAAGACTATTCTTATTTAAGCAAACTTTTTTCTTCTTCTGAAGGCATTACCATTGAACATTATATCATTCTTCAAAAAATTGAAACCGTAAAAGAATTATTGTCTTATGATGAATTGAATTTATCGGAAATCTCTTATAAACTGGGATACAGCAGTGTAGCTCACCTTTCTGCGCAATTTAAAAAGGTAACCGGACTAACACCCTCTCAATTTAAAGCTCAAAAAATAAAAACAAGAAAAAGTATAGATAAAATAATATAATATTTCCCATTTATTATTATATATTAATTTATTTATTTAAATATTATATTATTTTAGCATATAAATATAAAATGATTTACTAAAGTTTATGTTTATAAGATATTAAATTTATGATATTTATCTATTTTTATTCAATTTCATATAAAATTTTAGGCTTGAAATAAAATTTTTTATAATATACTTATTAATTTGGACTTTTACTATTATATTTATAGTTTTGTCGTCGTTAATTTAATTGCTTTTTAACAATGAACAGGAATAAGACCTTTGACTCTTTGAAATTTATATTAGTATGTTTTGTAGTATATGCTCATACTACCGACAACCTTTACAAAGATAGAGGAACAGCAGTTTTAGTTAGCTTTCTCTCTACTTTTACCATGCCTCTTTTTATATTTATATCCGGCTATTTTTCAAAAAACATTACGTGGGATAAATATGTCAAATCATTTAAATCTTTAGGACTCACCTACTTAGCAGCACAGCTAACTTATTCCATCCCTTTCATAACTGTACAAGCAGTAACCCTTCCTGCAGATCAATTTAATATTGTTCAAAAAATTATTTCGATTTTCATTCTTCCTTATGGAGGGCTTTGGTATGTGGTTGGTCTATTAGTTTGGAGATTACTTGTTTACTATATTGCTAAGTTAAATTTAAAATTCCCATTAGTGTTTAGTCTTTCACTAATTATACCTTTACTGTTTGGCTTTATAGATATCCAATTAAATGCCTTCAGAGTAATAACCTTCTTTCCGTACTTTGTTTTAGGTTATTATTGCAATGAACAAATGTTCAATAAAATTAGAAAGGTTAATCCAATTATACCCGTTGTTATTTTATTAGCCATATTCACCGGTTTATTCTTTTATAAAAACCTATTTTATTTCGTGATGGCTACTTTTGGGGAAGGATCTTATAAAAGTACTTATCCGACTCTTTTACAGGGATTTTTATATAGAGCATCTTTCTATTTAATTAGTATGATAAGCATTACTTGCGTAATAAGTTTAGCAACTGATCGATTTTATAAATTAGGTAAATATTCGTTGGGAATATTTTTGGTGCATCCTTGTGTTATTTTTATAATATCCGGTATCAGGATGTATTTACTTCCTCCTTTACATATTACCTATCCGATTCTTTTTGATTTTCCACTATCAATAGTTATAACCTTTATAAGTTTATACTTATCGGAAAGAAAACCGGTCCAATATTGGATGAGTCCAATTATGTTTTTTCAAAAAAAATAAAAAAAATTGCCTGTTTAATACAGGCATTTTTTTTGTTATACACCCTTTTTTAAAATACTCATACTTTTATATAAAGATTTTAGAGATAATTTTTTAATAAGCAATTTACTTGTATATTATTTAATTTGTTAAATTGTGTATTTGATAAATAATAAGCTTATTTTTTTTATTCAAACTAACTACTTTATATTTTCAAAACTTAAGCTAATTTCACTAATAAATAAAATTAAAAAGCTGTAATTTAGCAATCCATTATGATATTAGTTACAGGAGGTACGGGCTTAGTAGGAAGCTATCTTTTATTAAAGTTAGCCGAAAAAGGTGAGCAAGTTAAAGCTTTATATAGATCGGAAGATTCTAAACAAGAAGTTTTCAACTTGTTTAAATTATACGAACCGGAAAGATTTAACAAATTATATGATTCTTTACAATGGATTAAAGGGGATATTCTTGATATTATTTCCCTGGAAGAAGCTTTTATAGGTGTAACAAAAGTATATCATATTGCCGGAAAGGTTAGTTTTGATGAAAAAGATAAAAAAGAATTACGCAAGATAAATATTGAAGGAACTCAAAATATGGTTAATTTATCTATTAGTCATAAAATAGATAAATTTTGTTATATAAGTTCAATTGCCACCTTAGACCCCAATTTAGAAGATTCCTCAATTAATGAAAATGCTGAGTGGAATTTTAAATTCAATCATTCTTCCTATGCTTGCTCAAAATACGGAGCTGAAATGGAAGTGTGGAGAGGTTCTCAAGAAGGATTAAATGTATTAGTTGTATATCCGGGTATCGTATTAGGTTCCGGAAATTGGAAACGAGGCAATGGATTACTCTACGATCAGGCATATGCAGATCGAGCCTTTTATACTTCGGGGATCACCGGATGTATTGATGCTTCGGATGTCGCCGATGTTTGTATACGACTTATGGATGATCCTTCAATAAGTAATGAAAAATTTATTTTAACTGCAGACAACATATCGTATAAAAACCTCATGTGCCTGTTAAGAAAAGAATTGAACAGGAAACCTCCTATTAAAATATCTAATTCATTGTTAAAAAGGATATCCGTATTGTCTCGATTTTTACCCGGTAAGAAAACTATAAGTAAGCCTGTTTACTTAGCATTGACTTCTCAAAACACCTATTCCAACGACAAGATAAAAAAATTATTGTCGTATGCATTCATACCTATTCAAGATTCATTAAAATTTCACGCTAAAAATTATCTACAATATAAAAAATTAAATAATGACTGAGGAAAATTTTATTCCATCTGAAACGTATAAAAATATAGAAAATGGAGAAGTGAACGCTAAATGCAGTTCAAACATAGCATTAGTTAAATATTGGGGTAAATATGACACACAATTACCTGCCAACCCATCTATAAGTTACACACTTACCGAAAGTTTTACGGAAACTTCAATCCAATTTCAAAAATCTGACACCTTTTCGGTAAAAGTATATCTTGAAGACCAAATTCAAGAAAATTTCGCAGCAAAAATTCATACCTATTTTCTATATATAAAAAAGTATTTACCATTCATTGACCAATACTCCTATTCCATACATACCAAAAACTCTTTTCCTCACAGTAGTGGAATTGCTTCATCTGCATCCGGATTTGGTGCTTTGGCCTTATGTCTTATGAATATGAGCGAATTATTGGGAGAGAAAAACTCGGAAGAGTTTACGTTAAGAAAAGCTTCTTTTTTGGCTAGATTGGGCTCCGGAAGTGCATGCAGATCAATTTACAAGGGATTGGCTATATGGGGTAAAAGCCCAAATATACCTTCCAGTTCCGATTTATATGCTATTCCTTTTCCCTATGAAATAGCTCCTATATTTAAAGAAATTCAAGATACCATTTTATTGGTCCATGAAGGATCTAAACAAGTGAGCAGCTCCGTTGGCCATAGTTTAATGAAAGGACATCCCTATGCATCCACACGTTTCCAAGAAGCAAATAAAAATTTATCTGAAGTTTGCGATTTGATTCAATCCGGAGATTGGGAACAATTTGGTAAAATAGTTGAACATGAAGCATTGACACTTCATGCCATGATGATGACTTCTACCCCGCCCTATATTTTGATTAAGCCTAACACTTTGGCGATCATTGATAAAATTTGGAAATTCAGACACGATTCTAACGCTCAATTATATTTTACTTTGGATGCCGGAGCTAATATACATTTGCTTTATCCTGAAAGAGAAAAAGGTCTGATTACCAGTTTTATAAAAAATGATCTTATTAAATATACTGAAAATGGAAATTTAATATTAGATAGGGTTTTATTTTAAACATAAGGTATAAAAAAACAATTTAATTCTTAACAAAAAAATGTAAAGTCTTCTTTGTTAGAACGAAAAAAAGAGGGAATTTGCTTGTTTATATCAAACAAAATATTACCTTTGTTAAATTAAGATAAATAACCTTATTAAAATTAAATCATCATGAACAAATCAGAATTAATTGATGCAATTGCAGCTGATGCTGATATTACTAAAGCAGCAGCAAAAAAAGCTTTAGATTCATTTTTGAATAATGTAACCAAAGCATTAAAAAAAGGAGACAAAGTTACTCTTGTAGGTTTTGGAACTTTTTCTGTTTCTAAAAGAAGTGCAAGAGAAGGAATTAATCCTCAGACAAAAGCTAAAATTAAAATTCCTGCTAAGAAAGTTGCTAAATTTAAAGCAGGTGCAGAATTATCCTCTGCAGTTAACTAGATAAACTAAATTAATTAAGTTTAAAAAAATTAAAGGCTGTTATGATAACAGCCTTTTTATTTATTTTGTAATGGATTTAACATGTATCTAAAAAAATACTACTTTTTAAATTTCGTCATCTTCATTAATATTCCTCAGAGCTTTAACTTCATTTCTGTTACGTATAGTTGATAAAATATTCCTACCTTTAGAAATGACCATAGGAACAACATAAGAAGAAGCTAACATGATCAATTTCCCTGATAAGGATTTCTTATTTACAAACCTTGAAATTACCTTTTCAGTTCCGAAACCTATTCCAAAATTAATTAGCATCTTTAAGAGATTTGAATTAGAAGCAAAGTTTAATGCTTTGTTTCCTACATTATCATTAACTAAACCTAAGGTTTCAGGTAAATGACTTAGGGATAGTTTATTCTCCATATCAGAAATCTCATCTTTTAATACACGTTTACGTAATAAAAAATCTTCGTACGTATATCTTCCGTTAGTTTTTGTCATTAAGTTCATTTTCTTTTACATTTAAATGTAATTCAATAATTTTCCTCTCAATAAATTTTTTGATTTTCGAATAATTGGAAAGAAGAATCATAAAAATGATGAGATAGATACAAGAAATAATTAAAATGCCTAATCCCATATTATTAAAATGAGTTCCAAGCATTACTCCCAGAGCAATACTGGCTAAAAATAAGAACATCATTCCTAAGCTGAAAACAATAATGATGAAAATTACTATGCTCAACAAACCGGAAATAGTCTCAGTCAATTCCAATTTAAGAAGTTCAATTCTATTATTGATATATTTTTTTACAAAACCTAACATAAGTTATTAAAATATAGTGATAAAATTAAAAAAGAGTCATTAAAACAGACTCTTTTAAATTTTCAGTAATTATTTTTTGGTCAACTCATCGTATTCCTCCGCGAGATGATCAATTGTCTCATCTTTTTTTCTGTTAAACTCTTTTTTGTACTTATCATACCCCTCCTTCAATTCATCTTTATATTTATGATAAGAATCCTTAAGACTTTCCCCTAAATCTTCTGCTTTTCTTTTTATTTTTTTACGGGTGTTTTTACCTTTATCAGGAGCAATTAACACACCGGCAAGAAATCCGGCAACAGCTCCTAATACCATACCGGTTAAAACATTTTGAGCATTTTTATTTCCCATACTAATTACTATTAAATATTATTATAATGTTTTTTTAGAATTTTCGCACTTTACTTAAGACAAGAAAAAACAACTAAGATTATCAATTATTTAGCTTATCATTTAAATAAATTTACTGTTTATACAATATGCTTAAACTATAATAATTAAAAATTTAAAACTTATTTTTAATTTTGTTGCCTTAAACAAATTTACTCAATAAATTTGTAATTTCCAAAACAACATAAAAAATTATGCCAAAGTTCTCTTCACGAGGTTTAAATATGCCTGAGTCTCCTATTAGGAAACTAGCTCCTTATGCAGTTAAAGCAAAGGAAAAAGGGTTGCATGTATACCATTTGAATATCGGACAGCCGGATATCAAATCCCCGCAAACTTCCATTGATGTTTTAAAAAATATTGATATTGATATTTATGCGTATACTCCTTCTGAAGGAAAATTTGATTATAGAGAAACCCTAAAAGATTATTATCACTCGTTAGGATTCAATGACTTAACCAGAGACAATTTTATTATTACCAACGGGGGGTCTGAAGCTCTTTCATTTTCTTTAAGTTGCTTATGCGATCATGGAGATGAAATTATCGTTCCTGAGCCGTTTTATGCAAATTATTATAGTTTTGCAGAATCTATTGGTGTTACTATAGTTCCCATTGTTTCAACTATTGACAACGGATTTTCATTACCCGATATTGAAAAATTCGAAGAAGTTATTACACCCAAAACCCGTGCAATTCTCATTACCAATCCAAGTAATCCCACAGGTTACCTTTATTCAAGAGAAGAATTGCAAAAATTGGCAGATATAGCTATTAAACACGATATATTTCTTATATCCGATGAGGTATACAGAGAATATGTATACGATGGATTAACGTTCCATTCCGTATTAGATTTTCCTGAACTTAAAGATAATGTGATTGTTGTAGATTCCGAATCCAAACGTTACAGCCTTTGTGGAATCCGTTGCGGTTTTTTAGTTACCAGAAATACAAAATTTTTGGAAATAGCCTTAAAATTCGCCCAAGCTCGTTTGAGTCCATCTTTAATTGGACAGATTATTGCCAATGCCGCACATAAACAACCTCTGTCGTACATTGAAAACGTAAGAAAAGAATATTCGGAAAGACGGGACTTATTGGTAAAATTACTTAATGAAATCCCGGGGGTAATTTGTCCCAATCCCAAAGGATCTTTTTATTGCACTGTAGAATTGCCGGTTGATAATGCTGAGGATTTTTGTTTATGGATGTTAAAAGACTTTGAGTATGAAAACGGTACGGTTATGCTTACCCCTGCACAAGGTTTTTACTCCAACCATGAACATGGCAAAA
The DNA here is from genome assembly GCF_026537405.1 of Apibacter sp. B3919. Taxonomy (NCBI): domain Bacteria; kingdom Pseudomonadati; phylum Bacteroidota; class Flavobacteriia; order Flavobacteriales; family Weeksellaceae; genus Apibacter; species Apibacter sp. B3919. The sequence goes on along the minus strand of NZ_JAFNMG010000001.1, from coordinate 92,375 downwards.
AACAGGTTAGACTTGCTTATGTAATCAATAAAGATGACATTGCCCAATCCATAAAAATTATCAAAAAAGGTTTAGAAAAATATAATTCACTTCAATGATAGTTCAGGAGAATAAGGATATCAAAAAATTTACGACTTTTCAAGTACCTGCGCTTTGTAATTTTTTTACGGAAATATCTACACTCGAAGAGCTTAACGAGGCTTTAAATTTTTCTGAAAATCAAAATTTACCTGTATTATTTATAGGGGGAGGAAGCAATATTTTATTTACAAAAGCTTTTCACGGATTAGTTATACAAATTAAATTAAAGGGAATTCAAGAAAGGCCGGGTAACGATGAGAATCATGTATTCGTATCTGCTATGGCTGGAGAAAATTGGGATTCTTTTGTGAGCTATTGTGTAGCTAAAAATTACGGAGGATTGGAAAATTTATCTTTTATTCCCGGAAATGTTGGAACCTCTCCTATACAGAATATCGGAGCTTATGGAGTTGAAATGAAAGATTGTTTTTATCAATTGAAAGCTCTTAATCTTAAATCCCGTGAAATAGAGATTTTTTCTTCTGAAGATTGTAAATTCGGATATAGAGAATCTTTTTTTAAGAATGAAGGAAAAAATAAATATGTCATTATTGAAGTTACTTTTCGATTAACCACTAAAAAACATAAACTTAAACTCTCATATGGAGATATAAAAGAAGAACTTATAAAATATAATATTTCTGAACCCTCTTTGCTGGACGTAAGAAATCAAATTATAGCTACCCGTAAACGTAAACTTCCTGATCCCGCACTTTTGGGAAATGCAGGAAGCTTTTTTAAAAATCCGATTATAACGATCGATCAATTAACTAAAATTCAAGAAAATTACCCGAATATAACTTTTTATACCATTTCCGATACTTGGGTTAAGATTCCTGCTGCTTGGTTAATTGAAAAAGCCGGTTGGAAAGGCCAAAAAATCGGAAACGTGGGTGTACACGAAAAACAACCGTTGGTGTTAGTTAATCTGCATAATGCCAACGGAGAAGAAATTTTATCACTATCAAACTCTATAATTGAAGATGTTAATAAAATTTTTAATATTCAATTAGAACGAGAAGTAAATATCATCTTATAAATTTATATTTTTGCTTCCTTATTAAAATATGAAGATATTCCTTTATCCCTTTGCCGGTCTGTATTGGCTGGTTACTTATATTAGAAATAAATTTTTTGATTGGGGACTTTTACATTCAAAAAGTTATAAAAAACCGATTATCACGGTAGGAAATTTAAGCGTTGGAGGAACGGGTAAATCACCTTTCGTTATATATTTAATCGGATTGTTAAAAGATACTCATCTTATAGGCGTTTTGAGCCGAGGCTATGGCAGGAAATCCAAAGGTTTCCACTTTGCAAATTATACCACCAGTTATGAAGATATTGGTGATGAACCTATGCAATTTTTTTTACGTTTTAAAAACAAAATAATTGTAGGAGTAGACGAAAAAAGAGCCCATGGAATCGACAATTTAATCAAGGATTTTAATCCTGATCTTTTTATTTTAGATGATGCTTTTCAACATCGGTATGTAAAGGCGGGATTGAATATTCTTTTAACAGATTACAGTCATCCCTATTATGAAGATCATATTTTACCTGTTGGTCGTTTACGTGAAGGCAGATACGGTGCTAGAAGGGCACAAATAGTTGTTGTTACCAAATGTCCCGAAAATTTAGATGAAGAAAATAAAAAGACCATTGAAAGAAGATTAAAATTACAACCCTATCAATCATTGTTTTTTTCAACCATTATATACGAAAAACAGGTGATCTCTTCTACTTTAACTTTACCTATTGATGATCTGCTTTCTTATCAGATCCTATTAGTAACAGGAATAGCTAAATATCAGGATATATTGGAATTTGCGGAAAGTAAATTTTCATCGGTTACTCATTTACAATTTAAAGATCATCATAATTTTTCGGAAGCGGATATAGTTGAAATTGAAAAAGCTTATCAAAAATTAGATGGTAAAGCAGTCATTTTAACTACTGAAAAAGACTTTATGCGGTTAAAACATTTTCAACAACTGCAAGATATTCTTTTTTATCTTCCTATTAATATAAAATTAGACAGACCGGAAGAATTTAAAAAATTACTAACGAAATTCGCAGGATAAAGAGAGGTACTCATCTTTGAAATAGATATTTATCTATATTTGAATGGATTTCCTTATCTTTATCACAAAATTTTAACATTAAATTACCTTTACATGAATAAAAAGATATTATTTTGGGTTTTTCTTATTACAGGAATAATATGGATTTTAGGGGCAAGTTATTGGTATATATGGATTGAAAATCTGGATTTAAGCAAATTAAATTTAAGCAGCAATGACCCGAATACTAAGGCTTTTTTTAAAGCTGTTTCTGTGGTATTCGTACCTTTATTGATCACAGCTTTTCTTTTTTATTTTATAGGTTTATTGTTTGGTAAAAAAGAGGAAAAATATTTTACGGATATTGAAAAAGAAAATGAGCAATTAAAAAACGAAATTGCCACACATATTGATAAAATTGAAACCATGAAGGTTTTATATACCGGTGGAAAAATCAGAAGAAGACCCATAGAGACGCTTGAAAACACCTCTCCCCTCTCTGCTTCTGAAAACGGTATTGTTGATGAAGAAAATAAAGAAAATACGCCCATTAAAAAAGACGATTTAAAAATTATTGAAGGTATTGGTGAACGTATTGAATTCTTTTTAAATGAAAGCGGCATTTATACTTGGGAACAACTTTCTCAACAATCTGTAGATTCATTGAAAAATATTCTTGAGCTTTATGAAGGAGCTTCTTATCGTATACACAATCCAAACCATTGGCCGCAACTGGCTGAACTGGCTGCAACAGATCGATGGGATGAGTTTGAGGCTTTGCAAAAGTCCTTGTAGAACAAATTCTGTTTCTTTTTTTTATTTATAAAATATAAAATCGAGAGATTTTAAATTTATATTCTTGTTTAATTTATTTACAAACGTTTTGATTTTAATTGTAAAGTCTTAAAAATTAAATGCCTCCATCGTTCATTATTGGTTAATAACTAAACGTAATTATAAATTTATCAATCTTTTCTACTAAATCTTTTTTAAATAATAAGTTATCTGACGTTTTCAATTCTTATATATATAAAGGGTTGATAGAGTTACTTTTAACTCAGCTATTTTTGATGCGGACTATCTATATTTATCAAGATAAATTCTATTTAATTGTAAAAAATTCACTTTTTACCTGAAAATTTTTAAATAAAACTTGCATTGTAACAAATTTGTTGTATATTTGCACTCACAAACATCGCGGGATGGAGCAGTAGGTAGCTCGTCGGGCTCATAACCCGAAGGCCACAGGTTCGAGTCCTGTTCCCGCTACCAAGTTTAAAAGAGAATCAAGAATATTGATTCTCTTTTTTTGTTTATGAATTTATTATTTAAAATAAAAATTTTATATACTTCTTTTAGATTTATTTAATTTTTTAAATTTTAGTAAAAATATTTTAATATTAATTATTATATTGAAAAATGTTTATAATTTTTTTCAATTAAATAAAAATTAAATATTATTATAATTTGATTCCCATTCATATGGAATTAATGCATCACAGTCTTCATCCCATTTTTCAACTAAATTGAATTTATCACAATTAGTTTCATTCCATAATGATTCAGGAACATGTTCAAGAATTATTAATTGAATTTTAAAATCAGTTTTTTTCATAAACTCAAGAGATGTAGTGAAAATCTTTTTAGTATGTTCAAGATCTTTGGATTGTTCTGTAAACTCTTTTGGATAATATACTTGACTAGGTTGGTCTAAAACTAAAAAACTGGGAATAAAGTTTATTTTACCTGTTTTTTCGAGTTTATAAAAATATTCGTGTAATCCAAAAATAGTAGCAATATGATATCCCATATAATTTGCTCCGCTTCCTATCCTGGATAAAAAATATTTATTTTTTGATTTAATATCTTCAATCTTAATACCCAAACTTTCAGAAGGGTCAAAAAATACTCTTATATTATCATTATTTTCAATAGGTAATAGTTTTATATAATTGGAAATTGTTTTGTTAAGTTTATTCAAGGAATTTTCTTTGTCAAACTTCCTTTTAAGTTTATTAAGAACAACTTTATCTTCGACGATAGCTTGCTTTAACAAATTAATTTCTCCTTCAAGTTCATTAGATGGAGATATCTTAGCAAGATTTTCAATTACATGTTCAATTTTACCAATAAATTCATATACTCTTTGAATAGAGTTTTTGTTTTGATTTTCTTTAAAAAGTAAAATTTTAAGATTTTTGTCAATTTCAGTTATTTGGGTTTCTTTAGCTTTTATGCTCTCTTTCAATACTTTTCTCTCCTTATCAAAACTTAATTCATTGGATTTTGATTTTGCAAGAACTTCTAAATTCTTCTTTCTTTCTTGATTTAAACGTAATAGCTCATCAATTGCCTTATTCGAATTAGAACCACAAAAAGGGCAATTGCTATTTCCTTTTTTATTTAAAAACCATTCTATAGGTTTCAATCTTATTTCTTTCTCCAATACAACATCATTAATATAAAGCTCCCTTGAATTGTCAATTTCAATAACTTTATTGTATTGAAATCTTAAATCATCTAAATCTCTGATAATTTGATTTCTTTGATTATTTAAATTATTTAATTTTTCAGAAAATCTGTTAGCTGTACCATCTTTGTATAAATAGCCAGATTTAACATTGGAAATTATATTTGAAAGCTCATTCTTGATAAGATCAACATTTGATGATTCTATGCTTATATCTGATTTAGTTAGACCAATAGTAATTGCTTCAGTATAATAATTATAAACATCAGATTGCCAATTTTCATATTGACTTTTGATTTGTTCAAATTTTATTAACTTATTATTTTTATCTTTTTCTTGTTCAATGATTTTCTTTTCTAAATCAATTATTTCGTAAGATTTATACCCTAAAATTAAAGGAAATATAGTTTTTAACTTTTGCAAATGTTCCCAAGAATCAGTTTTGTAAAACATTGTTGTTGGGTTGGCAATTATATTTTGAGTTTGAAATTGAAAAGCAGCAGTATCCCTAAAACCAGCGGAGGCGTTAAAAGAATTATTATTTTCATTATTTTCAGTTTCAATATTTTTGAATCCAGCTGTATTATTGATAAAAGACTTAAAATATACTAAATTTATATAGTAATCTTTTTTATTTGATAACCAAGTATTACTTCTCAAATCAATATTTTTATCTGAGGTTTCTTTGTAAAAATACATTTTTGATTTATGTTCCTCATAATTTTCTCTACCTATGAAATAATATTCATCATTGATTTTTACATAAAGAGCAAAAACCTCAGTAGTATCTCTAATCAAGCCTATTGGGATATTACAATCTCCACTTCCTAAACAATAATCTATAATGCTAATTATTGCAGATTTTCCTTTATGACTGGTTCCTGTAATAATATTGATTTTATCTTCTTTGAAAGATAAAATTCTTGGTTTAAGATCTCTATTCTTAGGATAAAGTATAATATTTTTAATATATAACTGCATTAAAATCTTATATTTAATTCTAATTGAATATTTTTTTCGTCAGTTTTTGCAAACATATTTCCAAGTTTACGGGCTGTATCTTGAATATTTTTGATAACATTTTCTCTATTTAAAGAGGTTTGAATTATTATTTCTTGTTTTAAGTTTTCTTCCGAAATTGTAATTTCATTATTTTTATTTATTCCTAATAATTTTTTATTAAAAGCGAGGTTGAGAGCATCAAATGTTTGAGGAGACATTTTATTAGCCCTATCTTGTAACCCCAATATTATACTTTTATCTTTAATAATTGCATTAACCAATTCATTTGAAGATTTTAAAACTCCCATATTTCTTCTATTATATACAATAGGGAGTACATAAAAAAGATATTCCAGTTTAGGGAAAGAGCTTTTGTTCTTTTTATTTTTTGCGACCAGTGTATAACCTTTTACAAAGCTATGGCAAGCTAATGCTCCTATAGCTATGTTTTGAAGTATATCATATAAATTAAATTCAGTTCTAAAATTATTCATTATTTTTATTAAATAGATTCTCCCAATTTGGATGCCATCCAATTTCTGGAATATTAGATAATTTCAAAAAAGTTCCATTTTTAATATATATATTATCAGTATTAAAACTAATATCATTTTTAAAATTAACTTGTAGTATATTAATTATATAGGTAAAAACATCTATACCTAATTCATTCATTTTTTCATCAGTATAATTATCTAATTCTTTATTTATTAGTCTATAAAAATATTCTTTCCATTTTTCTTTACAAACGTTTAAAAAATCCATAAAATCCTCTTTGGTTAAATTTCCTTTATCAATTAAGTAAGTATGCTCAATTTCGTATCTAAGAAAGTCTTCTATTGCATTTCTTACAAAGAATTTTTTAAACTTATCATTTGTTTTCAGAATATTAATTTGTTTAACGAAAATTTCATCTTTTTTTGATTCAAAATCTGCATTATCAATATTAATATCTCTTTTAGCTCTAAATATAGCATTAATAATAGAGGGATAATTTAAATTTAGGGTGTATTGATAATCAAAATCCTTTTTGTTAATTTCAGCATCTTGATTATTATTCCATTTATACATACAAGTATTTAATATCCAGCCATATAAATTATTATATATAGTTTCCTGTTGTAATTCACTATAAGAACTAATTCTTAATTTGGAAATAATCTTTTTTTTCAAATTTGTATTATCATAAACAAATAAGTTAGAAACTATTATTTTTAATTCGGTTTCATTTTTAATAGCAAAATCAATTAATGTTAAAATATTTTTAACATATTTTCCTCTTTTAGAGTCTTTTTTTTTGTACTTATCTAATTTATTTTTTTGAAATTCTCTTAAATTTTGAATTTTATCTTTAACCAAATCAAAAGAATTTTTATTTTGAAACATAAATTTTACTAAAGCATCATCAGGAATTTTTTTGTTTGTAGAACATTGAAATTTTGTTGATTTATTAAGTACTTTTGTTTTAATTTTTTGGATCCATAACTCAATTGTTCTCCATAGATCTTTACTGGTATCTTCAAAAGTTGTTCCGCTATCTGCTATACTATTTTTATCCTGCTCAACAATTAATATAAGTTCCTCATCTGAATGAACAGCAACATCATCTATTTTTTCAATTGAAATATAACTTTCATCCTCTTCAAGATTGCAAAGAAGATAAAAAGCTCTCTCAAATTGATAAAGATAACCAGAAATAGATCCTTTAGCTGAATCTGTCATGGATAGTAAATAATGTAATAGAAAGTTATATTCAAAGATAAAAAAATTAATCTTTAAATTTCTAAATTATTACACAATTTTTATGTATTTTTTTTAATTAATTATTGATTAAAATATATAATTAACATTTATTTATACATTTTAAAATTTACATAGTATAAGGAAATATTTTATAAGCTAATTTTATTTATTATTTACTTATTTATTAAAAAACATAGTTAAAAGTTATAAATTTAAAATAGATAAAAATCAAATTACATATAAATACTATTATTTAATCCCATATAATATATTTATATAAAATAAATATTTAAATTGATATATTTATAATAAAAAACTTATAAATTATGTAAAATATAATTTTAGAATATATATTTATATTGAAGAAAATAGAAATATCATTCTTATTCAGGAAAAATGGAAATATAATTGATTAACGACGGTTATCCCATTTTAAAGTATAATGAAAAAAATTTTCAACCATTTTAATGCTGTAAACTTCCAACATCTTAAAAATTTTAATATTATTTTGTTCTCTTTATTGGTTGAAATTTCATTAGATTTTGTTTTCTTATATTTCCATTTTTTAATAACCTAAATTGAATATATCTTCATAATATTTAAAATTTTATTACCATTTTCATAGTTAAAAACAATTATTTTTATATAAATACGTTATTATACTATATAATTAATTTATTTTTTTATTTATTAAAACTATAAGCTACTAAATCTATAATAAAAATATTTAAATATGTTAAATGAACTAAAAAAAATAATGAATGAAAATTCAATTCAAAAAATAATTTTAGGAAAGAAAATATTATATGAGCAAATAAAATTTGTTATATTGTTTATAGTATCATTATTAATAATTATATTATGCATAAATATCTGTTTAACACTTTTAAATCTTAAGAAATATAATTTAGTTGTAACATCATTAATATCTAAACTTTATATTTTTATATTCAACTATATTTACAACAAAAAACATTCAGATTTTATTGAATCGAAGAAAAAGACTTCAAAATATAAACCTGTAAAAATCATGAAAATTAATATAACTGCTATGACAGAAATAAATTGGGATGATAGTGTTTTAAAACAAAGGTGGTTTGATGTGCTTTATAAGAAGTTTAAAAATGTGTCTACACAAAATATAAAATATTTTCTTACCACTGTTAAGTATGAAACAAAAGAAGAGCCTAAAATTAACTATTCTAATTTTATAGGTTCTTGTTCAATTATATTATCGTTACTTTTAGCTTTTTTAAGTACTTTTCAATATTCATCTTTTCAAAAGTTAGAAATTATAAATATAGTCTTTCTAGCTTTATTTTTTTGTTTCATTATATTATTTATTATTTATCAAAATTATTTCTCCAAAAAATCTAAATATAAATTATATAAAAGATGGCAACAGGCATTTGAATATATATTATATAAAAGAAAAATTGAATAAAAAACGTATCGAAAATCCAATATTATTATTAAGTAATTTTTTTGTTATACAGTTGGAAAAATTGATAATTACTTATTGTTTTAAATAATTTAACAAATATATAATATTCTGTTTAACAATAACTTTCAGAATAAATTTTGTAAAAATTAATAATTAAAAAAATTCATTAACTTATTATAAGAAACAAATATTGCTTATCCAGTCAATATATATTATATGTTTTTTTTATTAATGAATGGATTAATAATAAACCAATATCTTAATTATTTTAGCAGCCTAAAACAAACTATTTATTCAATAATCTCTCAATCAACTCATTTTTTTCTTGAATCATGCGTTCATAGAGCTCTTGCTTTTCTTTGTAAAGATCTTCTTTTTCGGTATAAAGTTCTACGATTTTATCAATCGGATTAAAGTTAAATGTAAATTGATGACCTATAGAATTATCACTTAAATCTTGACTGTGAAATGTATTTGCAATAAAATTCAATGCGCCTTCATCATTGAAATTTTCAATCGCCTCTACGGGAATTTTAAGAATTTGAGCGATTTTTTCAAGAGTTTCTTTTTCAATTTCTTCTTTGGCTTCCAATTTAGATACTCCTGCTTGCGTTATATGTAATTCAACGGCTAAAGCATCTTGTTTAACGCCTAACATTTCGCGCAATCTCTTTATATTTCTTCCGTGATGTACTTTTTTAGAGCTAATATCAGCATTCATGGTTTGTTTCGTTTTATCTGTTTACAAAATTATAAAATTATACGAATTAAATAAGATATTCTTCGGTTGTTGTGCGAATTAACATTTTATAATTATTTATCTTATCTAGGTGTCGTTACTTTGCTTGTATAAATATAATTAAAATATGAAACACAAGCCTTATATACATATACAAGATTTAATCAATGAATTAAAAAAAGATCACGCTAAACACAGTGAATATGCAGGTATCGGAAGTTATAAACATTTAGGGTTTACTATTCTTTCAATGCTAAATAGTTGTCAAACGCATTTGTTTTCTTTGGAAAATCAAGGTTCAAAGGAAGAAGAAGAAATACGGATTGATATTTATAACCTTTTGGAATTAATAAAAAAACTTCTTCCACATCTCGAATTTGAATTTTTAGATAAGGTATTAGTCGAAGACTAACGAAATTGGAATACGCAATTATACTTTAAAAATATCTTGAATTAGTTGTTGCACCCTTTGGGTTGAATAATAATACAAAAACATTTTATAATTAAGCAAATCCATGACCTCAACTTTCCAAATATATTTGTTGTACGATTGAATTCTAATCTCCATTGAAGCATCAACAAACAAACCCAAAACAGCATTTTCAATCGAATTTATTTTAGAAAAAATTTCCAGTACTTGCGATTTTAATGCAGGTAAAGCCTCTTCCCTTTTAATAGAAAGTAATTTAGAACTATTTTCTAAATAAAGTAAAATCAATGGTTAAATTTCTTTTTATCTTTTGTAAGAATATGAAAACGCCATAACAACATCACGGCAGCAAATCCTAACCCGATACACAAACCGATCCAGGTTCCCACAGCTCCCAATTTTTGTTGGATGCATAAATAGTATCCTATGGGAATAGCTAAGATAATATACGCTATAAAACAAATAAGTGTCGGAATTTTCACATCTCTCATGGCTCGTAAACAGCCTAAGCTTACCACTTGTATACCGTCAAAAATTTGGAATAAGGCCGTTAAAATCACTAATCGTGATGCAATAGCAATAACTTCGGTTTTACTTTTATCAAAAAATATTAACGGAAGTTGATCTTTATAAATAATAAAAAGTATACCGCATATCGTCATAAACCCGACAACCAAATATATATTTGCCATCCCTGCTTTTTTTAGATCCGCCATATTCTTTACTCCATAATATCCTGCTACTCTAACGGTTGCTGCCACACCAAAACCGGTACATACTTGAAAGGTTATAGAGGCCAAATTGGATGTTACCGAATGGGCGGAAGTATCTAAATAGCTGTGCATTCCTGCAATAAATGCAGCAAGAGCAAACGAACTTATTTCAAATAAAGACTGTAATGAAGAAGGCAACCCTATGGAAATAAGTTTACGAAAATAGGCCGTTTGAAAATTTTTCCATTTAACCCCTTTTAAATAAAATAATGATTTTTTGTTGGTATATAAAACCACAATAATAATACACATCATTAAAGTACGCGCTATTAAGGTTGCTGTTGCAGAACCTTTCAATCCCATTTCCGGCAATCCCCAATAACCATAAATTAATCCGAAATTCAAGATAGCATTTACAATATTAGATATAATGGTTGCGATGGTAACTAAACTAGTCATGGAAATACCTTCAGAAAATTGTCTGTAAGATTGAAAAATCATTAAAGGCAATAAACTCCATGCGCTTATATTGAGGAAAGTGATTGCATCGGGAATTACGGATACATCTTGTCCTGCTTTGTACATCAAAGGAGAGCACAACTCAAGTAAAAGAATGACCCCTAAGGCCAAAGATACATTCAAAACCATTCCGTGAGTGAATATTTTTTTCACTCGGTCTGTGTTTCCATTGGCTACGGAAGAAGATATAAGAGGCGACATGGAATAGGAAAACCCTAACAAAAAAACCAAGAAAATGAAAAACAAACTGGTTGCCAATGAGGATGAGGCTACGGCTTTTTCTCCTAACTTTGCTAAAATATAAATATCAATAAAATTCACGGAAACTTGTCCTAATTGAGTAATTACAACAGGTAATGCTAATTTAATATTTGCTTTAAAATGTCCTTTTAAATCCATTTGATTTTATTAGAGCCTGCAAAGATAGTGAATTAACAGAAATTCAATTACCGGGCTTTCTAAATCTTTATACTAAAAATCTAAAATAATTTAATTTTATAGAATAAAATCTATTGTATCAATGGCATTTTGTATTATACAGAAGTCAACTTTTAAATTTTCAAGAATAATATCAGTATTAATGAAACAAAAGATGTACCTTTGCACTGCCAGGCATTCGCCATTATAAATGTAATACACTAATACATGAATACCCCTGCAAAAGAAAATTATTTTTTTCAGAAAATTGTGGTTATTGTCGGAACGGCTTTATTTATTATTAAAGTTATTGCCTGGCAGCTTACCCATTCCATAGCGATTTTAACCGATACGTTGGAAAGTATTATTAATGTTGCTGCCGGATTATTTTCACTATACAGCCTTTACCTATCTTCCAAACCCAAAGACAGAGACCATCCTTACGGACATGGCAAAATTGAATTTATTTCGGCCGGGATTGAAGGAAGTCTTATTACCGTAGCCGGTGTGCTAATTATTTATGAATCGGTACTTAATATTTTCAACGTTCATGAAATACGCAAACTGGACTTTGGAATTCTTTTAATTACCGTGACCGGACTGGTGAACTATATTATGGGAGTTGCCGCCATTAAGAAAGGTAAAAAAAATAAATCTTTGGCTTTAATTTCGGGAGGAGAGCATTTAAAATCAGATACGTATTCCACCTTAGGACTTGTACTGGGTCTTTTTGTCATGTATTTTTTTAAAATATACTGGATGGATAGCGTGATAGCCCTGATTTTTGCTTTGATTATTATTTTTACCGGGGTTAAAATTATTCGTAAATCCTATGCGGGAATTATGGATGAAGCCGATGAAGAATTGATCGTTCAATTAGTTGAAACTTTAAATAAGAACAGAAATCCGAATTGGATTGACATTCATAATGTACGGTTTATAAAATACGGAAGCAGCTTACATCTGGACTGTCATTTAACCTTGCCCTGGTATTTTAATGTAAGGGAAGCTCATAAAGAATTAGATGCGCTTAAAAAGATAATTATTGATAACTTTGGCAACAGTTTTGAAATGTTTGTTCACGTTGATGATTGCTGTGAATTTATTTCCTGCAAAATTTGTACAAAAACCAATTGCCCGTATCGTAAATATCTTTTTGATAAGGAGGTTTTGTGGACAAAAGAAATTATTGAGATTGACAAACGCCATAAATTAGATAAATAAAATATGAGTAAGAAAAAAAATTATTTACGTATTGAAGAAACTATTTTTAAGTCTTTAGGAAAAATTGGATATATCATTATCTTTACTTTAGTATTTTCTCTCGTAATGGTGTTGGTAGATTTTATACTTCATTGTTTTGTAGATAATCATTATACTTCTAAATTCTTATTCTCAGGGGAAATTCCTTTTTCAAATTGGATCAACTTAATGTGGAAAAATTATTCTTTCTCCTTATTTAAAATAGTTTTCTTTGGCGTTATATTTATTATTTTGGGCTTTTATAGAAGCAAAGCTTTAACGAATGAATTTTCTAAATAGATCTAACAATTAAAATTACACTAAAATAAAAAGCTGCTTCCTGATTAGAAAGCAGCTTTTCTATTTATAAAAATATATTCTAATTTTATTTTTTAGTTAAAATGCTTGAAACGGCAGATTTTATAATTTCTGCTTTTTTAGCTAATTCTTCATCATTCCACAATAAGGAAATAGGAATGGTTACCGTTTTGCTGATAATATAATCTGATTGTGAATAATCTGCATTCGCATAATTTGGTAACAATTCTTTGTGCTCTTTATAAAGAGGGGCTAACGATTTCAGTAATTTCAAATGATCCCATTTTCTGATATAATGCCAATTGTTATCATACCAATAAGCATTGCCAATACCTTTGCTGCTTAATTCAAGCGATACTTTTTTTGCTAATTCTTGGCTAGGTAAAAATATACTTAAAAAAGAAGCATTATCTCCCGCTTCATCCGGTACTCGTCTGAAATTAACACCCTCAACTTCCTTCAATGCATCTTTTAATACTTTTTTATTTTTACGTTGTATGGAAAGTATTTGATCTAATTTTTCAAATTGAGCAAGACCTACAGCGGCGTGTAACTCAGAAATTCTGTAATTTAATCCTAAATACGGATGATTTTCGGCGCCTCTATTATTTCCGATATGATCATGTCCGTGATCCGTATATTGATCGGCATGTACATAGTACTCATCCTTATTGGTTACTACGGCTCCTCCTTCTCCACAAGTTACGGTTTTAACAAAGTCAAATGAAAAGCATCCTAAATCTCCTATAGTTCCCAAATATTTACCTCTATAAGTACCTCCAAATGCTTGACATGCATCTTCAATTAATAATAATTTATATTTTTTTGCCAATTCTTTCAATGCGGAAATATCTGCCATAGCTCCACACATGTGTACGGGCATAATCACTTTGGTTCGGGAAGATATGGCTTTTTCTACAGCTTTGGGATCTAAGGTTAACGTGTCGTCAATGTCAACCAAAACAGGAATTGCTCCCACGCTTAATACCGCCTCGAAACTAGCCACAAAGGTAAAGGTTGGAAGTATCACTTCATCTCCTGCTCCAACTCCTGCAGCATTCAAAGCCGTTAATAAAGCACTTGTACCACTACTGGTAAGTTGTGCATGACTTACATGCATTCTTTTTTGAATGGCCTGTTCAAACTCTTTTGCCTTCCAATGATTATTCCTTGCGGATTCAAAGTTATAACGCATAAGAATACCACTTTCAATAACATCGTTCAGGTGTTTTTTTTCTTCTTCACCCCAAAGCTCATATCCTGGCATAATAAAACTATTTTTATATTATTTTTTTTGTTAAAAATGTTAAACAAAGGTAACAAATTGACTGAAAAGAATCTTTATAAAAACAAATAAAAAAAAGTTAATACCTGAACTATTTCACTATAGATTATTTACAAATTTAGGAGCTGAACTCCCGTTTATAAAGGTAAAAAACAGTAATCAAGATTTTATATTTTCCCTATTAGAAATAAAATACCAACTATTATATTAACTAATTTTATTAAATTATAAAATATCTAATTTTATTGCATAAAATTTATTAAATATTTAAATATTATCAATTTTTATTCATAATAATTTATTTTATTTGAAAAAATATTTAAAATTATATAAAATTAAATGTTAATAATTGTTAACTTTGTTAAACTAACATTAACATTAAAAAAATACATGAGCACACAGGCTCCATACCGTTTTTTCATTTTATTATTATTATTCTTAGGGATTTTTAATTCAATTCCTGCACAAATTATGACAAGCCCTTCGGTGACGATAAAAGATCATAATGGCCTGAAAAGTCCTGTTACCATTGATTGTAATTATAAATTCAATGAAAACCATAAAATTTTACTCAAGGCTGAATATCCGGAACTAAAAAACACATCTTCCTATGCTGTAAGCTCTATTCCTTTTAATCCGGTGGGAACATTTTCTGAAGGTCAAGAAGTTATCATTGACAGTGATGATAAATGGAGCAACGCACAAGAACTCCCTTTTAATTTTTGTTTTTACGGTAATACTTTTAACTCTATAATTTTAGGTGATAACGGAGTCATCTGTTTTGATACCCAATATGCGGGAACAGAATGTCCTTATGCCATTGCAGGATCTATCCCCGACCCTAATTTAATGCATAATACCATATTCGGGGCTTACCATGATATGACCAATGATAGTGATGTGTTTGGTTGTACTCGTGATTGCGGTAAAATCACCATGTATACGACAGGGATGATTCCTTTCCGAAAAACAATCATAAATTATTATAATATGAATCATTTTGGTTGCGAAAACTCAAAATCGACCGTGCAAATAATACTTTATGAAACTACTAATGTTATCGAAGTCTATGTAAAAGAGAAACCGTTAACTTGTGATATAGGAAATGAAAAAAGAGCACTTATCGGAATCACTAATTCTGATGGATCTGAAGGAGTTTCACCCGATCAAAGAAATACAGGAATCTGGGAAGCCTATCATGAAGCATGGAGATTTGCTCCGCAAGGTACTCCTACTGTTCCTAAAGTTGAATGGAAAGATGCCAATCAAACCCTTCTTCCTTCATCGGAAGTTAATCCTAAAAATTCAACAACTTATTATGTGAACGTATCCTATGCCGGTTGTACTCCGATTACCCTAAATGATGAATTCCAAATTATTTTCGCCTCTGACTTTCCAAAAGTGAAAGATATACAGGTAAATAAATGTTTTGAAGGTATAACTCCAAATGAAGTTATCAATTTAGAAGAATTGATGAAAGAAGCTTCTGAATCTGCTCCCGATGTCATTACCACTTTACATCAGAATATAGAAGAAGCCCATTCAGGTCAACATCCTTTGACGGGTTTAAATTCCTATCCGATTGCTTCTAATTCAAACTCCTTTTATTTACGAGCTTCAAAGGGTAAAGATTGTTATTCGACCTCGGTGATTACCATTCACATGAAAAGAAAACCTTCCCTAAAAGAAATGGAACCTATTATTATTTGCGGTAATGGTGATCAGGATTCTGAAATAATATATTTAAACAATTATACGAATCAAATAAATGGATATGAAGAATGGATGAACCTTGATTTTTATGATTCCTATACTAATGCTTTAAACGGAAATCATCCCATTAGTACCCTTTCGCTTTCTTCTGTGGTAACCGTTTATGCAAAAGCTAGTAATAAAGACTTTGAAGATTGTTTTTCTATCATTCCTGTAACTTTCAAATTTCAAAAAACGATTGCTTCCAAACCTCAAGAAATTATACTTTGTAATGAAGATTTAAAAGGACGAGAAATTTATAATTTGAGATCCTATGAAGCCTCGATTACGGGATATGATAATCTTTCTTTTAGTTATTTTACTTCCGAATCTGATGCTTTACAAAATATAAATCCTATACAAAATCCCGAATCGTATTCGGTTACCAATGAAGAAATTATTTATGTAAGTATATCCGGTCCCGGATATTGCCCTTCTGTAACTACCCTCTCTTTTACTTTTAAAAATACCTTGGTAAATAATATGCATAAATATGTATGCGATAAAAAAACATCGGGATTACATGAAAATCTTTGGGAATATTATAATGACATGAAGAAAGGGCATGACATTGTGCTGGAAGGAATTTACAATTCTTGGGATGGGGCTGTTTCTAAAGATAGTTCTCAACTTATTTCAGATATGGAAAATTACCCGGTTAATTATCCTTTTTCCATAGTTTATGTACGATTTTTTGACAATAAAACTCAATGTGTACATATACGTGAAATAAAATTAGAAGTTATCGATCAAATTGAAAAAAGGCCGAGTTATAACATATGCGATGTAAATAATTCAGGAGAAAGTAAATTTAACCTAAATACGTTAAGACCTATTTTTCTTGCCGGTTATCCTCCATCCTCAATTTCATTTTATGAAACTTTGGATGACTATACTAATGAAGTTAATCCCATAAAAGAAACGATTGTAAGAGGTAAAAAAACTATTTACGTAAAAGTAAAAGTAAACGATGTGTGTAGATATTTTCATAAAATTGATTTGATTTTAAAACCTTTAGAATTATCCGAATGGCAAAACGTATATCTATGCGATAGGGGAAATGATGGAAATGAAATTTATTATTTGAACGATTTAATCAATTTTTTAGGCTTAACCGATTATAGTTCTGTTCAATTCTACAAATCTGAACACGATGCTTTCAAAGAAATACATCCAATTTCTGCTATAGAACCCTATCCTATAAGTATAAGTAATAATAAAGTATATGTTAGAACTAATTATGAAAACAGTTGTCCAAGTATTATACCTGTAGAAATACGTTTATTGGAATCGGTAACAGTTCCTG
Organism: Apibacter sp. B3919; assembly: GCF_026537405.1. Classification (NCBI taxonomy): domain Bacteria; kingdom Pseudomonadati; phylum Bacteroidota; class Flavobacteriia; order Flavobacteriales; family Weeksellaceae; genus Apibacter; species Apibacter sp. B3919. Next base: position 74,851 of record NZ_JAFNMG010000001.1, on the reverse strand, counting down.
ATTTGAAAACTATTGAGGTTTGTGATACAGACAATAGCCATAACAAAATCGTAAATTTAATTCCGGTGATTGCAGAAAGCGGAGTAGATACGAAACAAATTTCCGTAGAGTTTTATTTAACGGCAGAAGGAGCTCAAAATCAAAACAATAATGAAAAAATTTTAGATCCTGCTGCATTCGCCTTATACAATACTACTACACTATATGTTCGTTTTACCAACAAAAAATCAAAATGTTGTGAAATAAAGCCTTTAAAAATAAAGTTAAATCCTTTTCCTATTGTTTTAAAATATAACTTGGATATCTGTGACTTTAGTAATGATAATGAGGAAGAAGTAATTTTAAGTGAATTAAACTCTCATATAGTTACCAATCCGCAAAGTTTTACTTTCTCCTATTATTTAAATGAACAAGATGCATTAAACAACATCAATACTATTATAAAACATATTATAAAAAATTCAACGCAACTATATGTTAAAATCTCTTCAGGTAAGGAATGCCAGATCATTCAAAAATTAGGTTTTACGTTACAATCTTCTCCTTTAGTTAAAGATAAAATTGTTGAAATATGTGACAACAATGCCGATGATACGGAAATTGTCGATTTAACCTTATATGAAGAAGATTTAGTAACTGCTTCCCGATCAAATTATCAATACTCATATTACACTTCATATGAAAATGCGTATGCTGATAAATTTAGTATTTCCAATACAAAAGAATACGTCATTCAACCATTTCCTACTACCATTTATGTAAGAATTACGAATTCTTCAGGATGTTTTTCCATTGCAAAGCTCACTTTTAAAAGTGCAGAAAAAGTGTTAGCTCAAAATAAAAAAATACATATTTGCGATGAGGGATCAGATATGCAAGAATATGTTAATTTAACCAACTATATATCTGATGTTTTAATTACCTCGGGCCAAAATTTAACTATTAATTATTACAAAACCGAGGAAGGGGCTAATAATAGAGACAGCCATACGCTCATAAAAAATCCTGAACGTTATTCTGTTACCTTAGCAAAAGATTATGTATGGGTACGGATGGATAATCCTTCTACCGGTTGTTATACGGTTAGATATTTAGAAGTTAATTTAGAACCTCTTCCTAAACTTATTAATGCTAAATATTTAGTTTGTGATACAGATTTTGACGATATATATAAAGTAGATTTAGATGATCTTCGCTATACCGTAATATTTAACCCCGACGGGTATACATTTTCCTATTATCATTCTCAGGAAGATGCTGTTAAAGACATCAATAAGATCAAAAATATACATCAATACACAGTAAAAAGCTTTAATGAAAAAATAGTACTGAAAGCAACCAATAAATATGGATGCAGTTCAATCAGAACTGTGACCTTGTACACAAAAGATAAAATTAAGGTATCAACTCAATCCATGGAAATTGAAAGTTGTGATGATGACTTTGATGGATTAACATTTTTCAATATCACTACCATGAACTCATCCATAACCAAAGATCCAAAGGCTACTTTTGAATATTTCAGCACTTTAAACGATGCTAAAAACCAAACCAATCCTATTGTAGATCCTTATAATTATAAAAATATTGTACCTTTTAAGGACCAAGTATACGTCCGAGTTTCATCTCCCGATTACTGTCCGGCTCTAAGTGTAATAAACCTTAAGGTTTTACCGGTTCCTGTAAGTACATTACAAAAGAACCTAAAAATATGTCCGAATGGAACTCTTGAACTAGTAGCGGATACAAAAAATCCTGAGGATTTTTACGAATGGAATACCGGAGTAAAAGGATATGATAAACATACAATAACCATATATAAAGCAGGTATTTATACGGTTACCATTACCGGTAAAAACGGTTGTAAGTATACTTATACCACTCATGTAACCGAATATGCTAAAACGAGAATTACAGATTTAAAGGAAGGTAATGATTATATAACAGTAATTGCCGAAGGGGATGCTCCTTTGGAATATTCTATGGATAATAAAAATTGGCAATCCCATAATACATTTTATAATCTAAAACCGGGGATATATACTTTCTATGTAAGATCATTGGCAAACGGTTGTTATTCACCTGAAAAGAAAGGAGTTTTATTTAAGATAAATAATGTGATAACTCCCAATGGAGACAATCTTAATGATGCATGGAGATTATGCGGCTTGGAAAATTTCGACTCACTTCCTTCTCATATCAAAATTTTTGACAGATATGGTAAAGTTGTATTTTCACAAAGTTCTAATTCATGCTTTGTATGGAATGGATATTATTTGGGCAGACCATTACCTACTACTTCCTATTGGTATGTTATTGATATTGCTGACGGAAGACAATTTACCGGATGGATCGTTGTAAGAAACCATAATAATCATGTTGATTAATGAATAAATAGTTCTCATATAAATTTTTATCTTTAAAACACGTACAGGCATATACGTATTCAATTTTTTGAGCAGCGATTATATGTCTGTATTTTTTTATGATTTAACTTCGTAAATACTTATAAAATTTTTTGAAAAGGGTAAGGAATACAAAGTTTAGAGTCGAGGGCATTATAAAAATTTTTGAATTGGTAATTTAAAAGTAAGCCATTCTGAATGAATTAAACAATCAGAAGGCTTAGCGGTTGTTAAGATTAAAATTTAAACTATTATCATTTAAATTTTTAAGACTTGGTGTGTGTAATTAATAAAATATAGCATTTAAAGTGTATTCTTATTTATTATAAACAACTTCTTTAAGAATATTTATTCCGTTTATAGAAGCAGGAAATCCTGCATAGACTGTCATAAGTAGCATTACCTCTTTGATTTGATCAGGAGTTAAACCTATATTCAATGCTCCTTTTATATGAAAATTTAATTGAGATTGAGCATTTCCCAATGTTGCTAAAGCTGCTATGGTGGCAATTTGTCTATATTTTTTATCTAAATTATCTCTTGAAAAAATATCTCCATATCCATATTCAATAACAAAATTAACCAACTCCGGTGAAATGTCTCGATATGCCTTTTTCAGAATATCTTCTTGCTCTTTCTTCAACATGGCTAAATAATCAGCTCCTAACTTATATCGGTCTGTCTCATTTTTAGAAGCCTTTTTACCTTCTTCATCTTTGATTCCTTTTTCTTTTCTTTCTTTAAGGACCTCTCTAAATGCATTCATTCCATTAATACATTTTGGAAATCCACAATATACCGACATTTGCAAAATAACCTCTTTTATTTCATTTATGGAACAACCTACTTGTAAGGCTCCATGTAAATGGACTTTTAATTGAGGTATGGCTCCCTGTGCCATGAGAGATGAGATGGCCGCTATTTCTTTTGATTTATTATCCAGTGCTTTTAAACTATACACTTCTCCAAATGAATATTCAATAATAAATCTACTTAATTCCGGTGAAATATCTTTTAAACTTTCAACAGTTCTGATTCCGGCTTCTCCATCAATTTCTTTTAATTTTTCCCAACCTTTTTGGTAACGTTCTGATTTTTCCATTTGCGCATAACTATTTAATGTTAATATAAATACCACTAATACGGTAAGTAATTTTTTCATTTTGTTTTTAAGCAAAGGTACCGGAGATCAGCACTCTACAGATAGGACTTTTATTTCTGTTTTCGGTACTTTTCCAAAAAGGTTGAAGGAGTGAAATCTGTTTTCTTTTTGAAAATACGTGAAAAATAAGAGGGATCTTCAAAACCTAATTTATAAGCTATCTCGTTAACATTATACTCGCTAAATAGTAATAATCGTTTGGCCTCTGTAATTTTAAGATCTATAATATATTGTTTGGAAGAAATGCCTTTGTATTGTTTACAAATTTCATTTAATTCTTGAGTTGTAACTTTCAATTTTTCAGCGTAATCTTCAATGGATGATGTTTTAAAATTTTCTTCAAAAATTACCATTTTTAAATCGTCTAAAAGAGTATGATGAAAGTTTGTTTCTTTTTTAAATGACAATCTGTTAAGTATGGAATAGAGATAGGGAATTCCTAATTTTATAGTTGTATCGGCTACTTCATCTTTCATTCCAAATTCATGAATAAGGTTCATAAAACAGCTTTCCATAATTTGTATATATGAAGTTGGAATATCTACAAATGCCCTATGATTGTTAATACCCAATTCCAAGCCCAGGCAAGCATCCACCATCAAAATATACCCTTTGCTGTCAGAAGAATACTCCCAATTATGTATCTGTTTAGTATTCACAAGAAAAATACGGTTGGGTTTTATGGGATACTCTTGAAAATCGACAACATAAAATCCGCTTCCATGAGTAAACCAAACCAGAGAATAGAAGGAATGTCGATGAGGCCATTCAATATCCGGATCTTCTGTTCCTTCAAATGTTCCCACAAAATACGAAATGAAATGATTCGGTACCCCTAAGATATTTGCTATTGAATATTCTTTTAACATTTAACAAAGATAAAATATATTGTGAGTGATATAATAGAAATATATTTTTTAAATTTCTGATACTGAACTTAAAAACTAGTTTGAAAACCTAATGATTACCTTTTTTATAATGGAATTATATAATTTATTGACAGTAAAATTTGTATTATTGATTAGTATCAAATATACTTTATATAAAAAGTTTCCATAATTATATAATTTACTTTCATTAATTATAGAGTACATTTGAGATATCAAATAAATTTGAACAATAAATATGAAAAATGAATTAAAATTTAAAACTAATATAGATTGTGGAGGTTGTGTAAAAGCAGTAACCCCATTTTTGTCTAAAGTAGAAGGTATTTCAAAATGGGAAGTTGATACAGCTAATCCGGATAAAATCTTGACTGTAGACTTAGCGGGTGCTACGGAAGAAGAGGTTGTCAATGCAGTAAAAAAAGCCGGATTTACCATTGAGAAAATTTAATTTTTCAATAAAATTGCTAAAAGAACCTTTATTTTTTTAAGGGTTCTTTTTATTGTTATCTTCTTTTTGTTCTTTAATCCTATAATAATATTAATTAACTTTGCATTTTAAAAATTTATATATAAATAAAATATAATTCGGATAGCAATGACTAACTCTGAAAAAGAAAATTCGATCGGTTACCAATTAAGTTATACAGAAAATCTGCACAGGAATCTATTAAATAAAAAATTTTCTACCAATAAGTTAGACATTACTCCCGAACAATTTATTATTTTAGATTTATTAACGGAACATTCTACAGGAATATCCATGCAGAAAATATCAGAAAAAATACACAGAGATAATTCTGCCATCACCCGATCCATTGATATTTTAGAAAAAAAAAATCTGGTAAGCAGAGTCAATGCAGAAAAAGATCGTCGGAAAAAAATTATATTAATTACTGAGCAAGGAATTACACTTTTATATAATGCCAAAGACATAGCAAAGCAATATGCGAAAGAAGTTGCAAAAGGACTAACTGAAAAACAACTTAATGATTTATTTACTATTCTTAAGATTATCCAGAAAAATATAAATGAATCTAATATATAGAAATGCTTTACAAACTTTTTTATATAAAAGGTTTATTCTTCACAACTATGCTTTTTGAAATTTAAAATTTGCGGTAAAAAAAATATGCGTTTTAAGTAATAGCTTACTTAAACTATCAATTATAATTTTACTGCCTCAAACATTTGAGTCGGATTTACAATTTCATCTTGTGCTGCTACCAATTGCAATTCATACTCTCCTTGTCTATGAGTTTCCAGCATAACGGCATAAACAGCAGCAGTTGTATGTTCTAAAACTTCTTTATAATTTTTCCCCAGTAACATATGGGTCAATAATAAACCCGAAGTAAGATCCCCTACTCCAACCGGTTGACGAACACCAAAATCTACTAAAGGTCTTGATATATGCCATTTTCCTTCTGAAGTAGACAATAACATCTCAAATTTATCTGAACGATAGCCTGCCCTGCTTAAGTGTTTAACTAATACAGTTTTTACCCCTTTACTGTGAATTACATCAACTGCAGAAACTACATCTGCAACTGAAGTAATGGTTCGATCGGTTAAAATTTCCAACTCTAATAAGTTAGGTGCCATAATGTCACTTACTCCCATCGCTTCATTTTTAAAAAATTCCGACACTCCGGGAGCTACAATACAGCCCTTTTCCGGATGTCCCATAACGGGATCACAAAAATAAACGGCATTTGGATTTTCATTTTTAACCTTTTTAACTATTTCCAAAATTGATTTTCCTTGTTCGGGAGAACCGATGTATCCGTTTAAAACTGCATCGCATTTTTTCAACTGATGGATGTTGTCGATTCCTTGTACAATATCCAATAAATGTTTGGCTGTCATTACTTCACCCGTCCATTGTCCATATTGTGTATGATTAGAAAATTGTACCGTATTTAATGACCATACTCTAACGCCGCAACGCTGCATAGGAAATTCTGCTGCACTGTTTCCTGCGTGGCCATACACTACATGAGATTGGATGGATAAAATATTTTTCATTAGTTTTACAATTATTAGTTACAAATTTATAAACTTTATTGGCAATTAGTAGTAATTTATAAAGAATTGTTCAGTATGTTCATTTCTCAATATGAAAAGTGAAATAATTAATAAACCATATAAAAGAAGATTAATTTCTTGTTAAAAACCGTTAAAGCAACAAAATAATTGAAATTTGGTATTACTTTTGAAATAAAAAAATCCAGTATTTATTTAAATTAAATTGTACTATGAAAAAAAATAAGTTTGAAATTAAAAAAATAGGTTCTTATATTTTAGTAGGTGCGATAGGGGGATTAATTTCTGCAGGTGCAGTTACCTCCATATCAAAAAATACGAATTTAAATGATTTTGAAATATTTAAAAATCCTACTCATAACGAAAAAGCTTATTTTACTTCAGCTTCTACTAATAACGTAGTTGGATTAAATCCTCCAGATTTAACCATCGCAGCAGAAAAAACTGTGAATGCAGTAGTGAGTGTAAAATGTTATTCTTCCTATGTGCAGCAACAACGCAGATCCTTAGATCCTTTTGATTTCTTTTTTGGAGATCCTTTTAATTCTCAAGGGCAACAAAGACAGCAACAAACTCCAAAAGATTCTCCAAACGGTTTAGGTTCGGGAGTAATTATCTCTAGTGATGGTTATATTGTTACCAATAACCACGTGATTGATGGAGCTGATAAAATAGAAATTACACTTAATAATCAAAAAACATATACAGCCACTTTAGTAGGAACGGATATCAACTCCGATATTGCTCTGTTAAAAATTGATGAAAAAGGGTTAAGCTTTTTAAATTTCTATAATTCCGATAATGTGAGAATTGGAGAATGGGTATTAGCTGTAGGAAATCCATTTGGATTAACTTCAACAGTTACAGCGGGTATCATTTCAGCCAAAGGTCGTAGTTTAGATCTTTTGCGTTCCAATTCCAGAAGTCCTATTGAATCTTTTATTCAAACCGATGCGGCAGTAAATCCCGGGAATAGCGGAGGTGCTTTAGTAAACGCGAACGGTGATTTAATCGGTATTAATACAGCAATTGCTTCTCATTCCGGAACCGGAACATTTGAAGGGTACAGTTTCGCTGTTCCTTCCAACATAGCTAAAAAAGTAGTTGAGGATATTCGCAAATACGGTTTGGTTCAACGGGGTTATTTGGGTATTGGTGCTCTTGACTTGAGTGATGATTCTGCAGTTAAGCAATATAATTCTCAAAATAAAACCAATTATAAATCTCAAGAAGGTGTACTTATCACTGATATTCAAAATGACGGAGGAGCAAAAGATGCCGGCTTGAAAAAAGGAGATATTATCAAGCAAATTGACGGAACGAATATTAAGAACTTCCCTACTCTTTCGGGAGTTATTGGTGAGAAAAGACCGGGTGACCAAGTAAAGGTTACCGTTATACGAGATGATTCGTATAAATCTTTCAATGTTAGAATTAAAGATGCTAAAGGGGGGACTTCGGTTAAAACGAAGAACGATTTAAGTATCGCCGAAAAGTTGGGTGCTGAATTTCAAGAATTGACTGATGACCAAAAGGTTAATTACGGTTTAGAATCCGGTATTGTTGTAACCAGAATCGATTCTAACGGAAAATTGAAATTAGCAGGCATTGGTGAAGGATATATCTTAATGGAAGTAAACGATAAGCCTGTTAATAGTGAAAAAGACATTGAAAAAATATTAAAAAATTATAAAGGAACGGTTTCTGTAAGATATGTAGATCCTTATGGTAGAATCTATCGTAGAGGATTTAAAATGGAATAAGAAATGTAGTTATTGATATATAATTAATTAGTAGTTTGAATTGCAACTTTTTAAATTTATTAAAAAGTTGCAATTCTTTTTATATAATGTTTTTATGATACATAAATTATTACTGATGTAATAATTTCCAAAGTTCGTCTTTTAATTGAATTAAATTTTCTCCGGTTACGGCAGAAATAAATAATAATTTGAAATTTTCAGGAAAAGTCTTCCTTATTTCATCCTCCAATTCTTTATCCAGTAAATCTGATTTTGAAATTGCAATTACTCGATCTTTATCATTTAATTCCGGATTATATTTATTCAGCTCATTTAACAGAATTTTATATTCTTGGTAATAATCTTTTGCATCAGCCGGAATCAAAAACAATAAAATTGAATTTCTTTCTATATGTCTTAGAAATTTATACCCTAGTCCTTTTCCTTCGGATGCTCCTTCAATAATACCCGGAATATCGGCAATTACGAAAGATTGAAAATCCCTGTATTTAACGATTCCTAAATTAGGTACTAAGGTGGTAAAAGCATAATCGGCTATTTTCGGTTTTGCAGAGGTTAATGCAGACAATAATGTTGATTTTCCTGCATTTGGAAAACCTACCAATCCCACATCACCTAATAACTTTAATTCCAAAATAAAATTACCTTCCTTACCGGGCAATCCGGGTTGAGCATATCGCGGAGTTTGATTGGTTGATGATTTAAAGTGTGAATTTCCTAACCCTCCTTTTCCTCCTTCAAGTAAAATTATCTCTTCTTTATCTTTAGTTATTTCTCCAACAACAGTTCCGCTTTCATCTTTAGCAATAGTTCCGACGGGAACCTCGATATACAAATCCGCTCCATTAGCTCCGGTTAATTCTTGTTTTCCTCCGGGTTTACCGTTTTCTGCTTTATTGTGTTTGGAATATTTTAAAGCCAAAAGGGTCCATAGTTGAGCATTACCACGTAAAATTATATGCCCTCCTCTTCCTCCATCACCTCCATCAGGACCACCTTTAGGGATATATTTTGCTCTGTGAAGGTGTGCAGAACCGGCGCCTCCGTGTCCGCTTTTACAAAAAATTTTAACATAATCAACAAAATTCGACTGCATATATCTTTTATTTTTTTATAAAAAAAGGATTATCATTTTTCATAATAATCCTTTTATTTGTATGTGTTACATGTATTTCTTATACAAACTTTTCTATTTCTTTAGACAGTTCTGCGGTTATATCTTCAATACTTCCCTCTCCATCTAATTCAACCAGTTTATGTTGTTCTTTATAATAGTTCGAAACAACGGCTGTTTTTTCATAATATTCTTTAATTCTGTTACGAATTATACTTTCATCTGCATCATCTGAACGACCGCTTTCTTCACTTCTTTTTAAAATTCTTTTAACTAGAATTTCATCTTCTACATAAAGGGCTAACGTTACATCAACTCGGGTTTGAAATATAGAATCCAATAATTCATCAAGGGCTTCTGCTTGGCTTTTAGTTCTTGGATATCCATCTAAGATAAACCCTTTTTTGTTTGAATTTCTTTTAAGTTCATCTATCAACATTTCTGTTGTAAGTTCATCCGGCACTAATTTTCCATGATTTATATAGGTTTGAGCCTCTTGACCTAATTTCGTATTATTCTTTATATTATATCTGAATAAGTCTCCGGTGGAAATGTGTTCTAAGTGAAACTTTTCTGCTAAAATTTTTGCTTGAGTCCCTTTTCCACTCCCGGGAGGGCCAAATAAAACAATTATATTCATATTTGAAATTCTGTTTATTCTCCTTTTAATTGGTATAAGTCTTTAAAATTCCTTCCTAAACCATTATAATCCAACCCATACCCTATAACAAATTTATTAGGTATATTCATTCCTATTAAATCTATATTTAGATCCTTTTTATAAACATCCGGTTTAAAAAACAAAGTTGCAATTTTAATGCTTCTCACCGGTTTTACTTCAAGTAATTTATAAAGGTATTCCAAGGTGTTACCGGTATCAATAATATCTTCAAGTATTACTATATCTCGGTTTGTGATGTCTACAGTCATATCTGTAATTAAATCAACGGTTCCTGAACTTTGCATTCCACTTTTGTATGAAGACAACTGAAGGAAACCTATTTCACAGTTGCCTTTATAATTTTTTAAAAAATCACTGAAAAACATAATAACTCCGTTGAGTACCCCTATAAAAACGGGGACGGTGTCTTTGTACTCTTCATACAAAGTATTGGTCATCCTTTGTATGGAATGGTCTATTTCTTCCGAAGATATAAAAGGGGTAAAAGTTTTATCCAGAATCTTAATTTCTTCCATATATAACTATCTTTACTATGCCGCAAATATAATGATATTGACTAAATATCAAAGTTTGAAGTATATAATTTTTAATGTTAGATAAATGATCCATCATAAAAGATTATTTTTCATGATGATGTTGATGTTGATTGGGAGGAACTATAAGAATGGGTACTTTAGATTTATTAATTACGTTTTTTGAAACACTGCCGAGAATTGCTTCCATAAGTAAACCTCTTCCATGAGAACCCATAATGATGAGATTAGCTTTTCTGGATTCTGCTTCTTTCAATATAATATCTGCCGGTGTTCCTTGTTTTATAACAATTTCAACTTCAATGCCTTGTTCTTTAATTGATTTTTCATATTCAACCAATTGTCTGGTTTCTTCCTTCATACCTGCTTCTTCCAATTCCGGAAGATATTGAAAACCGATATCCCCTATAATAAAACCTAAATCTAAACTGGCAACATGTAAAAGGCACATTTTACTTCCGGTAGCTTTGGCATAGATGACAGCTTCTTTCAAAATATATTTGGTAGTTGCTGAAAAATCTACAGGGACTATCATTGTTTTCATAACCTAATATTTTATTATACAGCTTAAAGTTAATGAATATTTTTATTTTTATCATAAAATTTCAATAGAATAAATTTTCTTACTTTTGCAAACTAAGTTTTATTTTGAATATGCATATATTTATCCAAATTGCCCAGTTATTATTGTGTTTATCTATTTTAGTTGTCTTTCATGAAGCAGGACACTTTTTAGCGGCAAAATATTTTAAGACAAAGGTTGAAAAATTTTATTTATTCTTTGATCCATGGTTTTCTTTATTTAAAAAGAAAATAGGTGATACTGAATATGGTATTGGTTGGTTGCCGTTAGGGGGATATGTTAAAATAGCAGGCATGATTGATGAAAGCATGGATACTGAGCAAATGAAAAGTCCACCTCAGCCTTGGGAATTTCGTTCTAAACCGGCTTGGCAACGTTTAATTATTATGCTTGCCGGAATTTTTGTGAATATCCTATTGGCTATCATTATATATGCCGGAATTTTAATGACTACGGGTGAACAAACTATTAATACGGATCAATTAAAAGACGGATATGCATTTTCTGATGTAGGTAAAAAATTGGGATTTAAAGATGGTGATATTATATTAGAAGTTGATAATAAAGAGATTCCAACTTTTAATTATTTACCTGTTTCTCTTTTATTCGGTGATCATGTAACGGTTAAGCGCGATGGAAAAATTATTAAATTTAACCTTCTCCCTGAAGAAAAAAGGGATGTTTTAAAACAGGAAGGCAGAGGCTTTATTTCTCCGAGAATAATTGCCGATGTTGATTCGATTTTACCTAATTCACTTGCTTCAAAATATCTTAAAAAAGGGGATGTTATAACTAGTTTCAACAAGCAACCTATTAAATATATTGATGAATTTAGATTAGAACTTTCTAAACATAAAAATGACAGTGTAACTTTAGGTATATATCGAAACGGACAAAATATAAATGAAAAACTTTTTGTTCCTGATAGCGCCATTTTAGGTTTTGTTCCTAGTGCTTCGAATTTAAAAAATGCAACTGCATATAAAAAATATAATTTTATGGATGCCTTTAAAAGGGCGCCGGTATTGTCTTGGGAAATGTTATTGGTTCAAATAAAACAATTTAAACTTATTATTAATCCAAAAACAGAAGCTTATAAACAAGTAAGCGGTCCTTTACGATTATATAAAGCATTTTCGCCTGAATGGGATTGGGGACAATTTTGGAGTTTTACCGCTATGTTTTCTATATGGCTTGCGTTTTTAAATCTATTACCGATTCCAGGGTTAGACGGAGGTCATGCTTTATTTACCATTGCTGAAATGATTACCGGTCGTAAATTAAGTGATAAGACAATGGAAAAGGTTCAGATGGTGGGTGTATTTATCCTTCTTGGATTAATGATTTTAGTATTTGGAAACGATATATGGAATATTATACAAAGTGTTATAAACAAATAATTGTTTTAAATTACAGCCAAAAATAATATTTCATGTTCTCATTATTAAAACAAATCCAATTCGTAAAATAAATTTAATTAAACTTTACTTATATAAAGGTTGCATAATTTTAAATGCAACCTTTTTTTATTAATAATTTTCAGAATTATTTATATTTAGTCATACTCTATAGCTGCGAATATCCTACTTTAATTAAAAATTAATCTTATCTTCTCAATTCGATTAAGAATTATAAAAATTTATACTCAATAAATATTTTTAATTCGATTTTATGTGTTGAACATTATATGATACCATTAAAATGGATAAAATTATTTTTCGATTTTTTTTACTCATATTTCTATTTATTAAATCGTAGCTTATAAATCCAAGTAAGTAATTAAAATAAACAGAGATATCATATAAATAAAACAAAAATTTTATTTTATACCTATTAATTTAAAAAATAATAAATTTTATTTTTTATTAATCTTTATTATGAAATTAATTTATTTTTTTATTAATTCGCTTTATAAAATTCTTTAATATTATATTTACAAAATATTTATGTTTTTTTACATGAAAAAGATATTTTTAATTCTTTTTTTATCCCTACATTCAGTTTATTTATTATCTCAGGAATCTCTGACTAATCAAAAAATTGTTTTTAACAATTTTTGGGATAACTGGTTTTTAAATTTTGGTGGCGGAACTGGTGTATATTTTGGAGGTAAACAACATAAAGAAGCTAACTTTATTGAAAGGCTTAACTGGGCAGCTACATTAAATACCGGAAAATGGTTTTCTCCTGTAATAGGAGCAAGATTGACATTTCAGGGAGGGAAAAAACATACTTTTAATGTTAATGGTAAACCCGTGTTCGATATTAACGGTGAACCTATTGATTTAAATACTCTTGAGCCCGGTAAATTTCATCACATGACACGCGGATACTATATCACTGTACATGCTGATGCTTTGTTTAATTTTTCAAATTTATTTTACGGGTATAAATACGATAGATTATATAATTTAATTACGTATGCCGGAGCAGGTATTGGTACGGATAGAAACGCCATAGACAATAATTCACCGGTCATTGTTCTTGGTTTGCTTAATACTTTTAAGATTAATGAAAAATTAGCTATAAGTTTCGACATATCCGGTCAAGTGGTCCAATCAAAATTTAATGATGCTCAATATCAAAGAAAATGGGTAAAATCATATAAAAAACAGGACTGGGATTGTATTGGTTCAATAAATGTGGGATTAATTATAGGTTTAAGTCGTAAACAAAAATTTGATAAAATAAATTGCGATACAGTAATTATTAATAAACCTGAAAACAATATTGATGAAATATTATTAAGCAAGTTATCTAAACAAATAGATTCATTAGCCAAGGAGAATAAAAATTTGATTAAAGAATTGGAAATTGCCAGAAATAAGAAACCTGATACTATTTATTCTAAAGAATTTATAATTAAAAACAATCCTTATTCAATACCTTTCGATATTAATAGTAGTTTAATAAAATCTAGACAAGAAGCTGTTATATATGATATCGCTGATTTATTAAAAAAGAATAAAGACTTTAAAGTTGAAATTGTGGGATTAGCCGACAAAAATACCGGTTCACCTAAATTCAATGAAATTTTATCTATTAAGAGAGCAAAAGCGGTTGAAAATAAGCTGATTAAAGATTATGGTATATCACCTAATCGCATCATTACTTTAGGCAAAGGTGATACCGTTCAACCATATCCTAAAAATCAATGGAACCGTGTAGTTATAATAACGCTAGTTGATTCTAATTAGATTTTAATTTTAATTTATTTTAGCTAATCATTAGTAATTAATGATTAGCTTTTCTTATTTCTATCAACTATTTGCCTTTACCTTGAATCATAACAACAATAGTTAAATATATGATTTTCAAATCAAAAAAGAAATTTTCATTTTGTAGGTACAATAAATCATATTTTAAACGTTGTGACATTTCTTCAACTGTTTCGGCATAGCCGAAATATACTTGCCCTATGGACGTTATACCGGGCTTTACTTTATGTAATTTTTTATAATTGGGATTTAATTTTATAATTTTATCTATAAAAAATTTTCTTTCCGGACGAGGACCTACTATGGACATTTCTCCCTTTAATACATTAATAAATTGCGGAAATTCATCAATGCGGTATTTTCTCATGATTTTACCAACAGATGTTATTCTCGGATCTGAATCTGTAGCCAATTTTGGTCCACTATACTCCGCATCAACATACATTGATCTAAACTTCATTATTTTAAATGGTCTACCATTTAATCCTATTCTTTCTTGTTTGTAAATAATAGGCCCTTTAGATGTAAATTTAATAATTAAGGCTAATATGGGCAATAACCAACTTAATACAAATGTGATAAAAAATAGTGAAAACGCTACGTCAAATAATCTTTTAAAAATTTTATTAAATATATTTGATTTTCTTCTATAAATATATATAGGAAAAGTCCCGTAATAGCTTATGATTGAATTATTATAGAACTCATAGGATATATCCGGAATAATATAAATTAAATATTTACTTTCTGAAAATTTGATAATGGCATCCTCAACTTCTTTACTTAATTCTCCATTCAATGAAAAAAACAAAATGTGTATGTTATGATCTCTTATAAATGTCTCCAATTTATCGAAATCATATTTATATTGATTTTTTTCTTGGGGAACTTTAACAAATTTTCCATAATTATACATCTTTTCACCATGGAAGAATTGCTTTATAACATTGTTTGTATTATTATTAGAATCTATAAATACAACTCTTGAAAATTTCTTATTTTGAAATTGATCTGCGATTATATGATGTATGGCTATGCATATAAATATTGAAATGTTATACAGTAATGTTATATCGTTATTAAATAAATATTTACTTTTTAATTCTGAGACTGTAAATACTATAAGTGTAAATATAATTGATTGTATTAAGACTTTTCTTATTGATTCTAAAAAATTGCTCTTTTTTAATTTATATAATCCGGTTTTTTCTGAAATAAAATACCAACTTATAATAAATAGCAACAAGGCTTTATAATGGTTTTCAAATAATAATACAATATCCCATTTATTGCCTAGTGTTTCATATTGTATTATTAGAAAACGAAAGAACAAAAAAATAATTATTAGAATATCAATTAGAAATTGAATCACTGGTATAAATGATTTATAGGGATTCATTTTAAGTTTTTTTTTGTTGTTATCCTATTAATATTAAATTCAGATAATTAAGAATTTTGAAATTCTTTATATTTTTCTAATACAAATTCTTTTATTTTATTTTTAAATTTCTCTTTTGAAAAATTTAATGAATGATCTCTTATAATTTTATAATTAAATTCTATTGTAGAAAATTTATCTAAAGCAGCCTTTAAACTTTCTGTACTATGATTATTAAAAAATACTCCCGTTACTCCGGGTATGACTGTTTCAAGCGTTCCACCTCTTGCCAGGGCTATGACAGGAGTTCCACACGATTGTGCCTCAACAGGCAGCATACCAAAGTCTTCATCGGCTGCAAATACAAATCCTTTAGCTCTTTGTAGATAAAATCTTAATTTTTCGTTCGAAACAAATCCTTTTAGTTCAATATTGGATTTAGCAAGTTTTTCTATTTTCTTAAAATCCGGACCGTCTCCTATAACAACTAATTTTTTATCCGGCATATTGTTGAATGTTTCCACAATTAAATCCATCTTTTTGTAAGGAACCATTCTAGAAGCAGCTAAATAAAAATCTTCTTTTTTATCGTAATAGCTAAAGTATTCCGTATCAATTGGCGGATAGATAACCTCAGAATCTCTGTTATAGATTTTTTTAATCCTTTTCGCTATATAATTTGAATTGGCTATAAAATGGTCTACTCTGTTTGATGAAATTACATCCCATATTCTGAATTTATGTAGTATATATTTTGCATATAATCCTTTCAGACCATGAGTAAGTCCTGATTCAAATAAATATTGTTGATATAAATCCCAAGCATATCTTGCCGGCGAATGGCAATAACATATATGCAATTGGTTGCTGGATGTAAGCACACCTTTTGCTGAGGAAGATGAAGAACTAATAATCAGATCATATTTACTTACATCTAGCTGTTCAATGGCTTTTGGATAAAATTGCAAGAATTTTCTATGATTTCTTTTGGCTGTAGGTAACTTTTGTATAAAACTAGTGGTAACCTTTTTGCCATTTAATATTTCTTTCCTTTTGGTTTCATCGAAAGTATCTATTAAAGAAAAAAGATCAAAATCGCTCCATATTTCATTGAGAGCCTTTACTACTATTTCGCCTCCACCTATAGTACAATACCAATCGTGGATCAATGCTTTGTTCATATAAAAACAATGAGTATCTAGTTGTTAGTGTTCGCAATTTATAAAAAAATTATAATAATTGCATAAAAATATTTAAATGTTTTTTAGCTGATATTTCCCATGAATAATTTTTAACTCTTTGACTTCCTTTGGTAATAAGTTCTTTTCTTAAATCTTTAGAAGAATATATTAAACTGATTTTTTCTGAAATATCGTTTATAGATTCCGGATCAAAATATAAAACACTATCTCCGCAAATTTCTTTGACAGGTGGAATATTGGATGCTAATACCGGACAATTCGCTCTCATTGCTTCTAAGAGAGGTAAACCAAATCCTTCATATTTAGATGGAAAAATAAAAGCTAAAGCTTCAGAATATAATTTATTTAATTCTATATCCGAAACAAAGCCTGTAAAAACAACAAATTCATTTAAAACAGGATTATTATCTAGTATTTTTTTTAATCGATCTTGACTTCCGTTTATAAATCCGTCTCGTTTTCCGACTATTTTAAATAATGGCTTATTAGTAATTTCAGAATGTTTTTTTAAAAAAAGAGCATATGCCTCAAGGGCATTTTCCAAATTTTTATGAGGCTTTATATTTCCTACATATAAAATATAAGGATTAGGATTTATACTCACATTCTTATTATATTCATCTGATTTCTTATCTGAAATACCATTATATATTACTTCAATTTTATCTTTATATATTGAATGAGTATACTGCAATAGCTCTTTCTTAGAAAAATTAGATACTGTGATGATTTTATCTGATATTTTTAATGCTTTATTAATTATTGCTTTAGCATATATTTTTTGTACTAGTGTCAGCTTATCATAATAAGCTAAATGATAGGCATCATGAACGGTTGTAATTCTTTTTTCGGAATTTATGGGCAATATGGGGATATTAAAATGTGGAGACCAAAATATTTTTGATCGAGGAATAATTCTTCTATAACTCAATTGTTCTTGTATGGAATAAATTGGAGCATCAAATGGGATGATTTCAGCATCATATTGTTTAAGCTCTTTTTTTCTACCTAATAGCACAACATTATCTCTTAGTTCATCAATTATATAGGGTATTAACGTAGAAATATATCTACCTATTCCTGACATTGAAATCATTCGGCAATCAATGACTATTTTTTTCATTCTTTAATTCTGATTGATTTTTAATACCTAAATAAAAACACAAACCTAAACCAAACCATATATATTGAAAGTACAACTGAACTCCAAAAATTTGAGCAAGAAAAAAAAGTACAATCCCGTGTCTAATAATTTTACTATTGTATTTCCTCCATAAATAGATAAAGGGTATTAATAAAATTAATAATCCTACAAAACCAGACTCAATAACCGTATTAAAGACCCCACCAAGCCCCGATAAATCCCATCCTACAACCCGCGGCAGGCCTTGTAAATAGTTAAGATTATTTCTTACTAAAGAATAATTTCCCATACCTACTCCTAATATTGGATTATCTTTAATAATATTGGGTGCAATGTGCATAGCTGCAATCCTTCCCATTACTAACGAGGGATCATCATCTCCACGTAAAGAAATATAATATTTTATATTATTATATTCTGTCCAATAAGATAAAATTCTTTGATTAAAATTATAATAATAGTTTATAAATAAGTAAAATATGCTTCCCATCATTAATAAAATAAATATGTTATAGATTTTTAATTTACCTTCAATTAGTAAATAAATAACATAAAAAAATAACATAAATATTATGGCAGCTTTTGACTCTGAGAAAATAATTAAAATAAGAAATAAAATTGTATATCTATCGAACTTTTCAAAAACTAAGTATCGTAAAATTAGATAATAACCAATAAATAATCCAAAAGGCCCCCCTTCAACATAACCTCCTCTCAATCTATGTCCGGAATATATAAATGGTGATTCTATCCCTACCCAACTTAATAAAAATATTAATGCAAAAAAGAATGATATTACTATCATTAATTTATCAATATATGTAAATATTTTTATATCTGAATTTTTTATGCTCGAACTAAAAAATTTAAAAACATAAAATGAAAAGCATACACAACCCGTATATTGCAGATATCTGGATATACTCAAAATTACCGGCTTTTTTAAAAAATTTATATTTGGAGGCAAATAAAATTTAATGTATAACGCAGATATTAAAGAAAAAAGAAATAAAAGAAAAAAAACTAATATTAATTGAAAATAAAATTTTGGTAATTTAGTGTGGGTAATTAAAATAATAAACACAAAAACACAATATAAAGACAATACATCACCAAATTTTATATCTAAAATTTTATAATCTGTTAATTGCATTGCTGCAACTATAAGTATCGATACTATATATTTATACAACTTCATAAATTTACAATAATAGATTCATATTTATCTAACATTTTATCTACATTTAAAAAAGTTTCAACACTATTTCTACCTTGTTGTGATAATTTTTTAAATAATTTTTTATCATTATATAATTTTAAAATTGCTTTCCCCAAAGAGTCTTCCTGTTCTGGATCTATTAATAAACCATTTACCATATCTATTATTATTTCCGGTATACCTCCACGCAATGAAGCTATTACGGGTATGTTATTTGCAGAGGCTTCATAAGCTACTCCCGGTAGGTTGTCTTCACATATTGAAGGTAGACAAATTATATGTACATTTTTGTAAAATTCCGATGAGTCAGTATATCCTAAGAATTCAATTTTATCATTGGAAAGTTGCTTAAGATATTTTTCGTAATTCAATTCTCCTTTTCCTGCAATTAATAATTTTGCATTAATATTTAATTTGTTAAATTGAGTAATTAACCATTCTATACCTTTTGATTGAGTTAAAGATCCTATATATCCTATTTTAAAAATATCCTTTCCCTCCCATATTTTTACTTTATCTACATAGTTAATATTTTGGGCATTATAAATTATGTGTTTTCTAACCGTAGTAAAATAATTATAATTGGACATTTTTTGTATTACGAATTTACTAACCCCAACTAAAACATCAACCTTTTCTGATTTATACTTATGAATTCTTCTTAATGTCCTACAAATAGTGCATTGCTTTTTACAAGTATGCTCTTTTCTAAACATAGTACTATTTGCACATAATAAATACAAATCATGTAATACTTGAATTACTTTTACATTTCTTTTTTTTATTTCGTCCCAAATCGATATTGAAAACCCGGCTAGATTATGGCATATAATAAGATCCGGATTTTCCATATCTATAATGACATTAATATATTTTTTCATTTCTATATTATACGAATCTCTCAAATGCCAAAGAAGTTTAATCAATTTATTATTGGATTTGTTATTTCCATAATGCCAATAAAAATTTTTTATACCAGCTCTATATATTTTAATTCCATTTATATATTCTTTAATTAAATTTTCATTTTTTCCGGTTGTCAATACAGCTACATCATATCCTCTTTTTTTTAAACCTTCAACCTGTTGTTGAAAAATTATTTCTGCACCACCACCAATATATGGGTAATATAAAGTATTAATTAATAAAATTTTTTTCATATTTTATTATTTCATTTAGTTTATTAATTAAAACTTGCGAATTCTCATTAAACTTTCTAGCAAATATTTTATTCGAAGTAATCAATTTATTATAATCGCTCATATCTAAAAAAGCAGGTCTGCTACCTCCCCTATAGGTCCAATCTATATATCTTAAATTATCATTAATAATATTTTTTAAATAGGGTGAATTGACTAAAATTGTTTGAAAATATATTTCATCCGGTATAAGGGTATAGTTTAATCTATTTATTAGAAAAGTATTATTTTCGCTCTCATGAATAACATAAAGTAAAACTTCTCTTGTTAAACTCCACCACATACTACCTCCATATAATTGAGGTAAATGTTCTTCATAAGATCTCTTTATTTTCAATGTTTTTTGAAGGTGAATTAACAGTTTTAATAATTTTCCGCGTCCAAATTTCCGTGCATTGAAGAAATCATTAAAATGATAATAATGTATACGATCAAGTCCCCCATTTCCATCCCAAACTTTTTTAGGCAATTTTTCGAACACTAAATAGTTTTTATTTTCTTTAGCTAAATCATAAAAATAACTTAATGGTTTAATTGGAAAATCTTGTTCACTGATCAAATGAAAATATTTATTACTATCATTCTCTAATGCTTTTTTAACTAAAAATAAGGCAACATTCATAATGGAAATCCCTCCCCAATTCACTACATATTTTCTGTAAATATTTAGTGATTTATTTTTGATGGTATAAAGTCGTGATAAATCGGCTTTACTTTTTTTATCTATATGTATATAAAATTCAAAGCAATCATCAAAATAATGTATTATTCTAATTATATTATTAATATCTTGATAACCTAATATTAATATTGCTTGTTTCATAGTTAGTTTTTAAAATTAAATTTTTTTAAAAATCTTTTTATTAATGATTTGCTAATACTAAAAATAATTTTATTATTATTTTTTTTTGCTTGAGTTATTGCATTGAAAAATTTATTAAATCCGTAATTCATTGAAATAACTATGTCTTCTCCTAATGGTATTTTATATTTGTTTTGTTGTATATTATGTAAATAATTATTAATTCTAATTTTAGCATTGAATCTTTCATCAAATCTTGTTTCACTGGTAATTGTATAGGTCAGACTATTTGGGCTATAGGTAACACAATAAATAGGATATTTATCTACAGCAATTTTTTTGGCGTTTATTCCCGATTCTAAAACAAATAAAGCATCATTACCTACTTTAACTTCTTCAAATAATAAATTCTTTTGTTTTATATATTTATGATTAAACATCTTACTCCAAGGTGTCCAATTCTTAAAAATTAAATCTTCAAAAGTTTTATACTTTTCTTTATTAAAATTATTTATTACTTTAACTATGTTTTTATTTCTATTTGCCTTTGCACCTGAATTATTATCTATACTTGTTGCTGAAAAGTAAATTATTTCATAATCTGAGTTCACATATTTTTCAATGACATTGTAAAATCCATCATTAAAATAATCATCTGCATCAGCAAATAACAGCCATTTACCTTTTGCATGAGATAATCCGATATTTCTTGCATATCCGGCTCCTTTACCTTCTTTAGTAAAATATACTTCTGTATTTTTTTTATTTAATCCCGGAAAATTATTTATTTCAACAGCATCGCTATTATCGTCAACAATAATAATTTGTATATCATTTTTATCCGGAATAGAATCTAAACATCTTTGTAGATATTTAATGGAGTTTTTATGTGGAATTATTATAGTATAGTTAATCATTTATCGTTAAAACTAAATAAGTTGCAGAATTTTATTAATTTAAATAACAATTTATCTATGTTTACCAGTAACATACGATTATTTACTATTGGTTTATAAAATAAAATATATCTTACCTTATATAAAATATTTACATTTTCACATAAGCTTTTGGCATTATATTCCGAAAATTTCAACTTAGCATATTCAATTAATTCTTGATCATTCTTTTGGTATGATTGACGCCAAATATCTAATAGATATTGTAAAACAAATAACCTAAGCTGTTTTGAGAAAGGATCTAAATTTATCAATCGATCCATTGAATATATTCTATCTTTTAAATTTTTGATGCTGCCTCCGGTCATAGTTGAATTATTTCTATATCTTCTGTGATATCCATAGTAGTCTACATAAGTTATTTTGTTAGTAGATATGATACATCTTAACCAGAATTCAACATCCTCACCATAGATACCTTCAGGAAAATCAATATTATTGTTTTGAATAAAATTTTTAGAATATAATTTTGACCAGGGAGAAATCCAAGGAGCTAAATATTTAATTTGATTCCCTATCTTTATTTCCTTCTTTAGATCTTCTTCATTTATTTTGAAATATTTAGAGGATACAATTTTACCTGATTGGTGTATAAAAGAAACAGCATTAAATATACAAATGTGATTCTTAGAAATTGAATTTACTAAAATTTCTATAGTTTGAGCTTCAATAAAGTCATCTGAATCTAAAAAATAGATATATTCTCCTAAAGAATTATTGATACCGATATTTCTTGCTTTACCTTGTCCACTGTTACTAATTGAAAAAACCTTTATCCTATTATCTTTCTTTTTATATTTGTCTATTATGTCTACACTGCGATCGGTAGATCCATCATTAATAATTATAATTTCAACGTTAGAATACGTTTGTTTAATTACTGAATTCAAACATTCATCCAAATACTCTTCTACATTATAAACCGGAATAATAATTGATACTAATGAATTCATTTTTTTAATTTTAATAAATTAGTACAGTAGAATATAGCAACCTTTAATTTATCTTTTAAACTAAAATGAATCCATGATTTTTTTATCTCCGATTGTATGGATGGAGTAAGTTTTTCATAAGGTATTAGTTGATAAATATTGTTTAATCTTCTATATCGAAGTTTTAACGTATCATTATATAGCTTTTGCAGATTATTTTTTTTGCTAAATTGTAATCTTAAATTATTTGAGTCTAGAATATCAATAAATTTTTCTAAATAATTATTATTGCTCATTATACTCCCTTCCCTTTGAAGGTAATAGTACATTTTTAAATCAACTTTAGCTATTTTTTGTGATAAAAAAAATATTTCATGACATATAAATTCATCTTCATGAAATCTTCCTATCGGAAATCTTAAAGAATTCCATATTTCTTTTTTGTAAAGTTTATTCCATACTATTACATTTTCAACGAAATTTGATTTGTTATAAAAATCATCAAAAATTTTATTATTTTGAAAAATATCTATAGTATAATTATTTAAATCAATTTTTTTTAATTCATCATAATTATAAAAGCGTTGAAAGCTACAAAATGATAAATCACTATTTGATTCTGCTAATATTTTGAACAATATTTCATAATATTCTAATGCTATAAAATCATCACTATCCAAAAAACCTATAAAATCACCTTTCGAAATATCTAAACCTGCATTTCTTGCGCTGGATAACCCACCATTTTTTTTATGAATTACTTTGATTCTTTCATCCTGCTGAGCATAATTATCACAGATTTCACCACTCGCATCTGTTGATCCATCATTTACCAATAGTATTTCTAAATTTTTATATGTTTGATTTATCACACTGGTAATACACCTATCAAGATAATTCTCAACATTATAAACAGGAATTATTACAGATATAAGATTCTGATTAATTCTTGACATAAAAAATTTTTTTGATTAACTTTTTTATCTTGTTCCGTAATAAATTTTTATTTGAAATGTTAAGTTTAGATTTATCTTTTTTCCAAGATCCGTAAAAATGATGAATTGTATAAGTATTACACGTTAAATTCAAAACAGATGGATCATCCCATTTCTTGGGACTAAAATATTCTAACGGTAAAATATAAACGTTTTCCTGATTATTATCTATTTTGTCAATACTTGGAATTGAAATTAAATTAAAATTAGCTCGTATTACCTTATTCATTATGGAAGGTAATGGTTCAATATCATAAACTCCTGACTCTTTAATAAAATTTCTATGATCATAATAATCCAAACATTTTTTTATCCACACACATCCTTTTTCTACACCTAATATTGCTGATTCAATTCCATATTTTGTGTTTTCTTTTCCAATAAAATAAGGCAAATGAAGTAAATCATTAAATGTTTTTAAAACCTCAACATCTGTATCTAGATATATTCCTCCATAATTATATAATGCATATAATCGCATGTAATCTGTCGCAAAAGCATACATTTTTGAATCACATGCTTGTTTTACCCA
Source organism: Apibacter sp. B3919 (assembly GCF_026537405.1). Taxonomy (NCBI): domain Bacteria; kingdom Pseudomonadati; phylum Bacteroidota; class Flavobacteriia; order Flavobacteriales; family Weeksellaceae; genus Apibacter; species Apibacter sp. B3919. Next base: position 50,099 of record NZ_JAFNMG010000001.1, on the reverse strand, counting down.
TAATGATTTTTCAATATCAAATTTTTCTAAATCCCATAAGATAATTTCATATTCCGGCAAATATTTTTTCCAGGAATTAATATATATTTCTAAATTCTCCGGCAATGGTTTTTTACCTAACCAACAGTAATGTATAATTTTTGGTATCATAGTAGAAATAATTTTAATTACTATATTTAACTAAAGTTATTTCAAATTATTATTTAATTTTAATTATAAAGCTATTATTAAAATCAAAATAATTATAAACAACTAATTAAATTATCATAATGATATAAATTTAAATATATTTAAAATATATAAATTATAATATTTTACCATTAATTCATTAATAATTATATTCATTTTAAATCTTATAAATTAATTTATTTTATATTTAAATGTTTTATATTATTTATATTTTATTTTATTAAAATCCTGAAACTGCCTTTTAATACTTGAAAATTAAAAAATTAATAATTTTATTTAAATTTAATGATCAAATTCCTTATAATACTTTTAAATTGCTTTTTTTGATTATTAGTTAACATAACTAAACTCATAATTAATAATACTATAATGGATATAATGATTGAATAAAAAGTTAAAGTACCCCATCCATCAATCTTAATAAAATAATATTTAATGATTAAAAATAGTATTAATAAGCATAGAGAAATTGCTAAATTTTTACATATTATCGGATAAAATGTATTCCATTTTAATTTTAAACATTTTGCTCCATAAATTGGTAAAAAAGTCAATGAACGTAGACCTCCCCATACCAGTCTTGAAATTACAATTGCTAATAGTTTATCATAATCATCTTTTAAAAAATTAACACTTATAAAAATTGTAATAAAAATGAGAATACTAAAAAACAAAAGACTTAAAGATGAAATTTTTATCTTATCCGTTATAGTAAATATATTCCAAAGGCTTTCTTGTGGCATTGCAATCATTAATGAAAAAAGGGAAATACAAGAAAGCTGATATAATTTTTGATGATCTTGATTGGGTAACCATAATTGAAAAAAATCTTCACCAAGAATAATAAATACTAGTATAGGTAAAATTGAAATAATACCCATTATTCTAATATTTTTGTGAATCTCGTTTTGTAAATCAAGAATTTTATCTTTAGCATAATATTCGGTTAATTTTGGAGCAAAAATAATAGCTACAGAAGCACACAATGATAAAATAATTGTAGGTATAGTTTTACTTATAGATAATGTTCCCATAGCTAAGGTGCTAATAAAAACATTGGCTAATAATAAATCCATTCCTGTTGAAAGTATATCGCTCAATTTATTCAATAAATTCCACCAACCGGATAATAGTATCTTTTTTACTAACTTAAATTCATATAAATTTTTGTTATTTTTAAAATCCGGAAATATTTTTACAGCTATTTTTTTATTACACAAACCTATAAATAAAGTACTAATTAAGGCAGATATTGAATAATACCATAAATGTGGCTTAAATAATGAAAAAGGAACTACTACAAATATAATCCTTAATATATTTGAAATAATATTAAGTACAGATGATATATCTGTTCTATTTTTTATAAAAAGAGGAACAAAATAAATATTAAACATTAATGAAATGGCAGAATTTAAAAAGGTAAGTCCAAATAATAATTTCACTTCCCATTGCTGCTGTATATCTATTTTAATTAAGTTATCTAAGTAAAAAACAACTAAAAACGCTACACATAGTATTATTATAGCTAAAAAAATATTTGAATAATAAACTGAAGAATAATATTTTTTTGCTAAAATTAAATTTCCTTTATGATAACTTACGGTAATAAAACGAGTTGCCATTGAATTTAAAGCTACCGAAATTAGCGATGTATACGATACAAAATTATTTGCTAATCCTATATAACCGTATACATCTGCACCCAATTTTTTAATTACAAAAGGTGTTAAAAAAAAACTAATTACAAAACCAACTATAAATGAACTTAATTGTGCTGCTAAATTTACCAATAAGCGTTTTTTTTCTTCCATGATTAGCAATAAATTTTCAATTTGTAGTTAGTTACCTTTAATTAGTATTTTATTTTCAACGGTGAAAAATTTTACTTCGATTTATTGTGAAATATTTATACCATGCTTTTTTTTCTTGATTATATCCATATGGATTATAACGTTCATATCCGTAACCACCTTTTAAATCCACATTGTTAATCAATATGGCTGTTTTATGTTTATCAAATTTTCCTTCTTCTTGCAACTGAACCAAAATATCTAACATATTCTTTTGTAAGTAGTTGACTCTTATTAGATATATAACCAAATCAGCATACTCATTTATCAAAAGTGTATCTGTAACTACGCCTACCGGAGCTGTATCTATGATAACATAATCATAAAAATCCTTACCATATTTAATTATTTCCTTAAATTTTCCATTCATTAATAATTCTGAAGGATTGGGAGCTATTCTACCCGAAGGAAGTATATCTATATTTAAAGAATGTTCGGATTTTTTATTATTAGAATAAGAATTTGAAAATATTATTTTAGATAAATCCGAAACATTCCCGGATAAATATTCTGTAATACCCTCTAAATTATTATTTATACCTAAATTTTCTCTAACTTTAGGTTTGCGAATATCTGCCTCAACCAACAATACTCTTTTATTAGCCAATGCTAAAGTATAAGCTAAATTTAGGGATGTATAAGTTTTTCCTTCTCCACTTATTGTTGAGGTAACATAAATACATTTATTTTTATATACCGATTCAGACAATAAAAAATTTACATTGGTTCGTAATATTCTAAATGCCTCAGCTGAAGAGGAATTAGTACTTTGGATATCAACCATATCATTTTCTGCTTTTGGAATGTAACCTAAAAATGGAAAATTTGATATAACATTTTCTATCTCTTTTTTAGATTTTACTTTATCATCAAAAAAGAAATTTACATATAAAATCCCCATTGGAATTATTAATCCCATTATGGCTGATATAAATAAAATAATATAGGGCTTAGGATAAACCGGTTGATTGGAATAATATGCTGTATCCACCACTTTAACTACGTTAGGGGTTGAAGAGGTAGCAATTTCTGTTTCTTCTCTTTTTTGAAGTAATAATAAAAATAAAGATTCTATAGTCTGCTGTTTTCTAAAAATATCTTTAAATCCTCTTTCTTTTGCCGGAAGATCTGATATTTTATTTGAAACTTGCCCCATTTGCTTTTGCAAATTACCAATAGCAATGCTAGTTGAATTTTTATAATTTTTTAAACTTTTTCTTAAATTATTATTATAATCACGAATTTGAATATCTAAATTTTTAACAATAGGATTTTCCGGGGTTGAACTTTTTAGTAAATTATCTCTTTCAAGTATTAATTTATTAAATTCTTGTGTAGTAGATACTATAGACGCATCATTAAGTCCAATATTTGAAGGTAATAAAGAATTATTATTAGAACCAATAAAGTTTTCCATATAATCGATTAAGCTCAACTGTATAGAATATTGTTTAAGCTGTTCTTCTATTCTTGAAGATTCTTGTACTTGCTTTCTTCCTTCCGTTTCAACATCAATGATTTTTTTACTCGATTTAAACTTCTCCATATGATCATCTGCATTGCTTAAATCTTTAGATATCAATGATAATCTATCATTTATAAATGATATTGTATTTTGGCCTATTTTGTATTTATCATCAATAATATCCTCTTGAAGTTGTAAAACTAAAAGATCTATAACTTTATTTGCATTTTCTGGTAAAATGCTTTGTAAACCTAAGTTGATAATATTTCCGTTTTTAGAAACATTTTCAATTTCAAGAGAATTAATATATTCTAATGTTACATCTATTATGGGATTAAGGGATATAAATAATTGATCTCCAGATTCTGATTTTGGATTACGAACGAAAAGTATATCTCCAAAAGGAAATTTCACCGGTTCATTAAATTTCCCATTAAATACACTGTCTTTTTTTAAATCTTTACATGTAAATTTCTCATTATCATCAATAATGACTTCTAAATTAATGGGTTTATCAATTAAATATTTAGATTTTTCATCAATAAATTTTATCGAAACACCGGCATCTTTTTTATAAATTTGTTTGGTTATAAACCCGTTTTTCTCACTATATTGAACGTTTAAATCTAATTTATCAATTACTTTAGATAATAATCGACGTGATTTTAACATTTCTATCCAATCATCTATATTATTCCTAGTTAAATCCGTAAATTCAGTTATTTCCATCATTCCGGATAAAGCCAAATTATCGTGATTACCCGTATTGATAAGAATTTTTGATTCTGATAAATATTTTTTAGGAGTAACATACAAATATAAAAACCCTAAAGAAATTGTGATTATTATAGAAAAGATAATCCATTTCCAATATAATAAATAACGATAAGCCAAATCTTTTATATCTAGATCATCTTCTTCTTTGGAATAAAAATTTTTATTATAATTTTTCATTATATATAATTATTTAACGGGTAATAATTGAAATCACAGATAATATAATACCTGCCAAAGATATAAAGACAGAATTTGTAGCACTATAGGCCGATGAGTTGGTTTTTGCTCCATTCGGATGAACATAAATCACATCATTTTGAGATAAATAGTATACCGGAGATCTAAAAATTTCATTTGATGTTAAATCAACATGTGTAAAAGTTTTATTTCCATCCTTATCACGAATCACTATTATATCTTTCCTTTTTCCATAAATTGTTAAATCACCTGCTAAACCTAAGGCTTCTAAAATCGTAATTTTTTCATTGGATAGTGTATAGGTTCCCGGTTTAGATACTTCTCCTAATACTGTAATTCTAAAATTAGATATATGAATATTTACAGAAGGGTCTTTGATATAAACTCTTAGTTTTTCTCTCATAAAATCCATCGCCTGAGATCGAGTTAATCCACCTAATTTTAATTTCCCTAAAACAGGAAAATCTATTTCTCCATTTTCATCTATCAAATAGGTTTTCAATCTTGGGTTGGTAGACGTGATGCTTTCAGAGCCTGCTGCATTAGCATTATAAGGACTCTGTTGATTAAATGGAAGTGTTGATTCCAAATCTAAAGCAGAAATAGTTATAATTAATAAATCATCCGGTTTTAGTGTTGGCACATATTTATACACTTCTTTTAATATAGTTTCATTACCTTGAAAATAATATAGTTTTTTTTTTGAAGCGCAAGATGAAAGGCAAATAAGGAATAATACTACTATTATTGAAACAATATAAGAACTAGTTTTTTTCATTAGTTTATTCATTAGTTTTATACTTAAAAATTTATTTAAAATCTTTTAAATTATAATAATACTATACTATATAATCTTATAATTTAACTAAAAACAACCTTTATATATTAATAATAAATCCTAATTTAGAAATATAAAAAGATCGTCTTTTAGGTTGTATAAAATTTTTCTCTTAATTTTTATTTTAATTCACAAAAATAAACTATTTTACTTTTAATTTCAAAATATAAATTTAATTTAAAATTTAGGTTTAGTTTTATCTTTAAATTAGCTAAAAACTATATAATTAATCAATAAATAACTTTGAGGAATTGTTAATATTTAAGAGCTAAATTTTATCATTAATTAACAAAAAAACAGATTGTAAAATGTTTATATAATAAATTATCCAAAAATTATATACTTTTTAATGGTAAAATTTATAATTATAAATATAATTAATAAATAATTTATATCAATAAAAATAAGGATAACTATTAATCTACCTTAATTTATTATTTATTTTCTTATACATTAAATTAATCATTCCATCAGCAGCACCAATTTTTGGAACATGAATTCGTGTGGAATGTGCAAATTTCATTACCGAATTATATATTAATAATGCCGGAACAATTACATCTGCCCTATCCGGTTTCATATTAAATTTTTCAATTCTTTCCTCATAAGAAATGCCTTTATATAGTTCGTACTGATGATGTATATAAGAAGCCGAAAGAAATTTACCTTCTTTTTTTCCTGAATTTTTAAATACAAAATTTATATTTCCTCCTGATCCTATTAAATCCACGGATTTACCTTTTGTTATTTTAGTCACCCAGGGTTTAATGACATTTGTTAGATAATTTTCATCTACCTTTTTATCTAATAATCTAACGGTTCCTATAGGAAATGATTGACTATGATGAACTTTACCTTTATTTAAAAGGGATATTTCCGTACTGCCCCCTCCAACATCTACGAATAAATAATAATTATCGGAATACAGAAAATTTTTAAGTTCCGAACTAAAAATGATCTTTGCTTCTTCTTCTCCGGAGATAATATCTATTTTAATTCCGCTTTTGTCTTTTATATAATTGATAACATCTTTGGAATTTGAAGCTTCTCGCATAGCAGAGGTTGCAAATGCCCTATACTCATCCACATTATAAACTTTCATCAATAAGCTATAAGCTGTCATTGCATCATTTAACCGCACCATAGTTTTTTTAGATATCTTCTTATCTGTAAAAACATCCTGTCCCAGTCTTATAGGTACACGAACTAAGCTGGTCTTATTAAACGTTACAGTTTCTTTAGTTTCATAAATGGTATTTATTAGTAGTCGTACTGCATTAGAACCAATATCTATAGCAGCATAGGTTAATATATTCATCATTTATTTAACTCTTTAATATATTGGTATATAGTTTCTTGAGAACGGTTTTTCTTTTTTCTGTTTTTCTGGTAGGGTTCCTCAAATCCTTCTTGTATCAAACGTCCTTTGACATTATCGTTAAAACCTAAATCGAAAATTTTCATAATCTCCTGTTTATTTTTTGCGCTGATAATAGGACATGCTACTTCTACTCTATGATCAAGATTTCTTGCCATAATATCCGCCGATGAAATATAAATGAGGTCATCACCTCCATTTTTAAACCAATACACTCGCGGATGCTCTAAAAATTTATCTACAACACTAATTATTTTAATATGATCACTTAAACCGGGAACTTGAGGGATAATAGAACAAATGCCCCGTACGACCATTCGAACTTCCACTCCCATTTTACTGGCTTCATATAAATAATCAATGATTTCTTTATCACATATACTATTAACTTTAATATTAATTTGCGCGGGTAATCCGTTTTTTTTATTGTTTATTTCCCGTTCAATACCTTGTATAATTTTTCGACGTATTCCCCAAGGGCTTACTGCTATATCTTTATAATGTTTAACTAAATAATTGGCATTAAAAAAATCAAATACTTGGTCCACTTGTTTTACTATAGCTTCATTAGCTGTAAAAAGAGTAAAATCCGTGTACAATCGTGCGGTACCTTCATGAAAATTTCCTGTTGAAATAAATGCATATTTAGTAGCTGCACCTCGTTGTGGTTCTCTTTCGACAATACCAATTTTTGAATGGACTTTTAATCCGGGAACTCCAAAAATTACCTTGACTCCTTCATCTTGTAATTGTTTAGACCATTTAATATTATGAGCTTCATCAAATCTTGCCCTTAATTCTAAAACTGCCGTTACTTCTTTTCCATTCCTTGCAGCATTGAGTATGGCACTTAGAACTTGGGAGTCACTGGCAACCCTGTATATGGTTATTTTTATTTTTTTTACTTTTGGATCGATGGCCGCTCCTCTTAAAAATTTCAAAAAAACAGAATAATCATAATACGGGGCATAAAGTAAAGTATCTTCTTTGGCAAAAGCCTTAAAATAGTTTTTTTCTCCTTTTAAAATTTTAGGAATAACCGGTTCTATTTTTTTATATTCCAGATCTTGCCGTCCTAAGGTAGGAAATTTCATAAAATCTTTTTTATTATGATATTTTCCTCCGGGCGCTAAACTATCGTATTCATCAAGATCAAACATTTTCTTTAAGAACCTGAGCGTTTTAGGATCAATAGTTTTATCGTATACTAAGCGGACCGGTAATCCTTTTAATCTTTCTTTTAAGGCAACGGCTATGCTATCTACATAACTGACTTGCACATCGTTATCAATGGACAGATCCGCATCTTTCGTTAATTTTATGGATTTACCCTCGATGGTCTCGAATTTAAAAAATTGAAAGATATCTTTTAAATGATATCTAATAATATCTTCAAGAAATATTACATAATGTTTATCATTAATATCAGGTAAGACTAAAAAACGCGAAAATCTGTCCGAAGGAACTTCAATAAGTGCATATTGTTGATTTCCATTTTTTTTAGTCATGGTTACTATTAAATAAAAAACATTATCTCTAAGGTTGATTGTTTTATCTCCCTCTTTCCAATATAATATAGTTAAATTATGACTTAATTTATTTTCAAAAAAATCTTGAACGAAAGGTTTCAAACTCTCGGGTAAGGTCTTATCATCAACTAATAAGGTTTTTTCTTTAGCCAGCTCCTTAATAATTTGTTCATACAATTTATCATATTTTTCTTGCTGATGAGCAACCGTCATATTAATCTCTTCCAATAAATTTACATCTTCTTGACTCTCAACAATATTATTATATTTTCTGTTGAATTGAACCATTCGAGCTATATAAGCATACCTTACTTTATAAAATTCATCTAAATTGTTAGAATATATTCCTAAAAAACGAAGTCTTTCCAATAAAGGATTTTTTTTATCCATTGCCTCTTGAAGTACTCGAGAGTTGAATTTAAGCCAACTTATTTCCCTATTGATATATCGAAAATTAGATCTATCCATGACTAAAATTTATTATAATTAAATCTAAAAAAATTTATTCTATTTTCAAATGGGTTAAAAAAAAACAATCCATAAAATTTATGGATTGTTTTTACTATTGTTCAATTATTTTTTATTAATAATATCATTTAAAACATTGACAGATTCTCTAAGGTTAAAATCTTTTTTCATTCCTTTATACCAATCTTCACGTTTTGCTTTAAGTACAGTATCTTCTTTAAACTTGACTAACTCGTAAGCCGGAGCCTCTACTTTTATTTTTGCATCAAAATTAGTTTCCTTTTCATATACTTTACTTTGATCACTTCTTTTATTCATTTCCTGCATGAACTTATCATACTTTAGCGGAATTTTAGTAATCTTTTCCAATTCTTTTGTCCATTTACCTGCTTTCTCAATTGACGAAACATAGGTACTTCCTTTTAATCTTTCTGCACTTCTTGCTTTAAGATATTCATAATCTATTTTAGGAGTACCATTCCAGGTAGAATAATTTGTTGGAGATATCTGATCCCACGGTAAAGCATATTCTTGAGACTTTTCAAAGATATCAGAATAGGAAAAAATACCGGGAATAACTATATCGGAATTTACCCCTTTCAACTGAGTTGAACTTCCGTTTATCCTATAAAATTTTTGAATAGTTACCTTTAAGGCCCCGAACTTATCGTCTTTCATACCAAATCGATCCAAAGGAAAGATGGTTTGTACCGTTCCTTTACCATATGTTTGAGAAGGTCCGACAACCACAGCCCTATGATAATCTTGCATAGCTCCGGCCAGTATTTCTGACGCAGACGCTGAAAGTTCATTGGTCATAAGAATTAAAGGCCCATCCCAAACAATATCTTTTTCTTTGCTGTCTAATACTTTTATTTTTCCGCTGGAATCTTTCACTTGAACTACGGGCCCCTTTCCTACAAATAATCCGGTTATATCAACCACTTCAGACAATGATCCTCCCCCGTTGTTTCTTACGTCCATAATCAAACCGGTAATTCCTTGCTTTTTTAATTCATTAATTTCTCTTTTGATATCATCGGAACAATCTCTGCCTTTACTGTTACTCTCTAGATTCACATAAAATTCTGGCAAATACAATATACCGAATTTATTACCTTTTTCATCCGTTATAATCGCACTTCTAACAAAGGTTTCCTGAATTTCAATTTCTTCTCTTACCAAAGTTACCGTTTTAGTACTTCCGTCCTTTTTCTCTAAAGTTAATACTACCGTAGTTTTTTCTTCACCTCTTATTAATCGGATGGCATCATCTAATAACATTCCTACTACACTTACCGGATTACCATTTTTACCTTGTTGTACTTTAATTATTTTATCTCCTGCCTCAATTTCTTTAGATTTCCAAGCCGGACCACCAATTACTAGTTCCCTGATCGTAGGATACCCTTTAACATCTTGTAATGTTGCACCAATTCCTATAATTTTACCACTTATAGAGCTGTTAAAATTTTCTTTATCTTTAGGTGAAAAGTAGGTAGTGTGAATGTCAAAAACTTCCGTATATGCATTGACAAATATGGAAAATAGATCAGATTTTTTTCTTAATTTTATTTGTCTAAAGTATTCTGACAAGTTTTCTTTAACTTTTTTTACGGCATCTGCTTCTATTTCTTCTTTTGTTTTAGGCTTTTCGATTTTTTTAGTAACTTTTTTACTGATCGAATCCGTTTTTATGGAATCACTAGTATTTATGCTATCTTTTACGTTTTGAGTATTAAATATTTCCTGTAGTATTCTATATTTAATGTAAGATTTCCAATACTGTTTTGCCTGATCTTTATTTTTTGGGAATTTTCTTTTTTTATCATCAGAATAAAAATAATCATCATTAGAGAAGGTAATTGGCTGACTGAAAATATCATTAACATATTGTTCCGTTTCATCAATTCTTTTATACAACCTATCGATAGTTAAATGATAAAATGAAACATCATTATTAATAAACATATCACTCATTTTATCTCTGTATTCAGAAAACTCATCCATATCAGAATCCAGAAAATATCTTTTAAACGGATCTAAGTCTTCCATATATTTTTTAAAAACATCCCTTGAATAAGACACATCTAAATTTTTAGGCGCATAGCTTGTAAAAAGTAGTGTTTCTCTAACTCTTTTAATTATCTCTCTTTCATTGTCGGCATGAGAAGAAGCGTTAAAACAAAACACTAACAGGCTCATGGAACATAGCGATAAAAATATCCAGGTCTTTTTTAAATTAAGCATCGGTTTACGTATATTATTTGTAATTTTAAAAAATAAATTCAAAGATACTATATTTTTACAAGGAAAAATCTTAGTTTTGTTATAAATTTTAAATTTCATTGAAATCCTATGGAAAAGCCTTTAATCTTAGTTACCAATGACGACGGAATCAATGCTCCGGGAATACGTGAGTTGATTGATATTATGAATGAAATCGGTGAAGTATATGTTGTTGCTCCGGATAAGCCTCAAAGTGGAATGGGACATGCAGTAACCATTCATTCCACTATTCGTGCAGAAAAAATGTATATTGAAAATGATTCCCGCAGAGAATGGGCTTGTAGCGGTACTCCTGTGGATTGTGTGAAATTAGCCATTGATCAATTATTACCCCGAAAACCGGATATTTGTGTCTCCGGAATTAATCACGGTTCCAATTCCTCAATTAATGTAATTTACTCCGGAACGATGTCTGCTGCCATTGAAGGAGGTATTGAAGGAATTCCTTCCGTTGGTTTCTCTCTTTGCGATTTTTCTTATACTGCAAATTTCAAAGCAGCCAGAAAACATATAAAATCAATATGTGAAAATATTTTAAAGTATGGATTACCGGAAGGGGTCGTTCTCAACGTAAATATTCCTAAAGCCGAAGAAAAAGATATTCAAGGAATTAAAATTTGCAGACAGGCAAATGCTCATTGGGATGAAGAGTTTGACCGTCGAATTGATCCTAAAGGCAAAACTTATTATTGGATGACGGGTAACTGGTGTAACTCAGATAAGGGAGATGACACGGACGAATGGGCGTTAGAGAATAATTTTATAAGTATAGTTCCCGTTCAATTTGATTTAACTGCTTACCATTTTATGGAAAAAATTAAACAATGGAATTTTGAAATAAAATAATATGATTTTAAATAAACTTTAAATAAGAAATATTTCAAATGTTGGTTGTTATTGGTATATGTATTTTTGCAATTTTGGGGATAATTCTTTTTGCTATATTGAATAATAAAAAATAGATTCTACATTAATTTTTTCTCTTCTAAACAATTTAAAATCATATTGATATTAACGATTATTTTGCAATAGTTTATTAAATTCTTTCTTAAAATCTACTTTTTGAATTTCTTCCTCTACTTTAGGAAATAAGAACATTTTATCAAATATTCCTAATCCAATAGTTTTCCATTGATCATGATATAAGATTTGAATGGTAGAAAACAGATAATAATTTTCTCTTCGTATATGAGTATCCATCATGTAAGTAACGATCTTATCACTGATGACAGGAATAATATTCTTACTAAATTCAGCTAAAAATTTAAGATTGGGATCTTTGTTTTCATTTAGTTCATCCCCCATTTTCTGATCCATAATGGACGTTAATTTATCTTTAATAAATGCTTGGTGCATTTCTTTGTCCGGATTAGTAAAAAAAAGACTACCATTCAGTAGTATAATAACAAAAATAAATAAATACCTTAATTTCATAATTCTTCAAATTAGCAGTTGCAAAGGTAAGCTAAAAATTATATAAAACTATTTTATTGTTCTGAATAACAAATAAGTAATATAAAATTTTATACAAAAAATCAACTTCTTCATTTAAATAAAACTCATATTTTTGTGTAAATATTATTCGGAAATGGGCAATTATAATTTTGATCAAATCATAGATAGAAAAAATACAGATTCACTTAAATTTGGAGTACTTAAAGAAAGATTTGGAAGAGATGATCTTATCCCTCTTTGGGTTGCAGATATGGATTTTCAATCTCCAAAGGAACTTGTTGATGCTATGGTTGAAAGGTCAAAAAACGGAATTTTTGGATATCCTTATGTTTCCAATGAATACTATCAATCAATCTGTAATTGGCAATGGAAACAACATCAATGGAAAGTAAGCAAAGAAGAGATTAGTTATTTACCCGGAGTAGTCAAAGGAATTGCTTTTGCTATAGATGTCTTTTCAGAAAAAGGAGACCAAATTATAATTCAACCGCCCGTTTATCATCCTTTTCGCATTATAACCCAATTACATGACAGAGAAGTGGTAACCAACCCCTTACTTTTAGAAGGAGATCAATACAGAATGGATTTTGAGGGTTTGGAAAAATTAATGACTACCAAATGTAAAATTTTATTACTCTCGAATCCCCACAATCCCGGAGGCAGAGTTTGGAGTCGAGATGAGTTGAAAAAACTTGCTGAAATTTGCTATAAAAATAAAGTTCTGGTTATCTCAGATGAGATACACTCTGACTTGGTTTTATTTGGAAATAAGCATGTTCCTTTTGCAACAGTTTCAGAAGAAGCAGAACTAAACAGCATTACCCTTAGTGCACCTTCCAAAACGTTCAATATAGCCGGTTTGGTTACCTCCTACTCCATTATTAAAAACAAAAATTTAAGAGAGCGTTATCATAAATATTTGGTTAGCAATGAATTGAATCAAGGAAGTATATTTGCCTATCTTGCCATACAAATTGCGTATGAAAAAGGGGAAGAATGGATGAATCAATTAAAAAAGTACATTGAAGAAAATACTAAATATGTAGACCAATTCCTAAAATCAAACTGTTCAAAAATCAAAGTAATCATACCGGAAGCATCTTTTCTTATATGGCTGGATTGTAGAGAATTAAAATTATCTCAAAAAGAATTGAATTCGTTTTTTATAGAGAAAGCTCGTTTAGCATTAAATGATGGAGCTATGTTTGGTAAGGAAGGTACGGGATTTATGAGGATGAACGTCGGATGTCCTCGATCTGTACTTGAAGTTGCTTTAAAACAATTATCAGATGCTGTCAGTCAATTATAATTAGGTTTATTATTTTAACTAATCATTAACTTATTTATAATTAAAATAAATTAATAGTTAACTTTTTACTTTTCGATCACATTATCAGCATGTTAGATTATATTATATATATACATGTTAAAAATCATATAAATAAAAAATGATAAATTATCTAGTTTTATCCTTGAAAAAGGAGTTATATGAAAAACATTTATATTATATTGATAACTTTCATCTTATTCACGCCGATTTTTATTACATCTCAGAATGTAAGTTTACTTGCAACTGCCTCAACAGCTCAGGTAAATCAAAAAGCTTCTGCAAATTCTAATGAAATAAAATCAGAGGAAACTAAAAAAGAAACCATTTCTAATTCGAATGCAACGAATGAAAATAACGCCCCTCTAAAATTTATCACACAATTAGGGCTATTATTAATCGTTATTTATTTTGGTATAAAAAAAGGTGGAGTTTCCTTAGGTTTATTAGGGGGATTTGGAGTGGCCATATTAGTTTTATTATTCAGGGATTCTCCCGGATTACCTCCCATTGATGTAATGCTTATAATACTTGCCGTAGTTACTGCTTCCTCAACCTTAGAGGCCACCGGTGCACTTGGTATGTTGGTGAGTTTTGCGGAAAGAATTTTACGTAAAAATCCAAAATATATTGTCTATTTAGCTCCTTTATCCACTTTCTTTTTAACCATGCTTGTAGGAACCGGTCATGCTGTATATCCATTATTACCGGTTATTTACGATGTATCTTTTAAACAAAAAATTAGACCCGAACGACCTATGGCGGTAGCTTCCATAGCTAGTCAAATGGGAATTACAGCCAGTCCTATAGCAGCAGCAACAGCTGCTATGATCGGTGTAGCCTATAAAGCCGGAGTTACCATAAACTTAATTGACATTTTATTAGTTACCGCTCCTTCTTGTTTTTTGGGGGTGATGTTAGCTGCAACTTGGAGTTTAAATAGAGGAAAAGATCTCGATAAAGATCCTGCATTTTTAAAGAAAATGGAAGATCCTGATATGAAAGCCTATATAGTAGGCGATTTAGAAAGATCTGAAAGTACTAAACCTTCAAAAGATGCTAAAATATCACTAAGCTTATTCTTTATTGGCATCCTATTTATCATCTTAATTGCTTTATTCCCGGATTCAATTTTACCAAAAAATAACGGTAAAACTATTCCAATGACCAGCGTATTGCAATTTATCATGTTAGGAGTCGGTGCTATTATAGTCTTAATAACGGGAGTTAAAGCTAAATCTATATCGGATACTAAGGTTTTTAATGCGGGAATGATTGCTGTAATTATGATTTTTGGAATAGCTTGGATGAGTGAAACCGTAATAAAAAATAATGAATCTTATTTATTATCTTTAATAAGTGATATGGTGAAAGAACGTCCCTGGACATTTGCTATAGCCATGTTCTGTGTGTCTATGTTTTTAAAAAGTCAAGCAGCCACAATATTAGTTATGATGCCCATTGGATTTATGCTACATATACCTGTATCCATTTTAATCGGATGTATCCCTGCATCTTATGCTTATTTCTTTTTTGCTTTTTATCCATCAGATTTAGCGACCATAAATTTTGATAGAACAGGAACAACCCATATCGGAAAATATATTCTTAACCATAGTTTTATGATACCGGGTTTAATCGGTGTAATTTCAGCTACAGCTATTGCTTTATTTTTATCCTATTATGTGGTTAATTAAATTAATTGCTTAACTTTTTTTTAATTTCAGGAAATTGATAAGATTTTCTATGGATGTAAAACTATATTCATTTTGATTCTTATCAAGAAGATAAAATACGGAATCTTTTTCTAAAATCTGGATGGATGCTTGATCGGAAATAACAAAATTATTTTTTACCAAAGCTTTTTTTAACCAGTATGCAGATTGTGAATTGGAATCTACTCGTACCGTTTTAGAAGTATCAGATTTGAAAAAATTATATTCATTGGCTTGATAATCAAAACGTATCGTATCGTTTACAAAATAATCATATAAGTTATATCTGTTAGCAATATCTTCTGTAAAACCTGTATGTAACAAATCATCTTGTATAAACCATAATCGGTCTGCTACAGCAAGGCCTAAAGATAAATCATGAGAAGTAAATAAAATAGATTTACCCTGATCGTGGGCGTACATTTTAATTATTTTCATGATTTCTAATTTATTAGCTATATCTAAATGTGAGGTAGGTTCATCTAAAATTAATATTGGACAATTTTGAACTAAAGCTCTGGCAATCATTACCTTTTGAAGATTACCATCCGAAAGTTTAGTTATATTATATTCTCTATATCGGCTAAGATTCAACAGGTGCAGTATATCGTCAATCGCTTCAATTTCTTTTTTTGTAAGACTTTGATACCATTTTTTATAAGGATATCTACCTAAAGCCACTAAATCAAAAACCCGTAGAGAGGGGCTGACAGCGATTTTAGAAAGAACTACCGCAAGATATTTTCCTGTTTCTAGGGGTGAGATTTCAGAAATATTTTTACCCTCAATTTTTATTGAGCCCTCAAGCAAAGGAAGTTCACCATAAATGGATTTTAATAATGTTGTCTTTCCACTTCCGTTTTTTCCAGTCAAAAGTATAATTTCTCCTTTTTTCATGGTAGCATTTATCCCCGAGAGAACTGGCGATTGATAACCTATGGATAGATTATGAAATTCAAGTATAGAATTACTGTTTGTTTCCAAAGGATTAATTTTTAAATCTGTCTTTTAAAATTATAAATAATATTGTTGGTACACCTATCAAAGAGGAAAGTATATTTACAGGCAATTGCGTATAACTCATAATAAGACTTACCAATAACATAAATCCGCTGCCTATTAAAATATTTAAATTAATTTGAGCCCAAAGTGCGGAAGGATTCCAAATTTGTCTGCAAAAATGCGGAATAATAATACCTACAAATACAATCGGTCCAAGCATAGCGGTTGTACTTCCCGTGAGTAAGCAGACGGCTATCAGAATATTAATTTTAAGCTTCGCCATATTCACTCCTAAAACCTTTGCATACTCTTCTCCCATGAGATAACCTATTAATTTTTTTACCGACATAAAAGCCGGAAGTAGTCCCAGTATCGTGCAAATTGTAAAAACTGAAATTTGATTTCCTGATAATCCTTCAAATGAACCAAAAGACCAATATACGTATTGTTTCAGAGATTCAGATTGTGAGTAAAATTGTAAAGTACTGATTAATGACCCACAAAAAGAGGATAAAAGAAAACCAATAATAATAAATGTGGAAATATTCTTAATTTCTTTGGATATAAACAATAACAGGAGTGAAGTAAGCAAGGCACCCGTAAAAGCACTTATGATAAGTAACCAACCTTCTAGCCATTGATATTGAAGAAAGAAAAGTCCTCCACCTAAAAAAATAAGCAATGCTACAGCTAAAGCTGAAGCAGATGTAATTCCTAAGACAGAAGGTTCTGCTAAAGGATTTTTAAAAAGTTCTTGTAGTAAAAATCCGCTAACGGGTAATGATATCCCTGCTAATACTACAGCTACCGTCCTGTTAAATCGATACGATATAATTAATTTTTTAGTTTCTTCTTGAGTAAAAAAAAGATCGTATAAAGAAATATTTTCAAATCCGGTCAATAAATTAATAAGAAATAAGAATATACAACTTAGTAAAAGTAAAATTATAAGAAGTATAAATCTTTTTGAAAACATAAATACAAATATAAAAACTACTCGACCATTTGTAGTGAATAATCTAGTAAATTCTGTTATCAAATTAGTATTTTTGCATTGAATTTTAACTTTATGCCTGAATATATTGATTTTTTTGTTGAATTATTAGGACCTGAACATTGTTTCTACGATGAACAAAGTCTTGAATTTTATTCTTATGATCATACCGAAAATTTAAGTTTTAAACCTTTGTTGGTTGTTAAACCTGAAAATTCGGAAGAAATTTCTCAAATAGTTAAATTCTGCAATGAAAAGACGATACCTATTACAACTAGATCCGGGGGTACCGGACTAATGGGAGGAGCTTTACCTATACATGGAGGAATTGTTTTATCCATGGAAAGACTTAATAAAATTATTAAAATCGATATTCAGAACTACCAGGCTGTTGTTGAAGCAGGAGTTATCAATTATCAACTTCAACAAGCCTTAGAACCATACGGTTTATTTTACGGTCCTGATCCTTCGAGTTGGGGCAGTTCCTATATAGGAGGAAATATTGCTACTAATGCAGGAGGATTACGAGCGGTGAAATACGGAGTCACTTCTGCTTCTGTATTGAATTTAGAAGTAGTTCTCCCCAATGGAGAAATTATATGGACAGGTGCTAATACGCTTAAAAATTCAACGGGGTATAATTTAACCCAATTGTTTATTGGTAGTGAAGGTACATTAGGTATAGTTACCAAAGCCGTTTTAAAAGTTCTTACAAAACCCAAAACTGATATTACTCTGCTTATTCCTTTCCACAATTTAGAGGATTCGGCAAAGGCTGTAACGGAAATTTTTAAAAGCGGTTTACTACCCTGTTCACTTGAACTTATGGAAAGAAATGCTTTGGAACAAACCTTATTGCATTTAGATGAAAATTCTATTATTTTACAGGAAAATGTACAAGCTCATTTATTAATAAATTTCGACGGAAATTCTCAAGAAGAATTATTACCATTACTTGAACAAACCATAGCGGTTGTTGAACCGTTTCCGACAGAAGAAATTTACTTTGCTGACAATGAAACAGATAAAAACCGTTTATGGGAATTAAGAAGAAAAGTTGCTGAAATTGTAAAATCAAACGGGTATACTATTGAAGAAGATACGGTTGTACCAAGAGCTGAATTACCTAATTTGATAAAATTTGCTCATCAATTAGCTGAAAAAAATGAATGTAAAGTAGTTTGTTACGGTCACGCAGGAGATGGAAATCTACATATACGATTCAATCATCCGAAATATAAAAATTCGTATAATAATCCGGTTATCCACGCTATGCTTTTTGAATTATTTGAGTATATCCATTCTCTTGGGGGAACAATTTCAGGAGAACATGGCATTGGATTGCTTCAAAAAACATTCTTGCCTATAGTTTTTTCAAAGGCTAATTTGCAAATCCAAAAAAACATAAAAAAAGCCCTTGACCCTAAAAATATTATGAATCCTGGAAAATTAATCCCCGATTAAAATAATCCAAATTCTATTTATGTAACAAAATTTTTAATGTAATTACTTATAATTTAATAACTAAACCTGTGAAAAAAATCGAATTAGAATTTTCGAAATTAATTGAAAAAAATCAGGGAATCATTCATAAAGTTTGCCGAATTTATACAAACAATGAAGAAGATTCTCAAGATTTATTTCAAGAAATTCTATTACAACTTTGGAAATCCTATAAAAGTTTTCAAGGAAATTCTAAATTCACTACTTGGATGTATAGAGTTGCACTAAATACGGCTATCACTCTTTTTAGAAAATCAACTAAAACCATCAATACCCAAGAAATAGATAACACCTTATATAAAATATCTGAAAATGATGATTTTAGTGAAAAGCAAGAACAAATCAACAGGCTTTATGAGGCTATTAAAAAACTTTCTGAAATAGAACGAGCTTTAGTGTTGCTATATTTAGAAGATTTATCTTACAGAGAAATTTCCGAGACTTTGGGTATTACAGAAGTTAATGCTCGGGTAAAGATGAATCGCGTGAAAACCAAATTAAAAGAAATAATGAACAAAAATGAAGAATGAATTGGATATAGACAGTCTAAAAAAATCTTGGCAAAAGCAAAGTGAGACCAATCAATATTCTCAGGCAGAATTAATATTGATGCTTAATAAAAAATCGCGTAATAATGTAAAATACATTGTAATCATAAGTGTTATTGAATTTATAATTTTAATGACCTCTCTCCTGTTTACAGCAGCGGATATGAACCTTATTATGCCCAATCTGGGAGGAGAAGCTCTAAAAGTTTACATTCGTAACTACCACATTAGCAGATTGCTCATCTATTTTAATCTTATAACTTCCATTGGATTTATATTTTATTTTTACAGATGCTATAAAAAAATCAATCTCCTGTATTCAACCAAAGATTTAATCAATAATATATTAAGATTTAGAAAAAGCGTTAATTGGTTCATTTGTATTAATATTTTGCTGGGTGTATTAATACTTATTTTAACCGGCTTTTATGAATTTATGTATGGAAAAAGATTGGGACGAGGATTCAATTCTACAGATATTTTAAATATTGATCAAATAAGACTTAATTTCTCTTATCCTGAAAATATATTTGTTTTTATTATCATTTGCATAATTTTATTTTTAATAATTATCGCCTACTATTTATTAATTTATGGAATATTACTAAAAAAATTAAAGAAAAATTTAAACGAAATTAAAAAATTGGAAAAAGACAATCTATAATTTATTTTAAAAATACAAGAGGTAGATCAGTGGTCTACCCTATTACAAAATCATATACAATATACAATTTGTGTATGATTTTTTTTATAAATGAAAAATCGTATTTTTGCACATATTTAGTTGGAAGAAGATGAATCAAAGTACTCAATATACCGAGGATAATATAAAAACCCTCGAATGGCAGGAGCATATTCGTATCCGTCCGGGAATGTATATTGGAAAATTAGGTGACGGATCTTCCCCGGATGATGGTATCTATATTCTCTTAAAAGAAATAATCGATAATTCCATCGATGAATATGTTATGGGAGCAGGAAAAAAAATTGATCTTTCCCTTGATAATACCATAATAAAAATACGAGATTACGGAAGAGGTATTCCTTTAGGAAAAATGGTTGATGCCGTTTCTAAAATGAACACGGGAGGAAAATATGATTCCAGAGCCTTTAAAAAATCTGTAGGATTGAATGGAGTGGGTACAAAAGCTGTAAATGCATTATCCTCCTATTTTAAGGTTAAATCCGTACGTGACGGAGTTTCACGATATGCTGAATTTTCAAAAGGTGTACTGACATACGAAAGCCCTGAAACAGAATCCAAAGAAAGAAAAGGTACCGAAATTTCTTTTGAACCTGATTCTTCCATATTCGGAAACTTCAAGTTTAGGAAAGAATATATAGACAAAATGCTTAAAAACTATGTCTATCTTAATCCCGGACTGAAAATTTTCTTTAATGGAGAAGAATACTATTCTGAAAATGGATTGCAAGACTTACTTCAAGATAATATTGAAGGAGAAACGATTTATCCTATCATCCATTTAAAAGATGAAGATATTGAAGTAGCTTTCACTCACAGCGAACGTTCTCAATCAGAAGCTTATTTTTCCTTTGTAAACGGTCAACATACTACACAAGGAGGAACACATCTCAATGCTTTTAAAGAAGCCTTCGTGAAAACCATACGTGAATTTTATAATAAAAACTACGATGCATCTGATATTAGAAAATCCATAATAGCTGCGGTTTCAATTAAAATTATTGAACCGGTTTTTGAATCGCAAACTAAAACTAAATTGGGAAGTAGTGAAATGGGCCCCGATTTACCCACGATTCGAACTTTTATGAATGATTTTCTTAAAAAACATTTAGATAATTTTTTACATAAAAATCCGGAAGTGGCGGATGCTCTTCAAAGAAAAATTATAATATCTGAAAAAGAAAGGAAAGAACTTTCCGGCATTCAAAAACTAGCAAGAGAAAGAGCAAAAAAAGTAAGTTTACACAATAAAAAATTAAGAGATTGTCGTCAACATTACAATGATCAGAAGTCTCAAAGAAAATTAGAATCTACTATATTTATTACGGAAGGTGATTCAGCCTCCGGATCCATAACTAAAAGTAGAGACGTGGAAACCCAAGCGGTATTCAGCCTTCGTGGAAAACCATTGAATAGCTATGGATTAACCAAAAAAATAGTTTATGAGAACGAAGAATTTAATTTACTTCAATCTGCTTTAAATATTGAAATAAGCTTAGAAGATTTACGTTATAATAATGTAGTTATCGCAACTGATGCCGACGTTGACGGAATGCACATCCGTTTGCTTATGATAACTTTTTTCTTACAATTTTTCCCTGATTTAATAAAGAACGGACATTTATATATTCTCCAAACCCCTTTATTCAGGGTTAGAAATAAAAAAGAAACACGGTATTGTTATACTGATGAAGAGCGAATTAAAGCAATTCAAGAATTAGGAAAAAATCCCGAAATAACTCGTTTTAAAGGGTTGGGAGAAATATCTCCTGACGAATTTAAAAATTTTATCGGTAAAGATATAAAATTAGAACCCGTAATGTTAAGTAAAAATACTTCTATTGAAGAACTATTGGACTTTTACATGGGAAAAAATACACAAACCAGGCAAGAATTTATAATTAATAATTTAGTAATAGATACCTTTTAGTGATATAAACAAAATTAAATATGAATAATGACTTAAAAGCTACTATTTTATGAAATTTCAAAATCCAAAAACTAAAAGTAAAATTGCAATTATTAACATTGTAATATTGATCATTTTTTTTACCAGCTTTGTATTTATCTACTTAAATGTGCCTGCATTTGGCAGAGGAGATGAATTTGTTTTATTAATGAGTCTGTTAGTACTTGTTTATTTGGCCTATTTAGGTTGTCCTTTCTTTAGGTATGACAGTGACGGAGAAACATTAATATTTCAAAATGAAAAATCTCTTCCGATTGCTTTTATGGTTAAAGAATCATTATCTGACTTTCCTAAAAGAAAACTTATTAAATTTGTAATTAAAAATAAACCATTATTCAAAAAAGTTTTAGAAATTTACATATCAAGCAAACGAGTAAGTTCCGGACAATCTAAAGTGAATTTTGATATATCTTATCTAGATTCCCGACAGATTAGAGATATACGAATTTCTCTCAATAAAGTAATTAGCGAAAATAAAAAGGAAATATATCAATAAAATTTTACACAAGCATAAAAAAACACTTTTAAACTAATAATGAACGAAGACAATCAAGAAAACGTAAATAAAAATAATCAAAACACTGAAACTATTCAAAAAATATCTGGTATGTACCAGAATTGGTTTTTAGATTATGCTTCTTATGTCATTCTTGAAAGGGCTATTCCATCCATCTTCGACGGTTTAAAACCGGTTCAAAAAAGAATCCTTCACTCAATGAGGGAATTGGAAGATGGCCGGTATAATAAAGTTGCCAATGTGGTGGGTAATACCATGAAATACCACCCCCATGGAGACGCTGCTATTACTGATGCTATCGTTCAAATAGGACAAAAAGAACTATTAATTGATACCCAAGGAAACTGGGGTAATATATATACAGGAGACGGAGCAGCTGCTGCCCGTTATATTGAATCCAGATTAACTCCTTTTGCTTTGGAAGTTGTCTTTAATCCTAAAACTACGGTTTGGAAACCATCTTATGATGGACGGAATAAAGAGCCTGAAAACCTTCCTATAAAATTTCCTTTACTTTTATCTCAAGGAGTGGAAGGTATTGCCGTGGGTTTATCTACTAAGATCTTACCACATAATTTTTTAGAATTAATCGATGCATCTATTGCGATTTTAAAAGGAAAACCATTTACCTTATATCCTGATTTCCAAACAGGCGGTTTAATTGACGTTGCGAATTATAATGACGGAGAACGCGGAGGAAAAATAAGAGCTCGAGCCAGAATTTCAAATCCGGAAAAAGGACTTCTTTTAATAAATGAAATTCCGTATGGAACTAATACAGGTTCTCTTATAGACAGTATTCTTAAAGCCAATGAGAAGGGAAAAATTAAAATAAAAAAAGTTGAAGATAATACCGCTTCTGAAGTTGAAATTTTAATACACTTACCTAACGATGTCTCTCCGGACAAGATGATTGATGCTTTATATGCATTCACAGATTGCGAAATTTCAATTTCTCCGAATGCATGTGTCATCAATGTAGACAAACCGGAATTTTTAAGTGTTTCTGAAATATTAAGAAGAAATACCAATCATACTGTAAATCTTCTTAAACAAGAATTAGAGATTGAACTCGGCGAATTGCAGGAACAATGGCATTTTGCTTCGTTAGAAAAAATATTTATCGAAAACAGGATCTACCATCAAATTGAAGAACTTGATAAGTGGGAAGATGTGATTTCTACTATTGATGACGGATTAAAACCTTTTACCGGCCATTTGATTAGAGAAGTTTCCGAAGACGATATTAATAAGTTAACTGAAATACGCATTAAAAGAATTACCCGATTTGACCTGGATAAAGCAGAGGAAAATATTGCAGCATTAGATGGAAAAATAAAAGAAGTAAAACACCATTTAGATCATTTAATCCAATATGCAATTGAATACTTTACCAATATAAAGAAAAAATACGGAAAAAATAAAGAACGAAAAACCGAAATTCGAACATTTGATACAATCGACGCAGCAAAAGTTGCAGTTGCAAATATTAAATTCTATGTCAATCGCGAAGAAGGATTTATTGGATATTCCCTTAAAAAGGATGAATACCTTTTTGACTGTTCGGATATAGATGATATAATTGTGTTTAGAAAAGACGGGGTAATGCTGGTTACTAAAGCAGATGCTAAAACTTTTGTAGGAAAAAACATCATTCATGTAGGAATTTGGAAGAAAAATGATACCCGTACTATTTACAACATGATCTATCGTGAAGGTAAACTAGGTCCTTGGTATATGAAAAGATTTCCGGTTACTTCCATAACCAGAGATAAAGAATATAATTTAGCCTCTACAGCTAAAGGTTCAGAAGTCCAATATTTTACTGCGAATCCCAATGGTGAAGCGGAATCAGTTACCATTTTCCTTAAACCCAGCCAAAGACTTAAAAAATTAAAGTTTGACATTGATTTTTCAGAATTAGCCATTAAAGGAAGAAGCTCTAAAGGAAATTTGGTATCAAAAAATTATATAAAGAAAATTGAATTAAAAGAATCAGGTATTTCTACTTTAGCCCCTAGAAAAATTTGGTTTGATGAATCGGTACAACGTTTAAACGTTGAAGGCCGCGGCAAATATTTAGGTGCTTTTAAAGGAGCCGATAAAATAGTTACCCTCTCTTCTACCGGAATTGCAAAACTTCATACTTTTGATCTCCTAAATCATTTTGATGATGAATTTTTAGTACTTGAAAAATGGAATCCGGAAAAACCGGTATGTTGTATATATTACGACGGAGATAAATCCATTTATTATATTAAACGCTTCTTATTAGATGATACCTTGAATCCGCAAGTATTTTTTATCTCAGAAAATCCAAGATCTTTTATAGAATGGGTTGGAACCGGATGGAAATTAATTGCTGAAATCAATTTTGGAAAAGATAAAAGTCCGGAAACCATTAATTTAGAAGACTTTATAGCTATTAAAGGAATTAAGGCACAAGGAAATCAAATTTCCAAAGAAAAAATAAAAAAGATAACCATTACAGAAGAACCTTCCGAAGAGGAAAATGAAGCAAATGCCAATGCTGAAACTGAAGACGCCCCAACTGAACCTAAAGATTCTCAAGATGGAAACTCCGGTACAGATGGTGAACAGATAAATCTTTTCTAATAATCTGAATATTTTTTATTTCAATAAAACAATAAATATTTGTTTACATATTAATTTCAAATATCTTTATTAAATAATTTAATGCCTTTACCGCATACTTACTCTTAAATTCACTAGATTTGTTTAATAAATTTAAGTTAAGTTTAATTTTTAATTAAAAAAAAGAATATGGCATTTGAATTACCAAAATTACCGTATGCATACAATGCGCTAGAGCCTTATATCGATGCAAAAACCATGGAAATCCATTATACGAAACATCATGGTACTTATACTACAAATTTAAATAATGCAATCGCCGGTACAGAACTTGAAAATTTACCTATAGAACAAATTATAATTAAAGGTTTTGATAAAACCCCTATAAGAAATAATGGCGGTGGTTATTTGAACCATTGTTTATTTTGGGAATGGTTAACCCCTAATGGTAAAGGTAAACCGGAAGGAAATTTAGCTGCAGCAATCAACGAATCTTTTGGATCTTTTGATGCTTTCAAAGAGGAATTTTCAAAAGCAGCAGCCGGAAGATTCGGATCCGGATGGGCTTGGTTGTTATCCAATAATGGAAAATTAAGTATTGGCTCAACGGCAAATCAAGACAATCCTTTAATGCCGGGAGTAGGTGCATCAGGAACTCCTATTCTAGGGTTAGATGTTTGGGAGCATGCTTACTATCTTAACTATCAAAACAGAAGAGCAGACTACATTAGTGCTTTCTTTAACGTGGTAAACTGGGATAAGGTTTCAGAATTATTTGAATCTAGTAAATAAATCAGTATAAAGATTTAATAAAAAGCCGTCTAATTTAGATGGCTTTTTATCTTTTAGTAAAGATTGACACCAATGCTAAAAGGAAAATAGCGCCAAGAGTGGACATAGCCAACATAAGAGTTTTATCATTTTCATTAACCGGTATTTGAAGATGTTTAAATAGCCAATTTCCTAAAAAACTACCTAAAATACCAACCATTAAATTTCCAAAACATCCAAAACCTCGACCTTTAATTAAAGTCCCTGCTAAAAAACCGGATGAAATCCCTATAAGTAATGTCCACATTATTTTATGTTCTAATTTTTTAACTTTTGTGAATTAATAATTTTTTTCCAATCTAAATATCCAAAAATTGCGATGATAAATAAAAATATAGTTAAAAGAGAATATAATAAAAGTCCTTTATGAAGTAATAACGGAACGGCTATAAAATTACTAATATTTAAACAAATCCAATTATCCAGTTTTCTTTTTGCTAATAGCCACATACCGGCCCAAGCAAATGCGCTCACCAATGAGTCCCATATAGGAACATCTGAATTAGTATAATTCGTTAAGAAAAAATATAAAAGAAACCATGAAAATATCACGATGCAACATGCGATTAATCTATCGTTTACAGTACATAAACTTACCGTACTACTATTCTTAGTTTTACTTGTCCATAAAAACCATCCGTATATACTCATTACAAAATAATATACTTGCAATAAAATTTCCGCGTATAAACGAAAATCCCAATAAACATACATGGTTATGAGTATATTAAGTATTCCGCAAGGATACAACCAAACCTTATTATATTTGGCGAATAAAGCTTCCGCTATACCAAAAGCAACTCCTATGGCTTCTAAAAAAGAAATTTGATAAAATTGTTGTTTAAAAATTGTCCACCATTCATGTATTGAAACCATAGTTATACCTTTATTATTTTTTAGTACTTAAACATACATTATATATAGATATTTTATTTTCTTAGAAAGTCATGATTTTAAAATAAATTTTAAAATCAATCCGATAAATTAAAACGTAGTATTCCTGAATTCGTATAGTAAATTATTATTTTACCTGCAAAGATATTAAAAAGACCTACTTTAATTAGTATTCTTTTACAAATAATTAAAATATAGATTATTTCAATAATTTTTATGGCAATAAATTTGATGTGATTTAAGTTTTTAATAAGTAATATAATCCAAAAATTAGTATGATTGCAGGTATGACTAAAGAAAAAGAAAATTCAGATAACCCTATTGACATTCTAAAAAGATGTAAAATTATACGAGAAAAGCATACAAAATCAGCTTATTTAAATATAAATATTTCGGGAGAATGGAAATTATATTCAGGCGATTCAGTTCAAACTATTGATACTAAAAAACCGATCGCGCAAGGTAAAGATTACGGAACTTATCCCTTATATATATTACCATCCAAAAGAAGTTATTTTAAATTAGAGACTTCGGAAGGATCGGCTATACTTGCGGAAACACACCTTCCGATGGAAGGAGGATATAATTTTAGGGATTTAGGAGGTTTAGAATCTAAAGACGGAAAACGAATTAAATGGGGGAAATTATTTAGAACAGACGATTTATATAATCTAACTCATAATGATTTACTATATTTATCCAGTATTCCTATAATTACTTTAGTTGATTTCAGATGCGAAGAAGAATATAAGGCCTTACCCGACAAAATTCCTGCAGAAGTTAAAAATCATTACTATTTGTGTATTGAACCCGGTCGTTTAAAAGCATATGCTAAAAGTATTCATACGAGCAAAAATGATGTAATAAATGCTATGAAGCATTTATACAAACTTTTAGTTACAGAAGATAAATATTTAAACGCATACGAAGAATTTTTTACCTATATACTAGATCAAGAAAAATTACCGCTCCTTTTTCATTGTTCAGCAGGGAAAGATCGCACCGGATTGGCTACCGCATTGTTGCTATATGCTCTAGATATTCCTAAAGATATTATTTTAAAAG
Source organism: Apibacter sp. B3919 (assembly GCF_026537405.1). Classification (NCBI taxonomy): domain Bacteria; kingdom Pseudomonadati; phylum Bacteroidota; class Flavobacteriia; order Flavobacteriales; family Weeksellaceae; genus Apibacter; species Apibacter sp. B3919. Next base: position 21,997 of record NZ_JAFNMG010000001.1, on the reverse strand, counting down.
ATTATTTAGCATCCAATGATTATCTGGCGGATAAATACCATCCGTTGATTGAACAAAATCCATCCAACAAATATTTGTATACAGTCATACCGGATTATTTAGAAAGCGCATTAAACGAAATAGAAAATGAGTATGGATCCATTCAAAATTTTTTGATTAACCGAATGCATTTAAATATTGATAAATTGAAAAATAATTTATTGTATTAATATATGTTTAAACATTAGAATCAAAAATTAATCGGCAATCAACATATATCGAATTTTAAACAGATAAGTACCTAGTTTACTTACCTGTTTTAATAAAGCATGTATTAAAATTTATTCGTACAAATGGTAGAGAAAATTCTATTTATTTAGGTTGGCTTTTTGTAGACGAACGGCATTTAATATAGCTAAAAGGGCTACACCCACATCGGCAAATACAGCTTCCAATAGATGGATATCACCAAAAATTCCTAAAATCATTACAATAATTTTAATACCAAAAGCTAATATCACATTTTGCCACACAACATGTTTGGTGGCTTTTCCTATTTTAACGGCTAAAGGAATTTTAGAGGTCTGATCGTCTTGAATTATGACATCAGCTACTTCAATCGTCGCATCACTGCCTAAACCTCCCATGGCTATACCAACATCACTTAAAGCGATCACCGGTGCATCATTAAATCCATCACCTACAAAAGCTACTTTACCAATCACTGTTGATTTTATTTCCTTCATTTTACTTACCTTATCTTCCGGTAAAAGTTCACCATAGGCATGATCTATACCTAATTCCCGGGCAACTTTTTGTACGATTGTATTTTTATCACCGCTAAGAATAGTTGCCCCGATGCCTAAATCATGTATTTTTTTAATATCTTGTTGAGCTCCTGATTTAATTTGATCTGCAATTTCCAAATATCCGGCGAACTTATTATTTACTGCAATTAAAACTACAGTATTTATGATTTCTTTACAAGTTTCCGGATAAGAAATAGAATAGGCATCCATTAATTTAAAATTACCTACTAACAATTCATTATCTTCTATTTCCACTTTAATCCCTTTTCCCGGAATATCTTCCATGGAAGTAATTTTTGTTACCTCAGGTTTATGATTAACATAAGCTTGAATTGCGGCGGCAATCGGATGATTACTATGAGATTCGGCTATATTAACCCATTGTAATAATTGAGTCCGATCAAAACCTTGCTCAACATGTACATTTTGAACAGAAAAATTTCCTAGAGTTAAAGTTCCTGTTTTATCAAATACAATTTGTTTGACTTCAGCCAAGATATCCAAAAAGTTGGAACCTTTAACCAAAATACCGTTTCTTGAAGCTAAACCTATGCCACCGAAATATCCTAAAGGTATTGAGATTACCAAAGCACAAGGACAGGATATAACTAAAAATATTAAGGATCGATACAACCAGGTTTCATATTCATAGTTTGTAACAAAAAAATAAGGTAATATAAACACCAGCAAGGCAATAAAGAAAACCGCCGGAGTATAAATCTTCGCAAATTTTCTGATAAACAATTCTGTTTTCGCTTTTTGACCGGTAGCGTTTTGAACTAAATCCAATATTTTAGATAGTTTACTGTCTGAGTAAGGAGTAGTAACTTTTACAAGTGATGAAGTGTTAAGATTTATCATTCCTGCTAAAATGGTCTCCCCTTTTTCTTTACTTTGCGGAGTACTTTCCCCGGTTAACGCAGAGGTATTGAACGTAGCCGTTGAAGAAAGCAATTCTCCATCCAATGCTACTTTATCTCCCGGTTTCAATTGTATAATTTCGCCTACTTGAACCTCTTTAGCTTTTACGACTTTAGTAGTTTGATTTTCAATAATTGTTGCTTCATCGGGTCTTTGATCCAATAAAGCATTAATATTTCTTTTAGCTTTAGCTACTGCCAACGATTGGAAGTTCTCTCCAATGGAATAAAATAACATAACTGCAACCGCTTCCGGATATTCTCCTATATAAAAAGCACCTACCGAAGCTAAAAACATTAACGATAGCTCATTGAAAAAATCCTTATGCTTAAATTCTTCCAACATTTCTTTAAATACAGGAAACCCTACAGGCAAATAAGCTAGAATATATACTCCCAATCTAATCCAAGAATTGAAAAATGAAGTTTTAGAATAATCTAAAATGAGAGCGAGAGCTAAAAGGATAGAACTTATGATGGCCGGTAAAAATAATTGAAAAATATTTATGTTGAAATCTAGTTCGTGATCATGGGTATGCCCATGAGAAGATTCATGATCTCCTTGATTAGTAATATTTTTTCTATCGTTGTCATTACAGGCGCAACCGGGTTTATAAGAAGACATAACTATCTGTATTTTTTAATTATATAACAAAAATAATTCCCCTATGTTGCAATTAGATTGCAAAGAAAGAAATAGTAAAAAAATTAGAATCGGTATTCTTTCCTCTAGCCCAATCCTTGAGTTTAATTTTTTATAAATTTGCATGAAACTTAAATAGTAAAAAATGGATAAGGCAGAACTTTTGGCCAAGCTAAATGAATCTTCACCAAATACATTAATGGATACCTTAGGGATCGTATACACTGATTTTACAGGAGATACACTAACTGCAGAAATGGAAGTAAATTCCCGGGTACACCAACCGATAGGATTTTTACATGGTGGAGCCTCATTAGCTCTTGCTGAAACTGTTGGTTCGGTTTTATCTATTACCTCAGTTGATCCTTCAAATTATTATGTTTTAGGAACGCAAGTAAACGGCTATCATTTAAAATCTGTTAAAAACGGAAAAATTTCAGCTACAGCCCAATTTATTAACAAAGGTAACACATCCCATGTAGTTGAAATTAATATTTTTTGTACGGATGATGAGGGAAATACTTTTAAAAATTGTTATGTTACCATGACTAACCGCATTGTTCCTAAAAATAATTTTGAATAATGGTACTTTCTGAAACAGTTAAAGATTGCATTAAAAAAAATATTCCTTTTGCTTTTATTCGACTTCCTAAAGACAAAAAAATATTTTTAATCAAAAAGGAAGAGGGCGGCTTATATGAATATTCTTTTCAATCTTTTGATAATTCAAAGAAATATACTTTCCATTTTTCAACATTTACTGAGGTAAAAGATTTATTACCATCGAATGATCATATATTTCCTCTACCTAACAATGAAAATACAAAGGTTATTTCAGAACAAGAATATTTAAATCTTCTTCAACGGACCATTCATTATATTCAACAAAAACAAACAGATAAAATTGTAATTTCTCGCGAAAAATGGATCGATAAGGATAATATCAACCCTTTCAAATCGTTTTTGTTTTTATGTGAAAAATATCCATCCTCCTTTTGCCAAGTAAGCTATTGGAATCAAAATGAAATTTGGATGGGGGCTACTCCTGAAATCTTAGGATCTTTTGAAAATTCTTTATTTACAACGATGGCGCTTGCCGGAACGTTACCGGATATTGATTCTGTTCAGTGGGAAAGCAAAGAAATAGAAGAGCAAAAATATGTCACAGATTATATTTGTGAAAAAATTAAAGCCTATACTTCGAATTTAACGGTAAAAGGTCCTGAAACACTTCATTTAGGACATGTTAAACATTTAGTAACCTATCTTTCTGCAAAATTAAATACTTCTTATCAACTACCTCAATTGATAGCAGATTTGCATCCTACACCTGCCGTTTGTGGAATTCCGTTAAATAAAAGTAGAAGTTATATTTTGGAGAATGAAGGATATAATCGTGATTTTTATGCAGGATATATAGGATTGGAAACTCAGAAATTTAAAAAGTATTTCGTTAATTTACGATGTGCTAAACTATATGCTAATGGAGCTTTACTTTATGTAGGTGGTGGTATTACAGCGCAAAGTAATCCGCAAAAAGAATGGACGGAAACAGAATTAAAGTCTAAATTTATTGGTGAAAGTCTTTAAATACCTTCTTATGCTTAATCAAACAGGGTGAGTTGGTTTTTATCTATTTTTTTATTTACAGATTTATCAGTTTTCTTGCCGGTTTTTTTTATAAGACTGCTGTTTTCAACGGCATCTCCATAGATGGTTTTACCACCGTATTTCCAGGAATTTTTCCGTTCATTTTCAATCCATTCATGAAAATTGTCACTGGGTTTAAAATTCTTTTCAATTTCCATAGATACTTTGGAAAGATTTTTCAATGCTTCCAATTTATCGGTATCTCCTAATTTAGATCGTTGCAATGCTTTATCAAAAATTTCAATGGTTTCATCATATACTCGAGTGGGTACAGGAAAAGGATGTCCGTCTTTTCCTCCGTGTGCAAAAGAAAATCGGGCGGGATCTGAAAATCTGGAAGGAGTGCCATGTATTACCTCACTAACTAAGGTCAACGATTGAAGCGTTCTGGGTCCTACTCCATTCAAAAGCAACAGAGACTCCACATCTTGAACATCTGTTTCATGAGCAAGTACCAAAGCAGCGCCCAATCTCTTCAAATTGACGTCTTTTTCGCGTACCTCATGATGAGAAGGCAGTATAAGGGATATTTCTTTCATTAAACGATCCGGATTTTCCTTAGTTAGTTCCAAAATTCCCTGTTTGGTAGTAGAAGCATCTTTATCGGTCAGATTAAGGATTTCTCCTTTGTTTTTACCATAAATAAAAGTATGGGGAGTTTCCGTAAAGGATTGAACTGAGGAAGAGAGCCAATGATACCTTCTTGCCAATTTATCGTTGATATTCATTCCTTGCTGCACAACTGTCCAATCACCATCTTTAGTAACTACAAAAGAATGTAAATATATTTGGAAACCATCTTGAACCGCACAATTATCAACTTTAGCTACCAATCTGCTCTTAGTAATGAGTTCATTTGCATCTAAACCGGTTTTATCGGCAATATGAAGTAATTCCGTTGGAGTATTTCGTGAAGATTTCCCCCTGCCCCCGCATACATAAATACCAAGTTCCGAGGATCTTTGATTTATTGCTTTTTTCAAAGCATTCATAACGGAAGTGGTTATTCCTGAAGAATGCCAATCCATTCCTAAAACACATCCTAAAGATTGAAACCAAAACGGGTCGCTTAATTTTTGTAAGAAAGTTTTTCTTCCGTATTCTTGAACTATAGCCTCTACAATCGCTCCACCTAATAAAGCCATTCTTTTAGCTAACCAGGCGGGAACTATTCCATAGTGTAAAGGTAAATCTGCATATCCCTTCTTCATATAGTAAATATAGTAAAAATTAAATTAATTAACTCATTTACTGCACTTTTACCTTATAATTAAATGATAGTAATTGAGCGGTAACTTTAATTTAAACAATTTTTGACTAAAAGTTTTTCAGCAATCATATTACTTAAAACTTCTGTTCTATTTTGACCTACAATTTGAACGGTTACACTTCCGTCGAACTCTTCGACTGATTCAATCTGAAATTTAATTCCTAAATTGAAATTTTTAGAATTTAAATATTTTAAAAATTCTTTAGAACTGTGAATGATAGCGGATAATTCCACGATTTCTCCAATCTGGTATTCGTTTAACTTTTTAAAGCGTCCCCCTTCAATATTTCCTTGTTTATCCGGTATAGGTGAACCGTGAGGATCGAACTTAGGATAATCTAACAATTCGTCCATTTTATTGAAAAATTTTTCTGAATGTATATGTTCGATTTGTTCGGCTACTTCATGAACATCTTCCCAACTAAATCCCATTTTTTCAACCAAATACATTTCAGTTAGACGGTGTTTCCTAAGAATTAAAGCGGCTTCTTTTTTACCTTTTTCTGTCAGTTTTAACGGTTTATAGCTCTGATAGTAGACCAATCCTTTTTTCAAGAATTTTTTCATCATGCTGTTCACAGTAGGCATTTTGATATCTAAGGATTGGCTTAACGCCAAAGTAGATACTTCTCCCTTTTCGTCAGACAGATTATATAAGGCTTTTAGATAATTTTCTTCTATAGATGAGAACATTTACAAATATATTTAAAATATTAATTTTTCAAGACCAAATAATTTATTTTTCCAAAATACAATCGTAAAATAAATTTGTTAGACTAATCTAATTTTTTATATTTGCGAGTCTAAAATTAATAATTATGAAAAGAGGATTGACTGTACTTTTTGCATTATCCCTTTGCACACTATATTCCCAAGAAGTTAAAGATTCAATTAAAAACTCTAAAGAAAAATCGATTGACGATGTTGTCGTGACTGGAACCTTGAAGGAAGTTAGAAAATCTGACAGCCCGGTGCCTGTTGAAATTATTACACCAAAACTATTCAAAAAAAATCCTACTCCCAGTCTTTTCGATGCCGTAGGAATGATTAACGGAGTTAAACCTCAAATAAATTGCAGCGTTTGTAATACGGGAGATATTCACATAAACGGTATGGAAGGTCCTTATACCATGATATTAATTGACGGGATGCCTATCGTTAGCGGATTAGCTACTGTTTATGGTTTAAGTGGGATTCCCAATAGTTTGGTAGAAAGAATTGAGGTAGTTAAAGGTCCCGCCTCTTCTTTATACGGCTCAGAAGCTATGGGGGGAATTATAAACGTAATAACTAAAAACCCACAAAAAGCACCCAAATTTGCAGCGGATATTTTCAGTACAAGCTGGGGAGAACTAAGTACGGATTTATCCTTTAAATTTAATGCCGGTAAAAAAGTAACCAGTTTACTGGGTATCAATCATTTTTATTATGATAATCCTATCGATGCCAATCACGACGGATTTACCGATTTAACTTTACAAAACAGAATATCGGTTTTTAATAAATGGAGTTTTAAACGAAACGAAAACAGAGTTGCCAGTTTAGGGCTGCGATGGGTCAATGAAGATCGCTGGGGTGGAGAAATGAACTGGAGTAAAAAATATCGAGGAAGTGACGAGGTTTACGGAGAAAGTATATATACGAAACGTGCCGAAGTGATCGGACTTTACCAATTACCTCTACATGAAAAAATATACACCCAATTTTCATATAATTGGCATGATCAAAACTCATGGTATGGGAATACTCCGTATATGGCAACTCAACAAGTAGCTTTTATCCAAAGTTATTGGGATAAAACCATAAAAAATCATAACTTTTTAGCAGGAGCTTCTTTTAGATATACTTACTACGATGACAATACACCTGCGACCGCTTCTCCTGACGGCTCAAAAAACAGACCTTCAGAAACACCGTTACCGGGATTATTTTTACAAGATGAATGGTCTATAAATACTAAAAATAAACTTTTACTTGGGTATAGATACGATAACGATAAACATCATGGAAATGTACATTCTCCAAGAATTGCCTATAAGTTTTCACCCAATTATACGAATACCTTCCGAGCCAGTTTTGGAACCGGTTTTAGAGTTGTAAATATCTTTACGGAAGATCATTCTGCTCTTACGGGAGCCAGAGATGTAGTTATCTTGAATTCTTTAAAGCCTGAACGTTCATATAACGGAAATTTGAACTATGTTAAAAAAATGATGTTCGATGATCTGAATGTAAATCTGGATATCACCGGTTTTTATTCTTATTTTACTAATAAAATTATTGGTGACTTCGATTCCGATCCTACTAAAATCATTTATGATAACTTAGACGGACATGCTGTTTCGCAAGGTATATCTTTAAATACGGAATGGTCTTTTTTAATTCCTTTTAAAATTATGGCGGGTGTTACTTATATGGATGTTTACACCAAAGAAAAAGATTACAAGGGTTCTTATCTTAGAACAGATCAGCTTTATGCACCTAAATGGTCCGGAACATTTGTTATGACTTACACATTTCCTAAAAATTATATATTGGACTTTTCAGGACAATGGAACGGAAAAATGAGGTTGCCTATCGAACCTAATGATTTTAGAAGTGAATATTCCCCGTGGTATTGCATCGCAAATATACAAGTCACCAAGAAATTCCATAATGGAATGGAAATTTACGGAGGAATTAAAAACCTATTTAATTTTACGCCCAAAAACCCGATCATGCGTCCTTTTGACCCTTTCAATAAAGAGGTTGATAATCCGATTACCAATCCTAACGGGTACACTTTTGATACTTCTTATAATTATGCGTCCTTGCAAAAATTAAGAGGATTTTTGGGTATACGATATAATTTTTTCTAATTAATTTTAAAGACAGAAAAAAAGTAAATTTCATATAAAATAGATCGCATACATATTTTGTTAAAATAAGAAGATCATATTTATTTTTATGGTAAATTAGCACTTTCATAAAAAATAACTATGATCGTCTTACCTTGTTTTTATTTTCCTCCTGTTTCTTATTTTGAAAAATGGATCCATTCGGAAAAGATCTATTTGGAACAGTGGGAAAATTTTCCTAAACAAACTTATCGTAATCGTTGCATTGTTCAAGGAGCTAATGGAAAATTGCCTCTTATTGTTCCTATTGAACATTCAGGAGCCAGAATTATAAAAGATATTAAGATTTCCTATGCGTCTTCATGGCAAAAATTACACATTAAATCGTTACAATCAGCGTATCAAAGTTCTCCTTACTTTGAATATTACGAAGATAAGCTAATCCAATTATTGGAAAAAAAAGAAACCTTTTTATTAGATTTAAATCTAAACACAATAGAATGGGCATGTTCTATCCTAAAGTTGGAATGTTCGTACGAACTCACGGATGAATATGTAAAAAATCCTCCGTTTACCGATGCGCGAGAAGCATTCAATGCAAAAAAAGAAAGTCCCTATAAAAATAAAAAATATATTCAGGTATTTTCAGACCGTTTCGAGTTTATGAATGATCTTTCCATACTAGATCTTATATGCAATCTTGGCCCGAAATCTGCTACTTACCTTACTAATGTCGAATAAATAAATAATTTTAAATGAAGATAAAACTATTAAGCCTAAGCTTCGCTTTTGCATTCTTTACTGCCAATGCATTTGCTCAAAATAACGTTCCGGCAGTTGATTCCCTTGCTTTAAAAAACTGGTATCATCAAAGTTATGAAAAAACCGGTATTTATGGTGTAGGGACTACTGATGCTATTGAATTTCTAAATTCTAAAGGACTCAAGCCCTCTCCTATTATCGTTGGAGTAATTGATAGTGGTGTACAAATTGATCATCCGGATTTGAAAAATAATATTTGGAATAATCCAAAAGAAATCGCTAATAACGGTAAAGATGACGACGGTAATGGATATGCTGACGATGTTCATGGATGGGATTTTATCGGTGGAAAAGACGGAAAAGATGTAGACCACGATACTATGGAATCAACCCGTATAGTTTCTTTATATGAAAAACTGTTCGAAACCGGTGATCTGAAAACTAATGAAAAAAATCGGGAAAAGTATCCGAACGAATTCAAAGAATATCAAAGAGCTAAATTTATATATGATAAAGATTTAGGTGAAGCTAAAGATGCCCTATCTAATATTGATGAGCAAAAAGCTTTGATAAGACAAATGACCACTGAATTACAAAATGCTCTGGGTGACAAACCTTTGACTCTTGAAAATGTAAATGAGGCAACTTTTACTGTTCCTCAATATAAACAAGCTTTCCTTCAGATGATTGCAAATAATAGCGATTTGGAAGGAAAAAATGCAACTCAAATCAATATGTTGGCGGATAGTGAAATGGGTGAAGCAGTTAAGTATTATTCCGGAAAAGTAGATTACATGCTTAATAAAAGTTATGATCCTCGCTACATTGTAGGTGATGATTATACAGATATTAAGGAAAAACATTACGGTAACAATGAAGTGGAAGGCCCGGATGCATTACATGGAACTCATGTTTCCGGTATAATTGCAGCAGTTAGAAATAATAATATAGGAATGGACGGTATTGCCGGTGATGTTGCAAAAATCTTAGTAGTTCGAGCCGTTCCGGATGGTGATGAAAGAGATAAAGATATTGCCAATGCCATATATTATGCCGTTGATAATGGCGCTAAAGTGATCAATATGAGTTTTGGTAAGCCTTTTTCTCCTAATAAAGAGAGAGTATGGGAAGCTATGAAATACGCGGAAAAAAAGGGCGTATTAATGGTTCATGCTGCCGGTAATGATAATAAAAATGTAGATACTGAGTATAATTATCCAACCAATTTTAAGGATAATGAGCATAAATCTTTTGTAAACAATTGGATTACCGTAGGAGCCAGTACTCGATATAATAATGCATTGAAAGCATCTTTTTCTAACTACGGAAAAGAAAAAGTTGATATTTTTGCACCCGGATTAGAAATTTACTCTACCGTTACTAAAGGAAAATATAAATTTTTACAAGGTACCAGTATGGCTTCTCCGGTTGTTGCGGGATGTGCTGCCCTTTTATGGTCTTATTTTCCTCAGTTAACTGCTGAACAAGTGAAAAATATATTATTCATAACAGCAAATAAATCTACTATAGAAGTAACGGCAGGTGGCGAGAGTGAAAACAGTCCTATGATTAAAACAACTTTTGATCAACTTTCAGCGACCGGAGGTGTTGTAGATGTTTTTAGAGCCGTGAAATATGCGTATGATAATTTCAACCCTGAAAAAGGAAGTAAAAAAGGAAAAAAATAAGTTGAATATTCTTTATATAAAAAAAAGCTATTTTTAAATAAAATAGCTTTTTTTATGTTTCAAATTTAACATTATGAAATTTTAGTAACTCCTTCCGTTAAAGCTTTAATTAAATTTTTTAAAGGTTTTTCAACCATGGCAGATATAAACATATTAAATTTACCATCGAAAGTAAATTGAACTTCACTTGAACTATCTGTAACCTGATCTATTAATAAACTTAAGTCAAAATTCAAAGTTTCTTTAGCCGAACTTAATACAATTTTTGAATAAGGAATTCTTTCTTTCATTTTCAAGGCAATTTCAGGCATTCCTTTTAATGCAAAAACAAATCCATCTTCATCTGCCTCAAACTTATCAATGGTTTCAGGCATGAACTTTTTAAATTCAGAAGGCTGAGATGCTAACGTGTAAATATCTTCTGCCGATTTATTAACCAGTATTTTTTCTCCTTTAATATTCATTTTTGTAATTTTGGTAAAAACAAACACAAATGTACAAAATTTCTGTAAACGAAAGATTTCTTACCCTTGGTAAAAATAAGAGAAAAGGTGCCATTAACCTTCCATACGAAAATTCGAAAACTTTGGTATACGCTCTGGATATTTTGTACCATACGAAAGTAAATTCCATTCATGTTTACTCATCTGAAACCAAAAAAGTTTGGAAAAAATTACAAAAAATAGCTACACCCGTGTATGCAGCGGGAGGATTAGTTAATAATAGTAAAGACAATTATTTATTTATTAAAAGAAACGGTTATTGGGATTTACCGAAAGGTCATGTGGAAGAAAATGAAACTTTTAAAAAAGCTGCCAAAAGGGAAGTAGAAGAAGAATGTTCTATTTCTAATCTAAAATTAAAAAAATACCTAACGACAACTTATCATGTGTATCAATCTGAAAAAAAATACTTTTTAAAAATAGTTCAGTGGTTTGAAATGAAGTATGATGGAAATGAAAAACCTAAACCTCAAAAAAATGAAGGAATTGATAAAGCCCAATGGATTAGAAAAAAGGATATCCCTAAACTTATGAAGAAAACCTATGTAAATATCAGGGAATTAGTCGGCACTTATGTTTTAACTAATTCTCGAATTAAAAAATAATTAATATAAAATTCAATAAAAAAAGGAGTACTATAATTACTCCTTTTTTTTCTTTTTAAATCGTATGATTTTTAGAATGTAAATTGCATTCCAAATTTAACTCCGAATTTATTAACATCTGGCATATGTAAGTAATTCCCTCTCCAGTTAAAATCTACTCTAAAGATTCTTAAATTTCCAAACCCTATATTTTCGATACCAAATCCATATTCATAATAGATATCTTTATTAGGCGCTACATATCTGATATTAGAAGCATTCATATTCTTGGAGCCTTCGGATATATCTCCCCAAACACCTCTGAAAATCGCTACTTCTCTTAATTGTAATTTTTTCAATAAAGGAATATAGGAAAATATCCTTCCGTTGAAGTGATGTTCAACATGCAATGCCGTATAAATATCTGTTACGAAATCATAGTAATCCAGCAATGCAAAGGTATTATTTATGATACCGTAAGACTGGTTACCCGGTATGATTCCTAACAAGGATAAGGGCAATTTATTAAACGATTTTCCGAATTCAAAAGTAACATTCGATTTACCAATCGGTCCCCAAAGGATCGGATGATTGTATAAAAATTGTATTTTATCATAGTTAAAATCACCATCCAATACTCCATTGAATCCTTTTATATATTTTAAAATTAAGGTTGGAGATAAAGTCGTATGTTCATATCTGTCTAATCCAAAACGAGAATATTTAGCTCCCGGTCTCGCTTGAATACTAAATGTTAAATGAGAATCATACAAATCGTTTTTAATATCACCTTTTTTGTTGTAATAACCGATATTAAATTTGAACGGATTCGCCGATTTTATGTATTGATAAGTTCCATCTAATCGCAATTGTACATTTTTCCACGGTTCAATAGATAAAAATGCATTGGTTTGATTGACAGAACTCAAATATTCATTACTTCCTCGGGATATGATGGAAGATGACGCAAAAGAACGGGTCATAATTCCCTCATTTTCTGTAAGCGAAGTCCCTAACTGAGTTATATCCCTTTTTGTTCCCGCACCTATCGTAAAACGATTGTATTTGTTTAACATCAAGCGCCCTTCAAAACCATATTTAAATTGATCATCTTTAAATCCGTATGCCGTATATCCTTCCACTCTCCACATATCATTGGGAGAGAAAAACGTCCTGGCTCCTAAACGAATTCTGGTTCCTTCAACATCGTTATATCCTAGTGTTTGATACAGATTTCCAATATCAATGGCATTACCCACATTGACATAGCCTGAGGAAAGAATTTGTACGGCATCTACAATATTTCTAAATAATCGGGTTTTAGATACCTTGTCTACCATTTCATATGCCTTTTTATCATCTTCATTGAGACGATCCGGACGATTGTCGGCCCAAAAATCATCTTTCCTGTTATAAGCTCCTTCAGAAATAGGTTCCCATTGTTGATCTAAAAGTTTTTCTACAGTGCCTTGCGGCTCATCGAATTTATAATCATTATAAGTTATGGTACGTTTTGCAAACATACCTTTTCCTCCTTCTTTTTTAGTTATAAGAGACATATCCAAAACCGTGTAATTTCGTAATGGAATAAAGATTGAATCATTGACATTGTCATAATTCAATTCCATATATATGTCTTTAACGAAGTTTACATTAATACCCGAAGTGGATTGTAAGGTAACTTGCTTTACTGCATAAGTATCTTTAGTAATATATAAATCTCCTTTAAAAGTAAGCTCATTTTCTCTTCGAGGCCTGTATTTAATATAATAACAATCAACTCCATCTACGGAAACCGTATCAGCTAATAAATAATCGTATACGGAAAATCCAATAGTAGCTACCGGACTGGTGAATCCTTTATTAAAAAAGTTTAACACATTATCGTATATGTTAACATCTTTATACAAATTTTTAACCGTATTGGCTACAATATCATTATTAGGAATTCCGGAAGCTTTATTTCCTCTTAAAAAGGATTTTTCCCTTTTGGAAGGCGTATTTTGTCCAACTATATCGGAAAGGGATTCGTTAAGAAAAACGGGAATGTACGTTTTTCCTGAGATATCTAATGTATCTATGTCTTTGGCTGAAATGTTTAATTTTTTAAAGATTTTTTTACTTATAAAAGCACTATCAACATTATTTAAATCAAATTCGATTTTCTCATATTCTTTATATTGATAATTCTTAAAATTAGTCAAACCGTTGGTTCTTCTTCTCTTCCATAATTCACGCAATATGCGGTATGCCGGATTTTCTTTTTTAGGTAAACGTTTTTTCGGAAAGCCGGTAACTACTACCTCGTCTATTTCCTTTTCTTTGCTTACGGTTCCTTTATCGGTTGATTGGCTACTATTTTTGTTTTTTAATTTGAGATTTACAATTAAGCCTAGATTATCTCCCCTTTGTAAAGGTATATATTTTGTCGGGTATTTATCTGTAATAATTTGTAACGTGTCAATGAATTTATTGGATTGTAATTCAAAATTTCCGTCACTGTCTGTAGTGGCGTAAACCTGAGTATTTTTAAGAAAAATATCAGCATCCGGAATTGGCTTTTCTGTATCTTCATCTAACAATTGACCGGAAACTCTAACGTAATTAACTTGCTGGTTAGAAGATGGTGATATACTATCCGTATCAATTTTAGTTTGATTGGTAATTGATGGAGGAATTGAGGATGTACCAATCTTATCTTTTTCAGAGAATTTAATAATTAAATTTAAGTTTTGTTTTTTATTGACAGGAAATGACTTTTTCTTATAATTCACAATCTGAACAACGATAGAATCAAAGTTATTTTTAGATTCGAGTGAAAAATATCCAATATTATTTGAAAGGGTTGAAATCTCGGGAGCTTCAGGAAAAGATATTTTTGCTCCTTCAATAGGACGCTGGGTATCTTGATTTATAATTACCCCCGTAATTTTGATTTGTGCATTATAAGATAAACTAAATAAAAATGCAAACAAAAAAAGTAATTTATTACTCATTGAACGTTATTTAAAAAAACAAAAAACTTTCGTTTGTAGATATCGAACAAACGAAAGTCTTAGTATAAATATTATATTATATGTATGTGGTTCTCAACAAAACAAAGCTTTACCGTTTTTCAAGAACTTCATCAATAAGTCCATATTCTTTAGCTTCTGAAGCAATCATCCAATAGTCCCTATCTGAATCCTTCTCAATTTTTTCAAAAGGTTGACCGGAATGCTCTGCCAAAATTTCATATAATTCTTTTTTCAGCTTTAAGATCTCCTTTAATGTAATTTCCATATCGGAGGCTTGCCCTTGAGCTCCTCCCAATGGTTGATGAATCATAATTCGGGAATGTTTCAATGCTGATCTTTTTCCGGCAGCACCTGCGGTCAATAATACGGCTCCCATAGAAGCAGCCATACCGGTACAAATAGTAGCCACATCAGGCTTAATAATTTGCATGGTATCATATATACCTAGTCCGGCATAAACTCCTCCTCCGGGAGAATTAATATATATTTGAATATCTTTATTGGCATCTGTACTTTCCAAGAACAATAATTGAGCGGTTACAATATTGGCTATTTGATCGTCTATACCTGTTCCCAGGAATATAATTCTATCCATCATCAACCGAGAGAACACATCCATTTGTGCTACATTTAATTTTCGTTCTTCAGTAATATATGGAGTCATTGAATTTACGTATTGATCTACCGCCAGACTATTAATTCCCTGGTGTTTTACTGCATATTTATGGAACTCTTTTCCTAAATCCATTTTTATTAATCTTTTTCTAAAATTTTTTACTTAATTTTCTCACTAAAACTATACCAAACAAGAGTCCCTATAGATAAGACTTTATTTTGTCAGCAATTTCAGTAAATTCTTCCGAACTCAGTGTCAATTTGTTACCAAAATTCATGTCTCCGATAGCGTTTAATGGGATCAGATGAACATGAACATGGGGAACTTCCAATCCTTGTACAGACATTCCTACCCGTAAACATGGAATAGCTTTCCCTACTGCCTGAGCAACCCTATAGGTAAAATCCATTAATTCATCATATTCTTCTTTGGGTAAATCAAACAGTTTATCGGTTTCTTTTTTAGGAATTACTAATACATGTCCTATTACTATTGGAAATGCATCTAAAAAAGCAAGGTGTTTTTCGCTTTCTGCAACTTTATAACAGGGAATTTCTCCTGCTACGATTTTTGAAAATATACTTGCCATAGGTTGTAAATTTAGCTTATTAATCTAATGAAATTTCTAAAATCTCAAAATTAATTCGATTACCGTTCGGTAAATTGATTTCGGCAGTTTCTCCAACTTCCTTTCCTAAAAGTCCTTTAGCAATGGGTGTATTAACAGAGATTTTTCCGGTTTTTAAATCGGTTTCCGTATCCGGAACCAAGGTATACTTCATCTCCTGTCCATTGGCAGTATTCTTTATTTTAACAGAACATAATATAGCTACTTTAGAAGTATCAACTTGCGATTGATCTATTATTTTAGAATTAGAAATTATATCTTTAAGCTTAGATATTCGCATTTCAAGCAGACCTTGTGCTTCTTTAGCCGCATCGTATTCCGCATTTTCAGATAAATCACCCTTATCCCTAGCTTCAGCAATTTGCTGTGTGATTTTAGGTCTTTCAACTTGTTCCAATTGATCAAGTTCCTTACGTAATTTATCTAGACCTTCTTTCGTTACATAATTCATGATACTATTTTTTGTAATTTTGCGTTGTAATTTATAAACATAAAAAAAATAACCCGACTCTTCACGGTCGGATTATCCGTATGCAAATTTAGCAAATTTATTATGATTAAAAAATTAATTCTTTATATATTATTAATTTCACAGTTATTCTTCTTCATCCAATGCGAAAATGGAAATAAAACGATTAGTTGTTTTCCTAATTCTTCTATAAGTTATTCAGCCGATCTCAATTTACCTCAATTCCAAAAATTATCCGGGATAAATAATTATGTTTATATTGAAGAGGGTCCTTTAACCGGTACTAAGGGCTTAATATTGGTTAGAATAGAGGCTAATAAGTTTTTAGCCTACGACAGAAATGCACCGCATATTTGCCCGGGATCTAATACCCGATTGGAAGTAAAAGACGATTTTTATATCTATTGTCCTGAAGATGGAGCAAAATGGTCTCTAACCTCCGGTCAACCGTTAGAAATAGCTGACCGAGCACCTAAAATTTATCCTGCACAATTGGTTGGAAATACGGTTATAATATCGTATTAATTTTATATAATATTTTTAATACTTATTAGTTATAATAATATACTTGTATAGTATACAAAAATTAATGCATTGCCTGAGCAGCTGTGAATTGTTTTCAAATTTATTTAACTACTTATTCACGCCTTTTTTTCAATTATACTAATAATGCAAGGATACTGAAGGTATAAATTATAAATAAATTTAAGATAATGATTCTTATATTCTGATAATATATTAATTAATATAAATTTTATTTTCTGATAGTAATCAGAAGCTTGTTGTGAATTGTTTTCAAATTTTATAAATTATAAATTAATTATTTCTATTTGAAATCTCAATTTTATTGATTATAAGCAGATGAGATTAATTAATTTAAAGATATTACCTTTTATGATTTATAAGATTTAGTTTTTGAAGATTTAATATATTAATTTGATAAATTAATAATATTTTTTTGATAGTTAAACATTTTATTTTCTTAAGTTATCTATTTCATATCTTTTTCATCTAAAAAAAATCCTTCCCCTTTTTTCTTAATTTCTTTTTTACAGTCAGTATTTCCATTACCCAAATTATTTTTTTGAACATAATTTTCGTATAGCTTTTGTTCCATATTTTCCCATTCTTCTTTAGTATAATTTTTTCCTTTATAGGTTTTATAAATTTGGGTATTAATTAATTTTTTTTTAGTTTCTAATGTATCTGAAATAACAGTAGTATTTATCTGTTCATTAAAAATTTCTGATTTAGTAACCTTTCTGTCTTTTTTGAAATATTCTAAAGGGTTTTCAGTTAAATCTTTAAATTTTTCTTCATCTTCAAAAAATAAAGTTATGCATTTAAGCCCAAATCCTTTTTTCTCCAAAATAGATTTATCATGCTCTTCTATGTAAAAGGTGATTCTATAATAATCATCATAGGTTATTTGAAATTTTAATTTAATAGTATTTTTTTTTAACTCAAAGGTAGTTCCTGAATAATCGGGTAATGATTCAAATTGAATAATTAAAGTTTCTAAATCATCTATTTCAAAATATTCTCTTTTTTTTTGCTTTGAATCGTATTTTATACAACTAATCATATATAAATTTCTTAAATATCATTCAATACAGGACGTTCAAGTTGAAATATGCCTTGGTGTTGGCCAAATTCAGGATATTTTTCGTATAAGTCTAAAAGTCCAGTTTTTGATAACCTTCGTAATTTTCATATTTCCTCTTAAAATCGATATATTTTCAGGCAGCATAGTTTCCATCCTGATCAAATGCAAAATGCATACAATATTCTTGGTAATTACTGCTGTTTCCTGGGATAAATTGATAAAACCAAACTTTTTGTAATATTAGGGTGCGGTCTTGTTTAAACTTCATTATAAGATAAGATAGATAATTACACCCTTCATTATCGATTATATCAACGCCAATATATTTGTTTCAAGGCACTATAGAAACTAAACAATCAGGGTAAAGTGATTTTTCAGACCGTAATACGAAAAACTCATATTCCAATAAATGCTCGTAGTTGTATTCGCAACTGCTTCGGAAGTGAACTTAGCTTTTTTTACTTTTTCTCAAATTTAATATTATTCCATGTTTCCCAACAACTAACTGCAAGATATTCTTCTCTTACTTTTTTTCGGAAGTAATCTGTATATTTTGTCATAATTTGCTTCTTTTAATTTAATCTGTTTCCGTTTATATCTCTTATTGTAACTTTTTTATTTGCCGCGTACTCTAAAACTTCTTTGGAAATTTTTTCCGTTTGTCTAGGTACTTCTAAAATCATCTCTCCTTTCAATTTGTCTCCTCCTCTTGCAATGACTTCCGCATTACGCTTGGTGTTTTTAATAACCGTTCCGGGGGCGTATTTGCTGGTGATTTCATCAATATATTTTTTTGCTGTTCTTCCTGTTACTTTCCCTAACTGTGTAAATTTTCGGCTTACTATTTCTTTACTGGGTAATAATCTAGTCCTTTTATATTATTATTTTTTAAAAGTTGATATAGCTTTTGCGATACAAAGACTTCTTTATAATTGGCATGACCGGAACCAAAATTTTCTTGAGATACAAAAAAATCAAAATTTCCAGGATGATTTTCAAAAGACGGAAAAAATCCTTTATTGTTTAAATGAAACCTAGTCATTTCCCACTCTGGGATATGTGTTTTCTCATCTATATTATTATCATTTATATTTAATTTAGATGAGGATATTCCTTGTGGTAACAATTGAACTACTGTAACTAGAGGTTTTTGATTACCATACCCAATTACACTTTTGCTTTGTATATTTAGTGGTTTAAATATATTTTCATAAATTGAAGGTGTAGTAAAAAATGTATCTTCAAGCCAATATATTGTTCCTATACCTTTTTTATTCCATTTAGGTTCGCTTAATAATGAGATACTTCCAATTTGCTTTCCTCTAATAATTCCAAAATTTTCACTTCTTTTTGTTATTTCAAATACGTTCTTTAAATAAGGAAAAACATTAAAAGGAAATTTTTCCAATTCATCATTTCCATCTAAGTCTTCTGGTTGAGGATATCCCAATATTTTACTAGCCTCAATTGATAAATAATCGGCATTAATTCTTTCTTTTTCTGAAAATTCTGTTTTGACAACAGAAACATAGTATTTATAGTTGCTTCCGAATATGGATTGAAGTTGCTCGTTCATTTCGTCATTTTCATAGAATGTAAAAGCATCACATCCCACATCGACATAAATATTTATATTTTTTAATTTAGAAACTTCTTTTAAGGAAAAATTTTTAAAAAATCGATATTTTATTTTCATAATTTTAATACTTTTAATATTTCTGGATAGTCTTTATATATTTCTTTTGCTACTTTGGTTATAAATTCTTTAGTAGGTTTAGTTCTGTATGGTATAACTTTTCTCCATTCATTAGTGAAGATTTGATGTTCTTCTTTTGTTAACACAATTGATAGCATTTCTCTCTTATTTACACCTAATATACTTGCAAATCTTTTTTCAATAAGATGATGAACTTGAAGACCTTTTCCTTTAACTAATGCCTTTAATTCCTTGTAAGGTTTTATTCCATATCTTTCTATGGATTTGAATATTCCGCTCAAGCAAGGCTTAGCATTATGCACCAGCCAAGCGAGTTTGCCGACAAAGTAGGTGTGCCAATCTTCAACTTCAAAATTATAGACTTTTTTCTTAGTATAAAGAAAATTTTGTCCTTTTACACGATACCATTTTTTATTTTTGGTTTGTATGTGGTCTTGTTCGGTAAGGTCGGCGGCATCTTTCCAGCCTTCTTGTGTGTAGAAAGGGTGTTCGGCAGTGGTTTCAATGGTTTCGCCTTCCAGTTCTATTTGTACGGTAGTATCTATCTCTTTACGGATAGTGGCGATTACTTTTTTTAGGCTTATTTGTCCACTTGTTTCGTGCTCCGACCAAACCAGATCGCCCTCGCGAATTTGTTCTATTTTTCTAATGCCCTGCTGCGTGTGAATAGGCGTCCCCGCAGGAAAGCATGCAAATACGCATACTTTTCCGTATTTTATGGCTATGTCGTCGGCTTTTTTGGCAAGGGCTTTGGCTGCTGCTTTAGCACTTGCTTTGGTTAACAGTTTTCCTCCTGCGGTTAGGGCTGCTTTACTTATTTTTGATGTTACCTTGACTACTTTACTGCCTGCATTTGCTAGTTTTGTCGTTTTTACTGCTGCTGAAGCGGCATTTCCAGCGCCTAACGAAATTAAACCTCCAATATCTAGTGCAAAAGAGGCTGTGCTCAATCCAAATCCTACCCATTCTCCCTTAATTCCTGAACGTACCATACCGACTACGCCACCAACAAAGGGGACTAATTCTACTGCATCCCACCAGCTTAAGCCGTCGTCATCTTCTTCTGGTGGTTCTTCTGCATTCTCTTCAACCATTTTATCCAAGTCTTCCCTAGTTATGGGTGCTTGTCCGGAAGTAACAAATTCTATTTTACCGCCCAATCCGCACGGTAAAGAGCTTTTAAAGAGTAGGGTTTGGTTGCCTTTTACCTTTACTTTGTAGGTGTCTTTCCATTTTAACGGAACCGGTATGCAAGGTTGTTGCGTTTTTTGACATATACCAAATGAGGGTATATTGGTTATTGGGATTTTATCGGCGATTGTGCAGACTTTACATCCGTTTATTTTTACATTGGCATTATGCGTGCCGTTAAAATAATCGGGTTTTATTCCCTCATCACATAGCATAACCGCTTGATCAACTATATATTCTAATTCATGTGGCATAATCCTGCGTTTTGGCTAGGTTAAATCTGTGTCAGGAGAATCTATTCTTATATTACCTATGCCACTCATCATTATTTCTTGTCCTTTTATGGTATTTGTAGTTGAAGACTTTATCATAATTTCACTGGATATACTTTCCATTGAAATTGCTCCCACGTTTGCAATAGTTTCAATTTTTCCTAAACCTGCTTTGGTGATTATGGAATCTTCAGTTAAAGTAATTGAATTTTCTCCTACTTTAAGAGTAATTTTAGTTTTTCCTTCTAGACTGATATTACCATCCTTGTCCATTTTCAATAAAGATTGACCGTTTGGAGCTTCTCCACTAGCTCCAATTGTAATGACTTGAGTAGAGGATGCTCCTATGGAAGAATTTCCACTACCATCAAATTTCATACTTACAGAACCGGGAGTATCGGTCAATAAAGTACTTCCATCTTTATCATTCAATAATACTTTATTTCCTTTTACTGTTTGCAAACCTTTCATATAATTACCTGCTCCCCCGTGTCCCGATTTACCTCCTCCATTAAACATAGCCCCTAAGCTTACCGGCTTTTCCGCATTTCCGTTCTCAAAACTTACGATTACTTCTTCCCCTATCTCCGGCACAATATGCATCCCTTTTCCTTTTCCTGCATACGGGGTAATTGAACGAATCCAGGGAGTCGTACCGTTAAAAGGCTTTTGCCAAGGAAACTGTACCCGAATTCGAGACATTCCTTCCGGATCGTTATTATCCGTAACCGTAGCCGATTGCTCTTCACATAAAGGAATTGCATCTTCATCCATATATTCGGGAACCATATTGTCCATAGGTACGCCCACCAATTCATTATAATATCCTTCGGTAA